>SMWT01000038.1 GCA_004356615.1 Deltaproteobacteria bacterium | reverse complement strand
AGTGGCTATCATGCCTCCCAAAACAACAATAATAATGGGTTCAATTAGTTTGGTCATGTTGGTAATTACTTCATCCACATCATCCTCAAATACATCTGCGACCTTGGTAACATCATATCCAAATTACCTGTTTGTTCCCCCACTTTCACCATCGACGCGACCATTTCTGGGAAGTAGCTTATTTCCATCAGTGGTTCAGCAAAAGTCTTACCTTGAATCACCTGATCTCGAACCTGGCTTAAATCGTTCGCTATCACCGTATTATCAACTGTTTCGATACAAACTTCCAAAGCTTCGGTAAGGGTAATCCCTGCACCTAACATAGTGGCAAGAGTCCGACAAAATGTCGCCAAATTCCCCTTAATAATCAGATCTCCAAAAAGAGGAAGCTTCATAGAAAAATTATCAAAAGATCTTTTCCCAACCTTTGTTCCCACCCACACTTTAAAAATAAATGCGGCCACGACTAAACCGCCCACAAGGTACATGGAATAATTTCCAAGAAAATCTGAGACATCAATAACAAACTGGGTGATCCCAGGCACTTTTTGGCCTGTCCCTTCAAGCATTTCGACAAATTGAGGCACCACAAATACCATCAAGGCCCAAATAACACCGGCCCCGATTATACAAACAATCATGGGATATTGGAGAGCTCCTTTTACTTGCTTTTTAATTTTTTCTTGCTTCTCCATATGCTCTGCAAGTTTTTCTAAAATTTGATCTAAAATTCCACCTGTTTCACCGGCCTTAACTAAATTAATATACAAGCGGCTAAACCCTTTTTGTTTTTCCATCGCCTCATTAATGGTTTTACCCTCTGAAACTTCACGGGCTATAGACTGTACGGCCCTTTTTAGGACGGGATGCTTTTCAGACTTAAAGATAATTTCAAGTGCCTGAATAATGGGAACTCCGGCATTTACCATAACTGATAATTGACGAGTGAAAATGACTAATTCCTTATTGCCAAATGGGGCAACTAAACCTTGCTCAACCAGCCATTCAGCTAAATCAAATTCTAAAATTGAGGGGGAATTTAGTTTGCGAGGTCTTATACCTTGAGCGCGAAGGGCCCTTCTGGCATCGCGAAGACTCGTGGCCTCCACCATCCCTGAGGATCTTTTGCCTTCCTTATTCAGTCCTTCCCATTTCCAATTGCCCATTCTTAGGCCTTATTTTTTGTTATACCCAGTTTCTTTTCCATCTCTTCTGGTTCTGGGGTAAAAGTCATTGCCGTATTGGCATCTATAAGCCCCTTTTCAACTGCAGACCCTAAAGATTGATTCATCGTAATCATGCCAGTTTTGTCCTGTCCTATCTGCATCTGGGAATAAACCTGGTGCAATTTGTTTTCCCTGATTAAATTCCGAATGGCCGGATTAGGAAAAAGTATTTCCATAGCTAAAATTCTACCAGACTCATAGGTTTTCGGCACTAATTGTTGAGCGACAATTCCTTGTAAAACAAACGATAGTAAGGTTCTTACTTGAGTTTGTTCATCGGCCGGGAAAAAATTCACTATTCTGTTTATAGTTTGTACACAAGAGTTGGTGTGAAGAGTTCCAAAAACCAAATGTCCTGTCTCGGCCATGGTTAAGGCCGCTGACACGGTTTCAGCGTCTCTTAATTCTCCCACTAGAATTATATCGGGATCTTGCCGAAGAATCGCCTTTAAGGCATTTTTAAATGAATGAGAATCAGTGCCTATTTCCCTTTGATTAACAATACAACCTTTATGTGGATGTACAAATTCAATCGGATCTTCCAAAGTGATAATATGACCTTTTTCATTATCATTTAAACGATCAATAAGGGCCGCAAGGGTAGTTGATTTTCCCGATCCTGTAGGTCCTGTCACTAACACCAGACCATTACTGACATCTGTCATATTTAATAATACATTGGGAAGGTTCAGTTGTTTAAAATCTGGGATAATCGTTGGAATTTGTCTAAAGACACTTCCAATATTTCCTTTTGATTGAAAGACATTACACCTAAATCTCGCCAGCCCTTTTATACCAAAAGCGCAATCTAACTCTAAATTTTTCTCATATTCATTTTTTTGATCATCCGACAAAATAGTGTAAATTAATCTTTTACAATCTTCACCTGTTAAGGCCGGAATCTTAACTTTAACAATTTCACCATTTATTCTCATACCCGGAGGAGACCCTGCGGTTATGTGTAAATCTGATGCACCATTATCCACCATTAATTTAAATAGCTGTTGAATTTTAATTCCACCTGATTCGTTTTCTGCCATAACTTAAATCCTAGCTAAATTTATCAGGACTAGAGTTAGCGACAACTTCCTCTAGCGTAGTAATTCCCTGAGCGAATTTTCCCAGTGCCGACATCCTTAGCGTTTTCATCCCTTCTCTAATGGCCTGTTTTTTAAGTTCATCTGAAGGGGCATCTCTTAAAATCAGCGCCTTAATTGCCGGAGACATACGCATTACCTCATAGATGGCCACTCGACCTTTATAACCTGTCTCATTACAAATCTCACAACCCTTACCTTTAAAGGGCTTAATTGATTGTGCTGATGCCGTGGCCAAACCAACAGCGATTAATGCCTCAACTCCAACTGCCTCATCAGGAATTTTGCAATCAACACAGATTCTCCGGCACAGCCTTTGTGCTACAACAATATTTAAAGCACCCGTTACCAAGAAAGGTTCTATTCCCATATTTAAAAGTCTAGTTATAGTTGATGGAGCATCATTGGTGTGTAAAGTAGATAAAACCATGTGACCGGTTAGTGCCGCTTCAATGGCAATCTCTCCAACCTCAAGATCTCTGATCTCCCCAACCATTATGATATCTGGATCTTGTCTTAAAAATGCCTTAAGCGCAGAGGCAAAAGTCAAACCCGCTTCTCTTCTAATATTGACCTGATTAATCCCTTCCATATTAAATTCTACCGGATCTTCAGCGGTTGATATATTTTTAGTTGTCCTATTCAAATCCGCAAGTGCGGAATATAAAGTAGTCGTTTTACCGGAACCAGTAGGTCCTGTAACCAAACACATACCAAAAGGCATATGAATATTTTCTTTAATGATTTTAAACTGACTTTCCGCTAAACCAAGTTTTGTCATATCTAGCTGTAGGCTTTCGGGATCTAGTAGACGCATAACTATCTTTTCCCCAAATAGGGTCGGCAACGATGAAACCCGATAGTCTATGGACTTATTGGCAATTCCTAGTTTTATTCTTCCATCTTGGGGTTTTCTTTTTTCTGAAATATCCATTTGTGCCATGATCTTTATTCTCGAAATTAGCGGCAACATGATGTTTCGTGGAGGAGTGTGGGCCACGATTAAAGTACCATCAACTCTAAACCTAATCCTAAAAACTTTTTCATACGGTTCAATATGGATGTCGGAGGCCTTTCGCAGAAATGACTCGGCCAAAATTTTATTAACAAAAGTAACGACATCTTCACTGATATCTTCTTCACTAATATCCTCATCTTTTTCTGTCTCTTGGCCGATCTCTCTTATCGTTAACAAAATCTCATCAATTGATTCAGTAATCCTCTCATAAAGGCTTTTCCAGGCCCCCATATTTGTCACCACTAGTTCAACATTTTGTTGGACTAGTGTCTGAAGTTCCTTTTTTAATTCCATTATAGAAGGATCATAAACTGCAAATGTAATCCCTTCTCCGCTTCTTTGAATGGGAAGTGCCCTGAACTTTATGACATCTGTCTTTTTAATTATTTGTAGGATATTATCTTCGACTTTGGCATCGCTTAGATCCATATAAGTCATCTTGGACTTTTCAGCTACTTGCTGAGCAAATTTCACATCATCGAAAAAGGAAAAATCGATTAACTTAAGCTCAGTAATATCTGCCGGATTCTTATCCTTAAGAAGTGGGCGCAAGTCACTGAGTGGGACCATACCTGTCTGGGAAATAATTTCGACGAACTCTTTTCTAAACACTGAAAGTCCTAGTAAAATACCTGTTTATCTAAGTAATTTATCGGTCAATTAAGAGAGGAGTTTAAAGATCCCAGAAATTGATCGCGTATTTTGCTTGTAATTTAAGCATCGAGAGCCCATCCATATAGCTGAGTACTTTACTCTGAAGTCTTTCGCTATGGGGTAAAAAGCTGTAATTATAATCCCAGAATAGATAATTTTTTGAAAGTGCTCCACAAAACTGAAAGCCACGGGAACAGGAATTAACGATAATAACCTGGGCATTTATCGTACCAATTTTAGCGGGTATATCCAGGTTTTTAAAGTCAGGATCTTGCTTCCTGGAAAAAACAACGAACCGGATATTTTTTATTTGAAGAAGTTTTTGGGTAATCTCAGACATTACACCATCCCCTAGGATTACAAAGAAAAGTTCTTTATATCTCCTACTAAATCCCTCTATTATTTCTTCTATTGCCAGATAATCTGTATTTGTTGCCAAGTAGGTATTTCCCGATTTTTTAATGCAGTTAATCGCCTTTAAATCGACACCTGAGATTTCGACCTTATCTAAAAAAAACTTTTTATAAGGGGAGGTAATGCTTAGACCTTTATGGTTTTTAAAAAAATAGTCCAAAGACGGGATGTCTGAAGGTAAGGCACAATCATAGATCTTATAATCAATCTCCTCAGCTAAAAGCTCCTCATAAATCTCTGCAGATTTTGAATGTGATATCTTTTTTCCAAGTAGTGCCAGTGAAATCATCTAAAGGTATTTTTCTTTCGTATATAAAATATCGAGGTTAATTTGTTTAATTAGTTCTGTGGCGGCCCCAAATTTCTTTTCATCGCGAATCTTTTCCACAAAGCTAATACGGATTTCTTCTCCATAATGTTTTTCATCAAAATCGAGCAAGTGAGTTTCAACTTTTACCCGCTCATTTGTTTCAAAGGTGGGATTATATCCAATATTAGTCAAAGATAAGTTTTGTTTTCCCTTAACTTCTGTCCTCGTAACGTAAACTCCCCTCCCTGGCACAAGCCTTTTATGATCAAATTCCAAATTCATCGTTGGAATTCCAATTCTACTTCCTCTCCCGGCCCCCGGGACTACAGTACCACTAAGGTAGAACTCCCTATTTAGCATTGAGTTAGCAAAGGGAATATCCCCCTCTTTGATCTTTTCTCTAATCTTAGAAGAGCAAACTTGATTTCCATCAAGGATAAACTCATCCTCAACATAGAGCTCAATATTGTGAGGGCCAACAAACTCAGAAATAAATTTCAAATCCCCACGCTTATCTTTTCCCAGGCCAAAATTATATCCCAGAAAAATCTTTTTAAGACCTTTTAACTTGAGCACATATTCATTTAAAAATTCTTTAGGGCCTAATTTGCCAAAGTGTTCATCAAAGGGAAGCTCAACAATAAACTTAACTCCCAAACGCTCAAGTAACTGCCTTCGCTCTTCAAAGGAATTGATATAAAAATTAGAGACACCTTTGAAAATCTCGGCCGGATGTGGGACAAAAGTGATAATCCCAAAAGAAAATCCTCTCTCTTTTGATTCGTTTAAAGCATTAGTTAAAAGGGCCTGATGCCCGAGATGGACTCCATCAAAGTTGCCCATCGAAATGGCAACTTCACCTGATTCAATTAATGTAGAAATATTTGAGACTACTTTCATTTTTTAAAAACTTGCCCCATGAACTCTTTGAAGTATTTCTGATTAAAATTAAACTTTTCCCCACCGTGATCTTTTCTATACGTCCTTCTCTCAGCATGCTTTATCAGTTTACTGAAATATTTCTTGGCCTGTGGGGAAAGGCCGGATTCATCTAGTACTCTAGATATAGAGGGTTCTGCCACTTTTTGTCCACCCGCTAAATGAAGAATAAATTGGTGTATGCTTGAATAATCTGGGCCCTCATCTTCAATCTTCTTGCATAATTTCAGTAAGTTGACCTCATCCCCAGATCTTTTGGCCTTGTCATAAATCATATCAATTAAAAGCCCTAGAAGGATTAAAACTAAAATAATGATCAAGTAATCGGCCCAGGATTCGTGCCCGGAAGAGGTAAAGACTGGTGCTAATAAATTTTCCCCCGTGTCTTCCAAGGCCCTGGGGGCCGGTGATCCATCTGCACCGGCCCTGGATGAGTCGGTCTTTGTCGACACTCCTGCAATTTTTATTCCCGGTAGCAACACTTCTTTTTTAATATATTTTTTAAGGTCTGGATCAAAGATGGAAAAAGAAATCTTACGCTTTTCAAGATCTATAGGTGCCCTTGCAAGGTAGGTATAATCAAAGGTTTTTCGCGCTTTGTTCATCCCAATTTCGGTTAAATCTGAATTGGTATCAAATTCTTCTAAGGCCTTTGTTTGATATAAGGACGGAGCGTCGAAATGCTCCAGCGCCCCAGGCCCCTCAACGGTTAGTTTCAACTCGAGCGCTTCATTAATTAAAATTTTATTACGATTGATCCCCACTTTAAACTGGTGATCTCCCACAAGCCCCGTGAAGTCCGCTGGTTTGCCTTTTGCCGGAAAGTTTAAAACCTTAATCAGAATTTCTTTACTGGCAACACTCACCTGCCTGGTTCTTCGCGAGCGAAAGCCAAAGGCCCCAAAACCTCCAAAGGGATCAGAACTTTCCTGAGTATCATAAAATTGGATAGTTATCCTTAAAGGATCTAATTTTAAGTTTCCAACCTTTTCTGGATACAGTCTAGCGGAATAAAAAAGGCGTCTACGGTAGATATTCCCTTTATAAGTAACTGTTTCAGTTGTTGGCTTTATGGTATGAAACCTTTTTATAAACTTGGGAAATTTAGGAAATCCTTCGACTCCTTCCCCGGTTAATCTCACTGAAGGTTTAAAATAGAGGTAATAATTAACATCAATCCCCTCATTAAAATAAACTGTTGTCTTAGAAGGAAGGGCCATTAAAAAGTAGTCTTTGGCCTGTGCCCTTTGTTTTAAGATCTCAACTGTTATAGAAGGCAAGGCCTTCCTCCCTCCCCGCCAAACTAAGGCCACATCGTTTATGGGATAAACCCCGGCCTGAGGTGCCACTAAAGTAAAAATATAGGTCATCTCTCTGGTGGTGGTAAATCTTCCATTTATAATGGAGGTGTTAATCGACATGCCCCCGCTGCGCTGGCCTAGAAGTCTAAGCTTTCCCCGATTGAAGCTAATTCTAGGTCTATTAGACCCGGTCACTTTGATTTTAAAAATCATATCAAATTGTTCACCGGCCACGGGAACCTTGGGATCCAAAACTATTTCAACATTTTTAGCAAACAAACTAAAAGAAATTAACAAATAAATAATTGCATAAATCTTTTTCATATCTGTTACCAGTCCTTTCTATCTCTATTTCGTCTATTATCACCGGTTGAGGTATCCATATATTTTTGTTGCAGCTTCCGGTCATCTTCTAAAATCTGTTTTATCATCGCAGGTAATTTAACCTGCTCTCTTTTTTTCTTTATATCTTTTTCTTTTTGCTCAACTGAATCCGGTCTATCTTTTTTCTTCTCTTTCTTTTTATCTTGCTCTTTCTTTTTATCCTGGTCTTTCTTTTTATCCTGGTCTTTCTTTTTATCCTGGTCTTCCTTTTTATCCTGGTCTTTCTTTTTATCCTGGTCTTTCTTTTTATCTTGGTCTTTCTTTTTATCCTGGTCTTTCTTTTTATCCTGGTCTTTCTTTTTATCTTGGTCTTTCTTGTCTTGTTGTTGCTTTTTTTGTTGTTGATCTTTTTTTAGCGCCATGAGGACGTTATTTCTTATCGCCTGGTAGAACTTTTGATATTGAGGTTCGCTTTTGTTTTCCACCGCCCTGGCCAGTCTTTTATAGATTTTTATGCCTCTTGCTAGGTCTTCTCCTTGAATTAGAGTGAGTGCATAATTAAACTGGATTAAAGGATTCTCTTTGGTGAAATCCTGGATATTTTCCTCATAAAGGATTTTAGCATTTTTTAAATCTTTTGCCTTGAGGAATTTTTCGGCGAGTTTTAACCGTCTATCCTTTTCTAACTTTCCCTTTTGAAGTTGTTCTTTCCATTCCAGGCCCTGTTTATCAAGAGTTGGTTTTTTCTCTTCTTTGGAAAAACTCGGAGGACATAAAACCAAGAGAAAAAGCGCCAAGGTAAAGGTTTTTCCTCTGCTTAGGATCACGGAAATAATGAATAAAACAATCCCGAATATTACTATATATTGAGTAAAGACAGGTCTGACATCAACACTCCTATGAGAAAGTTTGGTTTTATAAACCGTTCGAAAAAAGTTTAAGATCTCTTCTGTTGGCATATTGTAAGAATGGACTAGCCAATATTTATAATTTGTTACTTTACCTTCCAGATCCTCTAAAAAAGTTTTGTCTAACTTAGAGATGACCTTTTCTCCCCGGTAGGTTTTATATCCTAAAAATTTTCCGCGGGAATTTCTAAGAGGAATTGCCCCACCTTTTTCCGTTCCCACTCCAACTACAGCGAGGCTGATTTCATCAGGGATGTTTAAATCAAACTTCTCTTGATTTTCCCCAGAGTCCGTAAAAACTAATAAATTTCCTGAAAAATCCCCCGTCAGACCTGCTTCAACTTTAAAATACTGAATTGATTCCTGAATCGCCTGAGAAATACTCGATCCACCTCGCGTGATATCTAGTTTTTCCAGTCCTTCCAATCTTGAATCTAGAAGATCGATATCATCAGTAAAAGGGACTATTCTTTTTTGAATATCTGAAAAAAGCACCACCGCTACCTGATGACCATATGCCTTTTTAATAAAGTGTCGTGCCATCAAAAGTGATTTTTGAAAACGGTTTGGTCTTACATCTTCTGTTAACATACTAGACGAGGTGTCTATGATAACAATGGTCTTTTGATCCGGAATCGTGGCCTTTACTTTTTCAGAGGCCCCTCTTAAATCCATTAAGCTGATACAAAAAGCTAGAATACTCAAAATATAAAAAATGGTGGAGACTCTGTTTTTTCTAGTTCTTTTATAAAACCAATACTTCCTAATAAAATTTGCAACCTTTGCCTCATGCCTTAAGAAAAAAAAAGCAAAAAGGAAAAATACCAGAAAAATCATCGGCGCAAATTTAAAATTTAAAAAACTCATATGCCCTCTTTACGGCCATATTTTCTGGTCAGCTCGGCCATTAATAAAAATAGAACGCCCCAAAATAAATACTTAAAATAGATTTCCTCATAAATCATCTTCCCTGAGGATTCAATTTTAGTTTTTTCAAGCCTCTCAATTTCACTTAAAACCTCTTTAAGCGCCGATTCATTTCCCGCCTGATAGGATTTTGCCTTAGTCAATTTGGAAATTGACCTCAACGTTTTCATATCAATACTTCCTCCAGGGATATATTGATAACCAAACCCGCCAGCAACTGGAATCTTGGCATCCTTATTTCCGCCAACCCCAATGGTATAAATCTTCATACCTTTTTCTGCCGCCTGCTCCGCCGCCTGAATAGGGGTCATTACCCCCACATTACTCACGCCATCAGTTAAGAGAATTATGACTTTGTTTTTGGCCATGGACTGGGATAATCTCCCCACCCCAAGACCTAGAGCGTCCCCAATGTTGGTACCAGAACCTAAAAAGCCGATTTTAATTTCACCAATAATCCTTTGAACTAAATCTAAATCTGTTGATAAGGGGAGCAGAGTGAAGGCCTTCTCTGAAAATATAATAATCCCGATTCTATCCGTAGGGCGAAGAGCAACAAATTCTGCAATCTTTCTTTTTGCCGCCTCTAGCCTATTAGGTTTAAAATCATTGGCCAACATGGACCGTGAGACATCCACGACAAACAATATATCATTTACTTCTATATCACTTTTTACAAAACCAAGTGGCCTTCTAGGCCCGGTAAGAGAAAAGCTTAAAAGAAGCCAGCCAAAAATTCCGGTTACAAAAATTAAAAAGGTAAAAAAAGAATTCTTATTTTTAATATATTTTTTAGGGATATACACTTGTGGTGATTTAAATAGATAAAGATATCCAATCACCCAAAAGAGAAGCCCTAAAATGCCCCATATAGCAAAATAAGGATTGTTAAACTCCATGCATTATCCTCTTTAGACTCTCCATGATTTCTTCCAGTTCTTCATCTGTCCAACAAGGCCTATATTGATGTTTTTCAATGGTGCTAAAAAAATTATCGGCCTTATCTCTAAGACTCGGGATAAGGGTAAGCCAAAGCTCTCTTTCAATATAGATTTGCTCTAACTGAGGTCTCTCTTTTGCATTTAAAATCAAGTCCTTCCAAAAATCTATTTTCTCCTGCTTTTTTCTTGCAATTTCCCTCTTGAGCGTTTTATTTTTTACCCTTTTCCACAAGAAATACCCTAAGGCCAAAATGAGCAGGGCCAATAAGATTATACCTAATTTAATTAAAAACAAGTTCCGCTTTACTGCCTGCTCAAGGATGATGAAGGCCTTGGGATTTAAGTCAGGCTGCGCTGATAAAAAGCCTTTTAAATTTAAAGAAATAGACTTTTCTCCTATTTTCCACATAAATTTATCACCGGGTTTTAAAGGAGCAATCATCACAAGCGTAAGATCGGCCTCTAGGTAACCGTCCCCACCTTGTAGGACCTGAGGATTTCTCACCTCCTGCAAATAAAATCCTTCAAAAAGATTATTGCCAACGGTCTTTTCCAGGTCCTTTAAGTAATTTTCTCCCTGTGGCCCAAGCAGCACTCTGGCCTCAACAAAGCTTCCTATTTTTATAGGGCCCACAGGTCCTACAAAGGTGAGCTCACCGGATATTTCACTGGCAGTTAGAAGAATTGGAAAGAGCAACATTAGCAAGATTTTAATCATCAGGCCATCTCCTTAACAAAATCCTCCAGATACCGGGAATCTACTTTGAGACGCTTGAATTTGCGGCCAAGACCTGAGTCAAATTCTTTTTCTAATTTAACATTAAGTTGGTTAAGCCTGCCGCCCTTTAGGTTGAATTGATCACTAGAGTATAGGCAAAATGGTAATTTTTCTGCAATATCCACGGGAGATACCACTTGAAAACAATGAAGATGACTTTTGTATAAAATTTTCTTCAGTTCATCATGAGCTATAAATTCGTTAAAATCAGAAAGCAGAATAACTTCTTTCTTTTTCCTCAGATGCCCCATTAAAGATATATATATCTCTCTCTCTGTTAATACATTTTTATGTTCGTATTCTAAATTTAGCGTACCATCAGGTGTCACCAACCCAGATCTTTCTAAAATAGTGATAAATTGTGAAATCCCCATGTGTCCACTGGCCTTAGGAATTTGTACAATTTTATCTAGGTAGAGGTAGGCCTCTACACTATCTCCCGTTTTTTCTGTAAGAAGATAGAGGAGACAACAGATTTCCATTGCCGCTTGTAATTTTGATATTCCCTCATAACCGGAAAACATTGATTTTGAAGCATCTATGGCCACAATAATTTCAACATTTCTCTCTTCTTCAAAAGTTTTAATATAAGGGTGTGTAGTTTTGGCCAAAAGCCGCCAATCAATAAGTCTAATGTCATCACCATATTGATAGACTTGATGTTCTTTAAACTGCAGACCTAGGCCTTTAAAGTTAGACTTAAGCATGCCAACTGAAATAGAGTTGGAGTTCTTAAAAAGACTCGTTTGAATCTGACTAACTACTTTTTGTATCGATTTAAGTTTCATAGCTAGATAACGGCATTGGCCACTCTAAGGGCCACATCTCTTCCTTTTATCTTATCTATTATCGCTTCATAGGTAAGAATCATTCGGTGTCCAAGGACACTTGGAACAATCTTTAATATATGCTCTGGAGTTACAAAATCCGATTCTTCCAAGAAGGCCTGGAATCTTGATAATTTATAAAGCCAGATTGCGCCCCGGGGAGAGGCCCCCGCTAGTATCGCCCCTTCAAATTCTTTTAGAAAGCTTGGGGATTCAGGCCTGGTGGCGTGAATAATTTCAACAATTAATTTTTTTATTTTTTCATCAACATAAATGGAGTCCAGATTTTCTTGGATCGCTTGCAAACCTTTTGCGTTTATTTTAGGCTCTAAATCATCCAAGGCATTTTTTTTAAGATCCATGATAGATCTTTCTGCTTCAAAAGAAGGATAGCCCACATTAACCTTCATCATAAACCTATCCATTTGCGCCTCTGGTAGGGGATAGGTCCCCTCTTGATCAATGGGGTTTTGGGTGGCCAAGACCACAAAGGGAGTTGCTAACTTGTGGGTATTCTCCCCTATGGTAACTTGTTTTTCTCCCATTCCCTCAAGCAGAGCAGATTGAACCTTGGCGGGGGAGCGGTTGATTTCATCGGCCAGCAGAAGTTGGGTGAAGATAGGGCCAAACTTAGTGGTAAACACTTCTGATTTTTGACTATAGATCATTGTACCTATGAGATCTGAGGGAAGTAGATCGGGGGTAAATTGAATCCTTTGAAAGGATAAATCGCAAAGTCTTCCAATAGTGTTTACTGCAAGAGTTTTTCCCAGTCCCGGCATCCCCTCAATTAAAACGTGCCCTTCACAAACCATGGCGGCCATTATGGAATCGAGAAGTTCATCTTGGCCAAAGACAACTTTTTTGGCCTCGTTTAATACTTCATTCACTTTTTCATTTAAATTAGTACTCATGATCATTCCCTTTCCCTAATAATATAAAGTATATATTTTAAATAATGTTCTCTACTTTTAAAGGAGAAAAATGGGTGATCTCCCCCCTGCACTCCAACATCAATAATTTGGAGGGTTTTTCCCTCTCTCAATGAAGCTTCATAAACCGTTTTTGCTAGGTCTGAAAAGGAAATATTGTGCGTACAAGACGCTGCAGCATAGAGCGCCTCTGGTGCTAAAACCTTCATTACTTTCCTATGCAATTTTTGATATCCCACTAAGGCCTTATCGACGTTTTTCAGCTCCTTAGAAAAGGCCGGAGGATCTCCTACCACCACATTAAAAGTCTGATCACTAGACAGAGCATCATCGAGAAATTTAAATACGTCGGAGCGCACAAATCGTCCTCTTCCAGAAAGTTTGTTTTTATTTAGATTTGCTGTGATTTGCTCCTCAAAATTGCCCTGATCTACAAAAGTTAGATTTTTTACTCCACCTCTTAATAAATGCATTCCCCAAGAACCCATATAACAGTAAAGATCAAGACCCTGCTCTAGAGAGATATTCAGATCTTTAAGTTTTAATTCTAATTTTTTTCGATTTTCCCGGTGGTCATAATAATAACCAACCTTCTGCATTAATTTAGGGGGTAGGTAATAGGTAAAACCGTTCTCCTGAATTTCTAAATCCTCTTTAAATTCTTCTTGGGGGTATTGGGGTAATCCTTCATTTTTCCGATACTTTAAAGAATCGAGAAAATGAATTTTTTGATCTGGGAAGGTAGTTGATAGGAACTCCTTTATCTCATTTCGAAAGCGATCAATTCCTGCAGTATTTATCTGAATAAAAATGACATTTATATATTGGTCTACGATAAGCCCTGGCAAATTATCGGCGCTACCATGGGCCAGTCGTTTACAGGCCCCGTAGTCCCTAAATATTTTTCGATTATTTATGGCCTTTAATAAGTTCTTTAAAATTATCTTATGGGCCAACAAGGCCTCATCTTCTTCCGATCCATTATGCGTTTCTATGATCCTTACTAGCGGCCCATTTTTTATAAAGGGGTTTATATAGCCTATAAAGCTGAGATCCCCTGCCTTTTCCTTAATAAGAACCCATTCACCGGGAAAACACGACTTTGGCACTTGCGTGAAGTCTTTTTGGTACAAGTCGATATTTTTCTTTAATATCAACTGGGATATTTTAGGTTTGAGGATTAATTCTTTCACTTATTTTGATTTAAAGTTGGAAAAGGTAATTTTTGACTTCACTTGGCCTAAGACCTTGCTCTCACTGGAGTTTTTTCCCACAACGGTTTTAACTTCGGTTAAGATATCAATAGTTTCCGGAAAGGCAAATTTCCCCACCTTTTTATAAAAAACCTGATAATTGGTGGAGGAGTTTATATTGCTTTGAATATTTTCTATGAGCAGTTCATTTAAAACCCACTTTTTTCTACTCCAACTTTCCTTTTCCAGCGTCATGGTAGTCTTAGTTCGATAACCTAGAGCATAGGAATCAATGGTGTTTAACCTTCCCCTTCTATCAAAAACCAATATAACCTTGGAAATATTTTTTTCATTGGAAGTATCAATCATAGTGACATGAGTTTTGCCATCAATTTTTTTTGCTGTGCCCTGGTAATCCTTTATTGTGTCCTTAATCTTAAGCGGGATAAAAAAGTATAGTTTGTCTGCCAAGAGCATTTTCAGTTGATATTTGATCTCTTTAAAACCTTGGGGAAGCCCTACGACATTAAGAGTGAACCCCGTTTTATTACTCCATTTCACTTCAAAGTATATTTCATGAATATTTTCGATTATGGTTTTGGCCTTGAGACTTTGCGTAAGCCCAGCGATTCTCGCTTCAAAGGTTAATTTCTGCAGTCCTAGATTTTTGGGGTTGTATAAATTTTTATCAAAGCGGTTTACCAAAATATCTACATTTTGCGCTGCCACTGCTGAAAATGAAAAAAAGATGATTAAAAAAAGTATTCTCATAGTCATCAATTATAACCTTAATATCTTTTCAGGCCAATTTTGTAGGTACTCAACTCGGATATATTTTGCCTTTTTAAAGGTAACACTTCCAGACTTTCCCTTAACACCTTTTAAGTTCTTAACCTGAGTATAAACCAATGGTATTTCACTAAATTCATACTTTCCATAATCTCTTATAATCGATCCTATTGCAGCGAAGGGAATTAAGGAGGTATCACTACATTTAATAATGAGATGAGGACTTTTCAGGCCCTCTAGATGGAACCAATAATCTTCCTTAGCGCCCCACTTATTCCGTAAATAATCGTTAGCGTTAACATCTTTTCCAATGGCAATCTTAATGCCCGCGTCAGTTTTAAAATAATCTATCGCCTGGTGACTTGAAACTTTAGTCTTGATCTTTTTCTGGGCCCAAACTGGCATTATGACTTTCTTAGTCTCAAGCTTTGGAGCAACTTCTCCCTGTTGCCATTTTTTTTTCTCCCTTTCTAATTCAAGAAGACGCTTTTCTAATATGGCCTCACCTATTTTAAAGCCCTTTATCTTCTGATAAACCTGATTCCTTTTCTGAAATTCATTTAAATTCCTAGAAAATTTGAATTTGACTCCCGCAATAACTATTTCCGTTTTATCGCCGATTTCAAAATCTAGTGCCTCTAGAGCTTCCCGAATTTTTGGGCCAGATCTGACCCGTCCTAAATCGTTTATTATTTTATGCTCTTTGCGATCAAGGTTTTTTCTTTTTCTTCTGGGAAAATGGCCTTTATTTAAACTCTCCATTTGAGTGGAAATATAATCTTCTATCGTTCCCGTTTTTGAATCTTTCCCTTTTAACTCAATTTCCCCTCGTCCTAGAAGGTTGAAAAGATCTAATACCGAATTAGCATCAAGAGTTTGGTCAATTTTTTCAAGTCCTGACCAGGATTTAAAAATGCTCTCTTCTCCTTCTACATTTAAGAAGTAGGCCGATCTTCCCCGCCAAAAGATGGCAAAAAAGTTCTCCAATCCTTTTTTATAATAGGGGATCAAAAGGATTCGGTCTTTAACGTCTAGGAATATTTTTCCAACTTTTGCACCTCTTATGTGTTTTCTTAAATATTCTAAATACCTGTCCTTTACTCTAAGCTCGGAGGGTGGAATGGCCTCTCCTTGCCACAGGCCCTCAAAATGGGACCCACGGCCTAAATAGAGATAGGTAGTCTGTCCTGGAAAACGAATGGTTATACAGATAAAGTGAGGAGTGCTATAAATTTTTTGAATTTGACCAATTTTTGACCCAATTTGGTCATTGTAAATTTTAACGTTTTCTTCAAGTTGTCGATAATTTTGTATCATGACCCTTAATCTACTGGATAAAAAAAATTATAAAAACCTAGAGCTTCTCGATTGGCCGGAGATTCTAGTAAGAATAACTTCTCGGACTCACTTTGAAAAATCGAGTGACGTACTGAGCTCACCATTTGGCCCTAAAGAGCGGGAAGAAATTGAGTTTGACTATGACTCGCTGGACTATTTGCTCCAAGATATCATCTCAACCACAGATATTCTCCACCTGCATCTCTTAAAGATCCCCCGAAGTAGAAAATATTTTTATTTTATTGATTCCTTAAAAAAAGGCAAAATGGCAAATATTGAAGAGCTTAATTTCGCCTGCCTGCTACTTGAGTCTTATTTAAGTTTAAAAAGATCATTTGGTGATTGGAATAAGTATCCTGGGGAGAAAATTGATCCCCTCAAACAAAAAAATCTAACGGTGAACTTTGTAGCGGAGCTTAGATCTTTTGTGGAACCTTCTGGAGAGATCCATTACGAGAGGCATCCCCTGCTAGCTAAGATTTACTCCAAATTAAAAAAACTTGAGGGGTCTCTTAGAGATGAGATCGGCCAAATCGCCTCCTCTGCACTTTATTCGGATAGCCTGCAATATAGTGAACACGATGTCATTAATGAGCGCTACGTTTTGGCCATAAGATCCGACTCTTATAATAAAAATCATGGGCCCATTGTGGCGAAATCGAGTTCCGGCCTTACTCTTTTTGTGGAACCAAATAAACTGGTGGCCCTGGGAAATCAGAGAATGCAACTACTGGCAGAACTTGATGAGGTATTTACCAAAATCACCCAGCAATTTAGCCTTCTCCTTCATGAATCATACGATGAACTTGTTCTCATCAGGGATTTCACTATTGACCTAGATATAACATATGCCAAGGCCTCTTACTGCCATCAAATGACTTTTAACCGACCCAAAATTTTAAATGACTTCGAAATAAAAATCCGCGATTTTTTTCATCCCCTTATAGCAGACCCGATTAAGAATGACTTGGATATTTTCAGAGAAAATAACGGGCTGATTTTATCCGGGCCAAACACCGGGGGAAAAACTGTAACTCTAAAGTCCTTGGCCTTATGCCAGCTTTTTATTCATTTTGGACTTTTCATCCCCGCAGAAGTCGCCGAGCTTTATCCGGTTAAAAATATTTTCTATTTCAGCAATGACCAACAAAATCTTGCTGAAGGCCTAAGCTCATTTTCCTCGGAAGTTAAAAACTATATTACACTTTTAAAAGATCTATCTCCGGTGGAAAATAACCTAATTTTCATTGATGAAATTTTCAATTCCACTTCTTCTGAGGAAGGATCTGCTCTGGGAATTGCCCTCTTAGAGGAAATCCACAAAGTAGGCCCTGCTAAAATATTAATTTCCACTCACCACCAAATATTTAAAACTTATTTTCATGAGAAGGGAGGCTATCTCTCGGCACATGTAGGGTTTGATGAGGCGACGGAGGGCCCAACTTATAAGCTTGAAATAGGTACGCCTGGAAGTTCCATGGCGCTTTCAATCTTTGGCAAATTATCGGAAAAATTTGGCGTTAAGGGACATATTAAAGAACGAGCGATGGCCTTAATTGATAAGGAAAAAATCAGCTACGAGAGCTTGTTACAAGATTTAACTATTAAACAATCAAGACTTGATACTTTACTACTTAAAAATACCGCCATAAGTCTGGAACTAAAGGCCAAAGAAAAATCCCAAAAAGGACTTTTAAAGTTGGAAAAAGAAAAGCTTTGGGAGGCCTATAATGAAAAGTTAAAAAAGCTTATTGACCGTGCCGAGGACGCTCTAAAAGGAAAAAGTCGAAAAACTCTCTATAAAGAGAGTTCCTCCTTGAAACAGGTGATGAGAGGCCTTGCCCCGACGGTGGAGAAAAGAGAAGGAGACAATTTGGCCTCTCCAGAACTTGCAGATATTAAAACGGGGGATTTTTATTTTTCTAAAATCCTTCGCGCCCAAGCGGAAGTATTAAATGTAAATACCAGGAAAAAAGAAGTACAGATAAAGTCTAAAAACCTAACACTATGGTGCCCGGCCCATTCTCTTGGCATCCTTAAAAAGATCCAGGGGCCTGAGATTATTGTGAACATAAAAAAAGAGGTACTAGGAAAAATCGAGCTCGACTGTCGGGGTATGAGATTAGAAGAGTTTGAAGCTGCTGTGGAAAAATCACTCGGAGAGCTTCTCACTGGTGATATTCCTTTTTTAAAGATTATCCATGGACATGGTGAGGGTATCTTAAAAAATTGGCTTAGAAACTATCTAAAAAATAATCCTGACTTTGACGGAAGACCTGATGATCAAAATGACGGAATTACCAGGATTGATTTAAAAAACTCTAATGAATAACCGTTCCAATTCTCCACGGTCTAAATTTAAAAGGGTGCTCTCCCAGGGGGAAAATCATGGAAAACCATACGAATAAGGCCTTTCCCTTAATCAGCTCTCTCGGGACAAATCCCCAGAATCTTGAATCAGAGCTATAGTCCCGATTGTCCCCCATAACAAAGTAATGTCCAGCAGGAACTGTTTTTTCACTAAAATTCATTTGATAAAAGGCATCCTGATCAAGTTGGACTACATGATTGGCCTTTCCCATTTCTGCCTTATAAAATCGGAAATTATAAACTTTAAATTTATCATCCATGTCTTCCATAAACTCTTTACCTGATATTTCCACGGTTTTTACCGGACTACCATTGATGTAAATTACCTTGTCCCTCATTTCGATCTTGTCTCCTGGAAGCCCAACCACCCTTTTTATATAATTAATGCTCTTGTCTCTAGGATATTTAAAGACAATTACATCTCCACGTTCGGGGTCACTTTTTCCAAAAAGATATTTGGCAGTAAAATCAAAACCGAAAATATTCCAATCGGTAAAAGGAATTTTAGCACCATAGGATAGCTTATTTACTAAAATAAAATCCCCAATCATTAACGTTGGGATCATAGAACCTGAGGGAATTCTAAAGGGCTCAGCAATGCTTGATCTAAAAACTAAAACTAAAAGAAGGATTAATGAAATTGATTTAACTTCCTTAACCATCTTCTCTTTTTTGGTCATTTCTACTACATCATTATTCACTTTTGCTGGTTTACTCTCACTATCCGACATGCTTTATCCTCAAATTTAAAAGTTTGCGACCCTTCGCGCCAACGGATTCACTTTCCTATAATAGTAATCTACAACCTTTTTGGCCAAAAAAGATGATTTAACATACCACTTTTTCACATTTATATTCATTACACAGACAGAAATTCCCTTTCCCAGGCCTTGCAGCTTTGGTTTGGCAAAAATGGTAATCCAATCCCTTTTCCCAAATGGATTTCCACCAGTGATGCTTCCAGTTTTTCCGCCAATATTTAAATTCTGTTTTAAAAACCTACTAAGATTTTTAAAACCTCCCCGGGCGGTTCCCCGTTTAACCGTCATTTTCATCATCTCCCGCAGATCCCTTGAAACATCTTCGTCTAAAACTCTGTGACTCCGCGGACTATTAAGCCAAATTGTTTCCTTATTTTTTACATCATAAATTCTAGATACCATTCGCGGGTAGGTAAAAATCCCTTCATTGGCCACCACCAAACTTAAGAGGGCCCCGTGAATAGGACTGATAAGAGTTTCTTTATTAAAACCAGTGGCCAGTTCCGCTAGGTGATAATCACCTTGAGGAAGATTAAACTTAGATTGCTCAAGTGCAATCTCTTCCATTAATCTGGTGTTAAAGCCAAACGCATTGGCCATTTTATAAATATCATCAGGAGTTAAATGATTAATTGCCGCTTTTCCAAATACCACATTATTGGAAGTGGCAAAGGCCTGTTTTAGAGAAGTTTTTCGGTCCCACTTAGTTCTTTTAGAACTTAACTGATATTTATAAAGAGTCGATTTCCTCCCACGATATCTAAAAGAAGTTTTATCATCAACATTTGGACTCTTTAAAAGTGAGGCCGAGGTCACAATCTTAAACAGACTAGCTGAGGGGTGAGTTCCGGAGAATACAATACTATTATTGAAACTGTGAGTTTTCTTTTCATAGCCAACAGCACTTAAAATCCCACCCGTCTCATTATCAATAACGACAATGGCCGAATAATCTGAGCGATATCTTTTTAACAGTTTTTTTATATAACTGTTTAGCTCCGGGCTAAAAGTGTATTCAACTTTAAATTTATTATCGAGAATAGATAGCTCCTGGGGATAAAAATTACTACCTATAATATTTTGCCCTAGTTCATCTTTAATAAGATTAAAACGACTTAATTTAATCTTTTCGCTTAGATCAAGATATTTAGTAAAGGACCAGAAACCGAGCCCTACTATAGTGATAAGGACCAGGAAGAATTTTATAATCCTCACCCTTTATACCCTTTACCTACGACAAAGAACTCTTTACTGACAGATCTCGTAGACTTAGGCCTAAAATAATTAAAACTCTCAAAAAGATTTTTATTACTTTTTAAAAACATCTGGGCATCATTGCCATCAAATACTTTGATAACTAAGTTTCCACCTTTTTTTAAAAATGTGGGCATAACACCGAAGACTTTTTCCACCAAGGCGAGAGATCTATCCTGATCGACTGATTTAATCCCTGTGGTATCGGGGGCCATGTCGGAAAGGATCACATCAAAAAGGGTCTCAACCCCCAAATCAGCTATATCTTCAATTTCAAAGGCATCTTTTTTAAGCAGGGTCACACCTTTTAAATTCAGAAGCTTTTTATTAACTTCCTTGATATCAACCCCCACAACAGACTTTACTTTTTTATGGGTATACTGAATCCATGAACCAGGGTAGTAACCTAAATCCAAGACCTGATCGTGTTTTTTTAAAATCTTAAATTTGTTATCAATCTCTTCTAATTTATATACACTTCGGGCCAAAAACTGCTCTTTTTTGGCCTTGTTAAAGTAGTGATCTTTTACTTTAAATCCCATTACTAAAGCAGCCCTTTTAAAATATCAAAGTGTTCTTCCCGACACCAAAGCATAGGTGGCTCCAATTTTTTACTATCCAAGATTTCGATTTTTCCATCTGGCCCAAAGAGATATACTCCCCTGGTATGACAATTGATTGTCCCCGCAGCGATGTCCCAAATGTGTTTTGGCCTTTTAGTAGTGACAAAGTCACAACCTCCACTGGCCAAGATTCCCAATTTAAAAGCGATACTGCCTTTGGGAGCAAATAGATAAGCATTAGAGTCGTATTCTGAGTAGAGTCCACGGTTCCATTCACTTCGTGAAACTAGGCCTAAAAGTTTTCCCTTAGGTGTATTTGGCGCCATCTTAAATATTTCATCGGAAAAAATTGATAGTCCCGTAAAGGGGTTATAGATCCAACCCCAACCTTCACTTATCTTATTTGTACTCATTAAGGCCAAAGAGAGGGCGCATTCAGCAAACCCTTCTACCAAGCCTCGTGTGCCATCTATAGGGTCTAGGATGGAAGCGGGAAATTCCAAGGTCTCATGATCCTCTTCACTAAAATAAGTAAAATGTTTTGTTGCTGTAAAATCTCCCAACTCTTCTTTAACGGTCTTACATATAAAATAATCAACTTCTGTCACCAAGGTGTTGTCTTTTTTCCTATCCACTTTAAGATCAGCGAATATATTTTCTGTTTCAAAATAATTTATGATCTTTTTTTTTATTCTTTCTCTTATTTCATGGTTTAACATTTCTTATTAGCTCCCAAGCATCTTGATGAAGATCTTTACCCTTTGTTCAAATTGTGAATCTAGTAGGCAGATCAATATATAGGTCAAGTATATCATGTTACGAGAAGATCTCAGGCGGCTAATCTTTTGGAATAAAAACTCCAGCGGAATCAGGCTAAAAAAGGCCACTGGCCAAATAAAAGAGTATTGCTTAAAACTCCCCATATTGAAAATCCAATCTACGGAGATATATAAAAATGCAAAAAACATTAATTCCTTAAATTTTCCTATATTAAAGTAGAACTCTTTTAAAAAATATGCTTTTCCCCAAATTAGCTTCGTCATCAAAATTGCAAGACCTATTAAGGAAAGACCAAAAAAGCCCTTTCTAACTACTAGATAATATATCTCTTTAATCTCTGGAGCACTCGATCCTTTAAAAGGGAGGATATTCAAGGAGGGATTAAGAATTAAAATAACGACCACCATAAGATAGCCAAATGAGGAATATTTTAAGAACTGTTTTCTAAACCACAAAGTATTCGACTTGAAAAAAACAAAATAAAAAAGGGGTATTTGGATTAGTACAAAATAAAACACCGAGGTATTAAACAAGGCCCCTAGAAAGGTTATCAAACCTAGAAATAATCCTGTTCTATAAGATAGCCCCCTAGTGGCCCACAACATTCCCCAAACCCAAATCATAAAATAGGTGGAAAAAATCGTCGCGCCAAAATCACTCATCAAAATGGTGGAATAGTTCCATGAAGAAAGCAGTGCAAAAACACCTAAGAGGCAAAGTCTGCGAGAAAAAAAGGATCTAAGCAAGGCGTAGAATGTGACTAAAAATGATCCCAGGAAAATAATATAGAAAAAAGTTGAGACGCCCAAAACATGAAGCCTGGTATGTTTAATAAAGGGGTAAAAACTTACCTGTAAAAAATTCCAAAACAGAGAGGAAATCTTACCCAAAGGATCAATTAGGGTTTTTAACTGTTCAACACCTGTGACTCTAGGGATCATAGGCATAGATAAAATAAATAGAGCAAGGATCAAACCAAGCAAGGTCCTTTCAAAAGAATCTAAATATTTAAATTCGGTAAAATTAGTGGTGACTGATTCCCTGATAATTTTTCCCCTGGTAGGCCAGGAAAAGAAGGCGCCCACCAGGGCCCAGGTTACCCAATAGAGATTGTTAATCCACTTAGGAGGAAATAAATGCAAAAGATTAAAATAGATAACAAAAAGCGCCATACCCAAGAAAAGCCGATAGACTATTCGGTCCATATTCGAATTTACCCGAAAAAAAATTTTTAGACGATAATCAACCTCTTTTCCCAGCAGAAACCACTGTCCTACTAAAAAAAAGAGGTAAAAAACCATCATGGGGAAGGCCAAATATTGTTCTGAAGATAGATACTTTTGTGTATAAACTGGAACGAAGAGAAAGGAAAAATAGCCTATCAATCGATAGAAAAAAAACTTATATTTTTCAGGCCATATTGCGCCATTATATCTTGCAGTATATTCCATAATTCTCAAAGTTGGAGTTAACCCATTTAGTGGTATTTATAAAGGTTTTTACCATTTTTATGGGTAATTACTTCCTCTGTGTAACGCACTCCGTACTAGTGCTATGCTTATATTATTAAAAATTTACGGAGGTTAGGCAATTGGGCATCAGCTTTGGATCCATTGGCACAGGGCTACCCAAAAATATTGTAGAGCAAATCATTGCCGCCGAAAAGGCCCCCATCCAAAAAATGCAGGTCAAAAAATCCAAAATTAAAGAAAAAGCAGAGCTTTTAAACGAACTTCAAGGCCATGTTCAATCGCTTAGAACCAAGGTCAACAAAAACAGAAATTTTAGGGATTTTGGAGAGCTTAAAGTCTCCACCGATGAAGACATTATTTCTGTTATGGCCGATAAAAAAACGGCCCAACCGGGCGAATATCGATTTGAAGTATTAAAACTGGCGCAAAAATCTTCAGCGCTAACTTCTGGATTTCCTGATAGGAATAAAAGTTATGTAGGGGTGGGTTTTATAGAGTACTTCCTCCCCAATGGTAAAAATTATTCCATGTTTATCGATACCAATGATGCCACTTTAGATGGTGTGGCCAAGTTAATAAATGAAGATAAGCGAAATGGCCTGCGAGCAACAGTCATTAATGACGGATCAGATACTAAAAAATCCTGGAGAATTCTCTTCTCCCTAGATGACACCGGAGATACCAAGGCGGCGAATTTTCCCTATATTTATTTAGTGGATGGGGTAGAAGATCTCTATCTCGATAAAGAGAGAAAGGCCCACGATGCTATTGTCAAGCTGGATGGCTTTAAGATTGAAACTCCTGCCAATAAAATAAATAATCTCATACCCGGACTTTCCATTGATTTAAACCGGGCCGAAGCAGGGACAGAATTTAGTATAAAGATTTCCCAAGATATCGACAAGGCAGGAATGAAGATCCTGGGATTTATTGAGGATTTAAATAACATTTTAAAGTTCATTAATGTGCAAAACTCAATGGACGAAAATACCGATACTTCTAGGACACTTGGTGGGGATTCCTTGCTACGAACCCTTGAATCCCAGGTGAGAAGATCGATCTTTAAACCTATTAAAACTAGCACGGGGTCTTACCGTATCGCAGATTTAGGAGTGACCTTTCAAAAAAATGGTCTCTTAAAAGTTGATGAGAATAAATTTTTTTCAAAATTAAATTCCAACTTTAGTAATGCTTCAGAGATATTATATGGACATTTCACGGGCAAAGGAAAAAAGACTTCGGGGTTCATCGATAACCTCCGAATTTTTGCCGACCGGTCACTAAAATTCCCCCACGGCCCCTTGGCACTTAGGAAGCAGACTTTTAAAAAAAACATTGAACAAATTAATCGTAGCATTCAAAACAGGGAAAGAATCGTTTCTCAAAAAGAAAGAAATTTAAAAAATAAATTTGCCAGGCTGGAAAGGCAGGTTGCCAAACTCAAAGGCCAAGCAGCAGGACTTGGAGCACTGGGAGTTAGTGCCGGTGTTGGCATTAAGTTGGGGTAAAGGAGTCTTAAGTGAATTATGGACTAGGGGCCTATAAAAAAACATCCATAAATACCGCAAGAAAAGAAGAGATTCTTTTAATGCTTTATGAGGCCGCGATTAAGTTTTGTAAAAAAGGGATTGAGGCCATTAAAAATAAGGAGCTGGCCAAAAAAGGTGAATACATTGGAAAACTCCAAGATATTATTATGGAGTTAAATAACTCCCTAGATCATGAAGTAGGTGGAAAGATGGCAGATGAGCTGGCCTCGCTCTATGATTTTATTTTTTATTCCTCAACCCAGGCAAACATAAACATGGATGCCAAATCCCTGGAAGATTCATTAAAAGTTTTATTAACTTTATATGAAGGATGGTCCACGGCAATTAAGTCACTAAAAAAGGGCCAAAAATGAGCAAGCAATTAAAACAAGCATTTTTAGAAGATCTCACCAGCTATCTTAAATATCTAAACCATCTCCTAACCAGCTCACTTCAGATAAAAGAATTATCTGAACAAAAAGATGTTGAGGCGCTTGATCTTGCGATCAACAACCGGGAAAGATTGCTTAAAATTCTGCATGTTTACAAAGCAAAGGTCGAAGAAAAACTGGACCAAAAAGATAGGTTAAGCTTTGGGCCTGAGTTTTATCAAAACTTTGAAAAGATTGAAGAGGACATCCAAATATTTTTAAATTTTATTAAAAAGATTGATAAACAAGCGATAGATGGCCTAAATCGAGAAAAACGAGAAATGGTGAAACAGATTTCCTCCTTTTCAAAAATAAAATCCTACCTAAAGGCCGTGTAACTCAACTTTTGACACTGAATTTCCCTCATGTTCAAATAATATAAAACCTTAAATGAGGGTCACATTATGCCTCTTCCTTATGTCCATTCCTACGAAATAGAATCCACCAAAAGCGGCTTAAAAATCCCTGTAATTAATGGTATCCACCTACACTCTCTTTATGACCCCGAAAAAGAGGCAAAAGACCTAATCCAGGAAAACTTGGGAATGTTACGCCAAAAAAAAGCAATTTTAGTTTTTGGCCTAGGCCTTGGTTATCACCTTAAAGAATTAGTTAGTTTTTTAAAAAACCAATGGGGCAATGATTTTCTTATCGCAGTAATTGAACCACTTGAACAGACCGTAACTGAATGTGAAAAACTAGGCCTGTTACCACCAGAAAATGTACTCATTTTTTCTGGGATGGAAATAAGTGAGCTCTATGCCAACCAGGCCTTCACTGAATTCCTATTAAAAAAACCTGGCATATTGCCTCACCCTCCTTCATTAAGTTTTTTCAATGATTATTTTAAAGATCTCATGTTACAACGGGCCAAAAAAAAATTAAAAAACACCATAGACTTAATTGAAAACCCTGAAATTAAAAAATATTTATCCGCGTTTTCAGGAGATCTGTCTCTTGATTCTTTTTTTAGTGGTCAGCTGGCCCATAAAACCCCCTTGAATAGTCCTTACGACTTCCTATTTCATGCCCTAAGGGGAATAAAGGAGAGAGTTTAAATGGCAAACATTTTAATTTTAAATCTTGGTGGAACGAGCTCCCTTTTTTCTTTGGGACGCTTAATAAAAAGTATTTCTATAAATTCTCCGGATGCAAAAATTGGACTACTAGTTTTAAGCGAAGAGCTAAATGCCACAGGTCTTATCCCTGGAGTAAATGAGATCTTTACCATCAAGTCTGAAGACATCATAGAATATTTTAAAAGCGAATTATTTTCTGATGCCTTAGCGGTAAATTCATTACTTGAAACCTTGGCCCCTATTGAAAGTAAAACCTGGGATACAATATTAAATTTCGGGGGAGATGAAGTAGGAAAATATCTTTCAAGTTATTTCGCCCTTAAATATCCCAACACCACGTTTTTAGGCAATCGCTATAACCAACAAAATAATTCAATACCTGCAGGAAAATGGCATCTCCTATCAGATGCTTTAAAAGATTATCCCCACTTCCCTTTAAATGATCTTGAAATAGCTCACCTATCCATGGGAACACCAATTGATCTTTTTACTCGACCAAAAGAAAAAGACTTGGGAGACATAAAAGTTGGTATCCAAATCCCTAAATTAACGGATGATAAAAACCTGCCTTTTAAAACCCTCGTTGAATTTATCGATATTTTAAAAACAGATCTACACTATTTTCCTATTTTACTTTTTTATTCCAATGATGAGTATGAGGAAAAAATAAATAGGTATTTTGATAATGAATTAGAAATTATAAGT
>SMWT01000037.1 GCA_004356615.1 Deltaproteobacteria bacterium | reverse complement strand
TTATAATTTTTAATAATTTTCTTATGACAGCTTAGAAAAAGTAAAGCTAAATTTTGGTGATGGATAAATACGGCCAATCACTACTTCTAACTACAATTGGAGTATTTAAGGTGAGTAAAGTTGATAGGTGATGATTTTTATTGAATGGGTCTGTGGTTTTTTGAGAGAAATTTTTGAAAATGAATGGTGGAGGTGGAGAGAATCTAACCCTTATAGGGCCTCTATTTTAAGTTTAATAACTTATTTGGATTTTGAGAGATGGTGCCCAGGAGAGGACTTGAACCTCCACGCCGCGAAGCACTAGATCCTAAGTCTAGCGTGTCTACCAATTTCACCACCTGGGCATGAGAAATGTTTTACTTAATCCTAAGTTAGCTGACAAGTAATTATTCGCCCTTTTCCAGAGGATTGTAACACCTAAAATTGTGAGTTTCAGAGAGGCTCGAAACTGATGGGAATTCTCCCTTGCACTCCTCGGTACACTTCCAACAACGAGGATGGAAATGACAGCCTCTAGGAGGATTCATAGGAGATGGGATATCCCCCTCTAGCAAAATCCTTTCACTTTTTCTCGCCGGATCAGGGATGGGAATGGCGGAAAATAATGCTTTTGTGTAAGGGTGCTTGGCATTACCATAGAGCTCGGCCGCTGAGGCCATTTCTATTATATTTCCAAGATACATTACCGCCACTGTTTTAGAGATGTATTCAACAACTTTAAGATCGTGGGCGATAAAGAGATAGGTAAGACCTAGATCTTTTTGCAGATCCATTAAAAGGTTTACCACCTGCGCCTGAACCGAGACATCTAGGGCCGAGACTGGCTCATCACAGACGATAAATTCCGGCTGAACGGCAAGAGCTCGCGCTATACAGATACGCTGTCTCTGTCCCCCGGAAAATTCATGGGGGTATTTATTAAGCGAATCTTTAGGCATTTGAACTTGATCTAAAAGTTCAAAGAGTCTCTTCTTTCTCTCTTCCTTACCACGAAAGAGTTTATGGATTTCAAGCGGTTCTGCGAGAATATTTCCAATTGTCATTCTAGGATTTAACGAGGCGTAGGGGTCCTGGAAGATAATTTGCATTTTTCTTCTCATCGCCCGCATTTCATTGGCGTCCATGGCAGTAATATCTTTACCGCCAAAGATTACCTGACCTGACGTTGGCTCGATCAACCTAAGCAGACTTCTTCCAAGCGTTGTCTTGCCACATCCGGACTCTCCAACCAGCCCTAGGGTCTCTCCCTTATTAATGGTAAAGCTCACATTATTAACGGCATTAACCGCGGCCACTTCACGGCCTAGGATTCCCCCCTTGATGGGAAATCTTTTATGTAAGTTTTTAACTTCAAGTAATACTTCTGACACTACTAACTCCTACTTTAGGGGATTGAAACATGCCGCTTTATGTCCTGCTACCAGATCTTCTAGTACAGGCGGCCCTTTAATTCCTCTACACTCATCTGTAACTTCTGAACAACGATCCTGAAAATTACAGCCTTTTGGAAGATCAAAAAGAGAGGGCACCATACCCTCAATAGTTTTAAGTCGAGACTTGGCCTCAATTCCTGTTGAATCAAAGGACGGAATTGATTCCATTAGTCCTTTGGTATAAGGATGCATGGGGTGTTTAAAAATGGTGAAGACATCTGATTCTTCAATGATTTTTCCACAATACATCACTGCCACTTCATCACACATCTCCGCGACCACTCCAAGATCGTGGGTGATAAAGATAATTCCCATCCCCATCTTTTCTTTTAGACTATTCATCAACTCTAAAATTTGTGCCTGGATGGTAACATCAAGTGCAGTAGTGGGCTCATCAGCGATTAAGATATCTGGTTCGCAAGCTAGCGCCATGGCAATCATCACCCGTTGTCTCATCCCCCCAGAAAGTTGATGAGGATATTCTTTAATTCTTTTTTCTGGAGCAGGAATACCTACTAGGTCCAGGCTTTCTATACACTTAGCAATTTTTTGCTTTTTTGAAAGATGGGATTGATGGAGGTCTAGCACTTCCATAATCTGATTACCAACGGTAAACACCGGGTTCAGAGAAGTCATGGGCTCTTGAAAGATCATGGCGATCTTATTACCTCTAATTTTTCTCATATCGGAGAGAGAGATATCAAGTAGATTCTCTCCCTTAAATTTTATATGCCCTTCGATGATTTTCCCTGGAGGATCTGGAATAAGCCTCATAATGGAAAGAGCTGTGACGGATTTTCCCGAACCGGACTCACCAACAATACCTAGGGTCTTACCTCTATAAACATCAAGGTCAACACCTTTAACCGCAGTAACGGCCCCACGATCGGTATTAAACTGAACTTGAAGGTTTCTAATTTCTAATAATTTTTCTTCACTCATCCTACTTACCCTTAAGTTTAGGATCTAGGGCATCTCTTAGAGAATCCCCTAAAATATTAAAGGCCAAAACGACGATGGCCATGGCAAATGTGGCCGCTGCTAGCTGCCACCAAACCCCTCTTGCGAGTTCTAATTTAGCATCATCGATCATAATCCCCCAACTAGGACGACCTTGCACCCCAAGGCCTAAGTAGGAGAGAATGACTTCTGATTTAATGGCTATTTGAAACTGCAGTGAGAAGTTAATAATCATTATATGCGTAACATTTGGTAAAATATGTCTCACTAATTTTCTATAATTGCCCGCGCCGATGGCAGATGCGGCGTGGACGTATTCCCGATCTTTGTGCCTCATCACCTCTCCTCTAATCAAACGGCAAAGGCCTACCCAACCGGTGAGTCCAAGGGCCAAGATTACCGCTTTGAGCCCTTTTCCTGAGATAAAGGTAATGGCCACAAGGAGCATAATGTTGGGGATAGAGGTGAAGGTGGTATAAAACCAAACAATAAATTCATCTACGCGGCCACCAAAATAACCGGCGATGGCCCCAAGAGTAACACCAATTACTAGCGATAGCAGAGAAGCGATAAGTCCCACTGACATGGCAACTTCAGTACCCTTAATTGTTTTGGCAAGAACACTTCGCCCAAACATATCGAGACCAAACCAATTGTCCATTGAAGGCGACCCATAAGAAGGCCCTACTTCCTCGGTCCAATCAGCAACAATAATTCCTGTAGCAGATAAGGCCGCCATTATCACATAAAAGAGAATTATAATAATGGATACAACGGCCATCTTGTCTCTAAAAAGAGTTCCCATGGCATGTTGCCAAAGTGATTTTGATTGTTGCTCTACTGCTGCCATCTACCTAAGCCTCACTCTGGGATCTACTAAGGTGTAGCAGATATCGGTGATTACACTAAAAATGATATAGGCAACCGAGGTTAAAATAGTCATGGCCTTAATAACCGGAAAGTCCGAGGCATTAACCGCATTTAGGGTCATGGCCCCAAGTCCTGGTATAGAAAAGAAACTCTCAAGGAGAAGGGCCCCTAAAATTAAAAAGGGAATGGAGATTATTAAATTCGTAATGATGGGAATCAGGGCGTTCTTCAGGACATGCTTAAAAAGAATTACATGCTCACCTAGTCCCTTAGCTCTCGCAGTTCTCACATAGTCTTGATAGATTTCATCTAATAGAACAGTTCGATAAAACCTAACCTCAGGCCCGAGTCCTAAAATAACCCAAATAAGTATGGGCAGGAGGACGTAGGGAATGAAGTCGGGAAATCCATAGTCATATCCTGAAATTTCAAACCAACCGAGTTTGTAGCCAAAAAACCATTGACCAAAAAGGATATAGGCCAATGATGAAATACTCATCATAGAAACGCAGCCAAATACAGCTATCTTATCTAGAAACTTGCCTCGATAAAAGGCGACCATGAGTGAAACCGTAATTGAGATTACAAAGGAGATGACGAAGGCCGGTAGCGAGAGAGTTAATGAGGGGATCGCTCCTTGTTTAATCATGGTGCTTATTTCTTGCTTGGTAGACCAAGACCGTCCGAAGTCAAAAGTAAAAGCGGATTTTACAATATCTAAATATTGAATGAACCATGGCCTATCAAGTCCAAGCTCACGTCTAAGCTCTTCCATTTGTTGAACGCTGGCATGTTTACCAAGCATTATAAGGGTTGGATCCGGTGATACTACCGAGAAGAGAAAGAAGACTATGGCACATACCCCGAGTAATACCGGGATGATGTACAGGAGTCTTCTAAGGGTATAGACGTACAAATTCACTTTTTGCCTTTTTTAGAGCTTTTTAAGAATCTCAGCTTTTTCCTTTAAGTCAATATTTAAATATTGAGCAGATCCTTGGTCAAAGTCAGAGGCGACATAATTTTTTAAGAAGCCATGACGTAGAATAAAATTCTGCCGGTGTACTCCAAAAATCCAAGGCATTTGTTCAGCAGCAATTCGATACATCTTTTCATAGAGGGCCGTTCTCTCTGGGGAGTCTTGCATCAAAGCAGAGACTTCAAATAGCCTGTTAAACTCAGGGTTATCATATCCTGAACCATTGGCACCTGGTGACCTATTAGGCCCATAAAGTAATTGTAAAAAGTTTTCTGCATCGGGATAATCAGCTCCCCAAGCGATACCAAACACTTGAACCTTTCGTTTGGTAATCTTTTCTTGCAGTTGCGGCCAGGGATTGGTGACCACTTTTATTTTGATCCCGATCTTGGCCATTTGTTTTTTGAAGAACTCTCCCATCTGTCTACTAACAGTTGCCGAAGCAGTATCATAAACAATTTCTGGAAGCCCTAAACCTCCTCCATAACCGGCCTTGGCCAGCATCTTTTTTGCCCCTTCAATATTTGGCCCCACGTAAGGGTTAGTATATCCTTTGATATTTCCAGCAATTCCTGGAGGGACCAGGGATTGCGCCACGACTGCTAGGTCATTGTAAAACAATTTATTAGAAGCAACAGGGTCGTAGGCCATGGACATTGCTCTTCGCAGATAAACATTTTTAAAAAGCGGATCATCATGATTAAAGGCAATATAGGTAACATCTAGAGAGATATTTTTAATCAGCTCAATTCCCTTTTTGGCCATGCCATCAGTTAGCGCTCTATCTGGAGTAATGGCCGCTTCAAAGTTATCCTTTGGAATTCCAATAACGTCGATTTTGCCTTTTCCAAAGTTTAACCAACGGGGTTGTTGTTCTTTCATAATATTAACGACAATCTTTTCTACGAAAGGAATTTTTTTACCGGCATCGGCCAGATAATAGGGAGTATTGAATTCTTCACTGGCATCTGATGGGTAGAACTTATCTCTAAACTTAGGATTTTTAGTATAAATTATTTTATTACTCTGAGTGAATACTGGTAAAATGAATGGCCCTGTTCCAATTGGGTGATTTAAAAACTCTTTGCCATATTTTTCCACGACCTCTTTTGACACTGCATAAGTAAAAGGCATGGCCAGAGCGTACAGAAATTGAGGAAAGCTTTTCTTAAGCTTAAACTGCAAGGTGTATTTATCTAGCGCCTGAACACCTTCAACAACTTCGCTGTAATCAACTTTATCTTCTTCTGCGTATTTCTTTCGCCAATCATCAAGACCTACTAGTTTTCCCTGCAGCAACCACCAACCAAGAGATTGAAGTTTAGGATCGGCCAGTCTTTTAATTGAATAGACAAAATCTGCAGCGACTAGCTCTCTGCCAATTCCTCCCGGAAAAGCGGCATCGTCATGAAAGAGAACGCCTTTTTTAATTTTAAAAGTATAGATAAGTGAATCTTTTGAAACCGTTGGCATTTCGTCTGCCAGGTTTGGGATCAAGGTATAAGGTCTTTTCAGATAGTGATATTGTAAAAGTCCTTCATAAATTCTTGCGACTTCGTTTGAAGAGTACACATCGTTGGCATAGATTGGATCCATCCCTTTGATTTCTGCGGTAACCGCTAAAGTTAAAATCTTTTCATTAAGATTTA
>SMWT01000036.1 GCA_004356615.1 Deltaproteobacteria bacterium | reverse complement strand
TGGGAGAAAAGGTTATCACTGGAGTTAACCCCAGCGAGCAATTTATAAAAATAGTCCACGATGAATTGGCCGAAGTTATGGGCCAGGCCAATGAAGAAATTGAGCTTGAAAGAGAAGGGATCGTTCCGATTTTGGTCGTAGGACTAAACGGACAGGGGAAAACCACCTTTTGTGGCAAGTTATCTCGCCATTTAACCCTGAAAAAGAAAAAAAATGTCTTACTAGTTCCTGCTGATAACTTTCGTCCAGCGGCCAAGAAACAACTAGAAATCCTAGCACAGGGTCTAGGGGTTGATTGCTTTGATTCAGATCTTTCCATGCTCCCAAAAGATATTGTTTTGGCCGGTATGGCAGAGGCGAAAAGACTCCATAAGGACGTAGTTATTATCGATACCGCTGGCCGACTTCATGTAGATCAAGAACTCATGGGCCAGCTTAAAGATGTTAAAGAAATTCTTAAGGACCAAAATCCTGAAGTTTTACTAGTGGCAGATGCCATGACCGGACAAGAAGCGGTCAATGTGGCCAAGACTTTCCACGAAACTGTTGGGTTAAGTGGGGTAGTCCTCTCTAAAATGGATTCAGATGCCCGTGGTGGTGCCGCCCTTTCCATTAGATATGTAACTGGGGTTCCTATCCACTACATCTCCAATGGCGAGAAAATGACGGATTTCGAGCTATTCCACCCAGATAGATTGGCCAAAAGAATTCTCGATATGGGGGATATCCTCTCGCTAGTGGAAAAAGCTGAAGAGGCGATCGATGAAAAGGACGCCGAGGCGATGATGAAAAAGATGGAGAAGGGAAAATTCACCATCGATGATTTCATGAAACAGATGGGGATGATGAAGAAAATGGGCTCCATGACTTCACTTCTTAAAATGATTCCAGGAATGGGCGGAGCTCTTCGTGATATTGGAGACTTATCTCCCGCCGAAGATGAGATGGATCGAATGAAAGTCATTATCTCCTCCATGACCAAAGGAGAACGGGATAATTATAAGATCATCAAGGAATCGCGAGTTAAACGGATAGCAACTGGATCGGGAAATACCATCCAGGCGGTAAAAAATTTCTTGGCCAAATTTAAGCAAATGGAGTCCATGATGGGGAACATGATGGGGATGCTAGGGGGCGGTGGCGGGATGCCAGGATTTGCTGGCCCTCAACCTGGATTTAGACAGCAAAAGAAGCAGAAAAATAAAAAGGGAAATAAAAAGGGGCCATGGGGTGGAGGATTTTTCAACAAATAGCGTTATCCTTGACTTTCCCCTAGGTATTATCCTAGAAAGATAAATTGAAAATTAGAGATTTTTTTTGGAGGAAATCTAAATGCTTGTAATCAGAATGGCCCGTGGAGGCAGAGTTAAAAAGCCGATTTATACTATTGTTGCTGCTAATTCTAGAAGCCCAAGAAACGGAAGATTTATTGAAAAACTAGGTCAGTATGACCCAAAAGCTGAAAAAGAACTAATCGACGTTAACGTTGCATCTATCAGCGCTTATGTGAACAAAGGCGCGGTTATGTCCGATACCGTTAGAACGCTTTTAAAGAAAAACAATATTAAGTTAGACTAAGTTAATAATTCCTTTGGCCTGAGAGTTAAACATGAGTGAATTAAGAGACCTAATTGAATTTGTGAGTAAGGCACTTGTTGATATTCCTGAAGCAGTTAGCGTAACGGAAATTGAGGGCGAACAGACTACTGTTGTTGAACTTAAGGTGGATAAATCTGATCTTGGTAAAGTTATCGGAAAACAAGGTCGTACAGCGAGAGCTCTTCGAACCATTCTTAATGCCGCTTCAACCAAGCTAAACAAAAGAACAATTTTAGAAATTATCGAATAGCTTAGCTTTCCTTATCTTCTTTTTCTTCCTTAAGGCCTGATTTAAAGTTGGTCATGGCCTTACCAAGAGCACTTCCTAGTTGAGGAAGTCTTTTTCCCCCAAAAAATAGAAGTACAAGTGCTACAAGAATTACAATTTCAGTTCCGCCTAAACCCATTTTATTCTCCTTAATAGATTCTCGAAAAAGGCATGGTAAAAGAACCGGGCCCATAAGATGAAAATCTACTCTCTTTTAAATTTTGATACTTTCTACTTTTATTAGCATAGCTAGAAAAAGGATAAATAGCTATGCCACCCCGGGGAGTGAATTCCCCAATTACTTCCAGATATTTTGGTTTTAGAAGTTTAACCAGGTCATTACACATGGTTTGAATACAATCCTCATGAAAATCACCATGATTTCTGAAGCTAAATAGATAGAGTTTTAAGGACTTAGACTCCACCATTTTTTTATCGGCCACGTAACTTATGGTAATTCGGGCAAAGTCCGGTTGAGCGGTCTTGGGGCAAATGGAGGTGAATTCACTACATAAGAAGGTAGTCCAGGCCTGTGCCTCAGGGTTTTTATTGGCAAAAGACTCAAGTAGAGCGGGGTCATAGGAGTCCGAATACTGGGTTTTACTCGATCCCAGCGCTAATTTATCTAGACTTTTTTTCGACCGTTTCATGCCAATTTCTCCTTGTCACGCCCGTTATACTTGAATTATTGTTGTGCGACAAGTTGTTAGGCAGAACCTTGTAATTCTGGTAGAAAATGCAGCGTATGAGAAAGACAAAAATAGTACTGGTCCAGCTAGGATCCCCTAAATCCCCTTCTATAAAGGATGTAAGGTCCTTTCTGAGGGAATTTTTAGGTGATCCTCGGGTGGTGGATATCAATCCGATCCTGTGGAAAGTCATCCTAAACCTTTTTGTCATCCCCTTTAGGCCTTATAAATCGGCCAAATTATACGAGCGAATCTGGGATGGAAAATCCTTTCCACTAATAGATAAAAGCCTAAAACTAGGTGAAAATTTAGACCGAATTTTAAGTGCTGATAACCTTGAAGTGGATATGGTCTTTGTCCTGTCCAATCCTCGTTTTTCAGATATTTGGGATAAATGGGAGCGTGAAGACTCAAGTGTTCGTGCTCATAAGTGGATTATCATTCCCATGTTTCCCCAATACTCGGAGGCCACAACGGCCTCCGTTAAAGATGTCTTTTTTGGTGAGATGAAAAAACACGCTCAGATTCCGGCCTTTGAGTTCATCTCTAATTTTCACAACTCCAAGGCCTTTATAGAAAATAGTGCAGGTAAAATAAATGAAGCTTTAGAGAAAGATAGCTTTTCCGATTTGGTTATCTCCTTTCATGGCATACCCAAAAGAAGACCTCTGTATAAGGGCGATCCTTATTACCAACACTGTTTTGAAACTTATGAACTCATTAAAGAGCGGGTCAGTAGTAATATAAATATTCACATGACCTTTCAATCCAGATTTGGCAGTGAAGAATGGCTCACGCCTTATACTGATGAATATGTGATGGAGCTAGTAGATAAAGGGGCAGAAAATATAGCCGTTTATTGTCCAAGCTTTGTTACTGATTGCTTGGAAACCATTGATGAAATTGGCCATGAACTAAAAAAAGAAGTTGAAAAAAAGGGCGGAAAACTTAGCCAAGTTGAGTGCCTGAATAATGATGAAAATTGGCAGAGAGATTTTGCTGATTTTATTAAGACCCATGTTAAAGAAAATGATGACCTCTTATTAGAGATTCCAGAAGGAACCAATATGCCTAAACTTGAAATGAAAAGTGAGCCTTTAAGCGATTATGCTAAGGCATCAATTAAAATTGTCTTTTTAACCTTATTTTTAGATCTAGTGGGATTTTCTCTTATTTTTCCGCTTTTTCCTGCACTGGCAAAGCACTATCTCCTAGTAGATGGAGATAACTTTTTTCTAAAGGCCATCTTTGATGGCATTGGGGGGCTCACTTTTTCTAGCGGGAAAGATTACTTGGGATCAATTGTTCTATTTGGAGGGGCCTTGGGCGCTCTCTATAGTTTATTACAGTTTGTCGCAGCTCCGATCTGGGGAGTTATTTCAGATAGAGTAGGACGAAAACCAGTACTTCTGATTTCTGTTTTTGGCATGATGGTTAGCTACATCTTATGGTTTTTTTCCGGCTCCTTTACCCTTTTAATTCTCGCTAGATTTATCGGCGGGATAATGGGGGGGAATATCTCTACCGCCACCGCGGTGGTAGCTGATGTGACCAATAAGAAAAATAGAGTAAAAGGAATGGCCTTTGTGGGAATTGCTTTTGCCACGGGCTTTATTATAGGTCCGGCCATGGGGGGGATTCTTTCCTTAATAGATCTAACCAAGATTTATCCTCAGTTGAGTGCTTGGGGAGTAAATCCATTTTCTGCCGTCGCTTTACTTGCCTTTTTATTATCTTTGGTGAACTTTATTTTTCTACTTAGAAATTTTAAAGAAACCCTTCCAAAGGAGAAGAGATTAAAGGGAGAGCTCAACCGAACCTTTAATCCGCTTAAACTTTTTAAACCGCTACCCTATAAAGGCGTAAACCTAACTAACTTTGGACATTTCTTTTTCTTAATGGCCTTTTCGGGAATGGAATTTACCCTGACTTTTTTGGCGGTTGATCGGCTTGGCTTTAGTCCTATGGATAATGCCTATTTATTTATCTTTATCGGATTTGTCTTGGCCTTGGTTCAAGGTGGCATAGTTAGAAGAAAGGCGGCCGAGGTAGGCGAGAGAAAAATGGCGCTAATAGGGCTCGTTCTTTTAATTCCCGGACTCTTTGCTATCGGAGTTACTGAGACCGTATTTTTGCTCTATGTAGGTCTTTTCTTTTTGGCAGTTGGTGGGGCATTGATTATTCCCTGTTTAACCGCATTGGTTTCAATTTACACACCAGATGAAGAGCAAGGAAAAAGTATTGGAATCTTTAGATCGCTAGGTGCTTTAGCGAGAGTATTTGGCCCTATTTTAGGAGCAATTATTTATTGGAAAATGGGATCTGGTTACCCTTACTTTATAGGCGCCTTGTTTTTAATCGTGCCTATAATAATGATTAGGCTTCTTCCGGAACCAGAATTAGCTTAAAAAGGGATTATTCTTTTTCTCTTCATAAATTCTAGTTTCAGGCCCATGTCCGGTGATAACCCTGGTTTCGGTGGGAAGCGGCAGAAGTCTTTGTTTCAGTGATTTCATGATCTCATCATAGCTTCCGCCGGGAAAATCAGTTCTACCTATAGAACCTTTAAAAAGTGTGTCACCGGAAAACAGTAGGGGAGTTTCAAACGCTTCAGTATAAAAACAACAGGACCCTGGAGTATGCCCGGGTGTATGCATGGTTTTTAAAAAACTTTTAAGTCCTAGGGACTCAATGCCAATAGTTTCATCGTCCTCTATGAAGCTATCGACCTGTCCAGGTTCTCCAGTGGAAATTCCAAACATCATGCCTTGATAGCTTAAGGTGTTGTAGAGTTCGAGATCATTTTGGTGAAGATAAATTTGACTGCCTAGAGCTTTTTTTATCTCTGCTGATCTGCCGATATGATCAAAGTGAGCATGGGTGTGCAAAAGAAGTTTCACCTTGAGGTTTCGCTCACCCACAAGTTCCATAAATTGTTCATAGTCATTACCCGGATCTATAGCAATCGCTTCGCGGGTAGTTTTGGAATAAATTAAAGAACAGTTGCACCCAAGGGTGCCAACGGGAAAGGTTTCAATGACAATCCCATTATGTTCCATTATTCACCCATTTCAATTTGCGTCTGCTGGTAATTCTGCTCGCCAACTCTACCTAGAAGTCCGAGTTGCGTTTCCAGCCAGTCAATGTGCTCTTCTTCACTATCCAAGATATCATTAAAGAGTCGACGGGAGACATAGTCTCTTTCTTTTTCCGCCAGCTCAATGCAATTTTTTAAATTTTCCATCGCCTCGTATTCGACCTTGAGGTCACACTCAAACATCTCTTTTATATTTTGACCGATCCTAACCTTTTCTAATTTTTGAACGTTTGGCAGGCCTTCCAAAAATAGAATCCTTTTGATCAGATCATCAGCGTGTTTCATCTCATCGATGGAGGCCTTGTATTCAAGCTTACCGATTTTTTCCAGTCCCCAATCTTGCATCATGCGGGCATGGAGAAAGTATTGGTTAATGGCGGTGAGTTCTTTGGTTAAAACTGAGTTTAAAGCGTCAATAATATTTGCATTTCCTTTCATTGATTAATGTCCTTTTTTTATGAATTTTGGATCATTATAATAAAGGACTTTTTTGTAGGCAAAGCAAACCTTTAAAAAGGAATTAAACAATTGTTTTATGGATTAGACTTTTTCAGAGATTTTTTGAGATCAGCTTTTTCTGCGCTGTGGTGGCTGTGGAATTTATCTAACAGACAAATTCCACAATTTGAGCCGAGACCTAATCTTTTAAGCATTTCAAGGCCTGACTTCCCTTTAGCGGAATATTCCTTAATCATTTCATCGGTGATTTTATTGCAGATACAGACGTACATAGAAAGCTATCCTAACCTAAATAGTTTCATCAATCAAACAAATATTCGGTCATTTCGACTGATAGATAAAGCTCAGTATTTTCAATCATTTATAGCTTTTTAGTGAAAGCATTGATAGAAAAAAGACTAGGGAGGTACTAAGTTGGCGGAAATACTTTGTGTGGATGATTCCAAATTACAAAAGCAACTACTAGTAAAATACCTAAAATCCCTAGGTCACAATACCAAAGAAGCAGATAATGGTGCCAAGGCCCTGGAACTTATTGGTGACGACTATCTCCCCGATGTTATTTTTACTGACCTTTTGATGCCGGAAATGGATGGATTTTCTCTCATAGAGGCCATTAATAAAAAGGGCGTGAATATTCCGACCATCATTTTATCCACCCATATTTATAACGCGATGGAAAAAAGAGGGAAAGAATTAGGGATAATAGGCTTTGTGAAAAAACCTTTCCAATTTGGGGAAATTAAAGAGTCTTTAGATCAGGCCCTTAGTTAATCATTACATTTTTTATATTGATTATAGATAAAGAGATTTTGGCCCTTAATAAAATGCTTTACCTGTTGGTAGAGTTCCTGGTTAGGAAGGAGACTTCCTAAAAAACTGCAAAATAAAGATTTCTCTAGTATCTCTAGGGTCTTGGCCTCGCTAAATTTAGGCATAGATTTTCTGGCCTTCCAGGAATAAACCACTAACTTAGTTTTTCTAGGCCAACCCATAAGGTGCTCATCATAGTAAAGAATCACTTCTTTGCTTTCATGAGCAAAAAGATTCTTGGCCAAAGTTTCATTTTTAACAGAAAAGTAAGTCGTCAGTTTATCACCACTGCCTTCATCTACTGTCCCTTCCCAGGTTTTTAAAAAAGGGATTTTTCCCTTCAGGGAGATGTGGGTAAGATTTCCCACCATTTTGCCAGTAGAGACTTTCATGTCCCATAAAACCCACTTAGTACCCCAAAGCCCGAGGACAAAAATTATTAAAAATATGGCCTTTTTCATTGATAACCTCGTTAAAATTGGTGTTACGCATTGCAAGGAAAATAAATATCGGTTGTTCTTCCTTATAAGGTATAATACTCCATGTAACGTAAAATTTTAAGATCGAAAACAAATTGAAATATATTCTACTCTTTACCATATTAATCATATCTTGTTCTGAATTTCAGTCCGAAGAGGTCTCTGTTAGGTCCTCCGCTCAGTTAAAACCCGTTCCAAAGAAAAAGCCTGTTATTAAACAGACTTTTAATTTGCCGGCCAAAGATCCCAAAATAATTTGGTCTCAAGTTAAGACCCCGAGAAACACCAAGAAAGTTTTAAATTTTTGTAAAAAGGTGGATAAGTATTTTCTTAAAATGGGATGGGGACTCTCAAGATGCAAATACTTTTATTGGCATCATGTTAGGAATTCTGTAAAAGGTGATCCTTTAATGTGGGTGGTATTTGGCGATGAAAAGGCCCACCGGAAAAAAAGCAAAAATATGACTCTGATTTTTTGCGGAGTTCACGGTGACGAAATTACTCCAAATAAATTTTGCTATGATGCAATTCATCACATTAAAAGGTGGGAGCATCTCTACCACGACAAGCTAATTGTTATCGCTCCCTTCGTAAGTCCTGATAGCTTTTTTAAAAGGCGAAGAACTAGAACCAATCACCGGGGAGTAGATCTCAACCGCAACTTTCCCACCAAAGACTGGAATAAAAGTGCCTTAAGGCTGTGGAAAAAAAAGTATAAAAGAGATAAGAGAAGGTACCCAGGTAAAAGATCGCTTAGTGAGCCGGAAACGCTATTTCAAGTTAACTTAATAAAAAGATATAAACCCAATAAAATTATCTCAGTTCATGCTCCGCTCACCATCTTAGATTATGACGGCCCTAGAAAACCTGTTAAGGGAGATAAGATTGGTCCGCTCGCTAAAAACCTTTTACTGCAAATGAGTAAACGGGCCAATGGTTATAGAATAAAAGACTATCCTTTTTATCCCGGAAGCCTTGGTAACTGGGCCGGTAATGAAAGAGGAATCCCAACTTATACGCTAGAACTTCCAAGTTCTGATAATAGAAAGCATAGACAATATTGGAGCCTTTTTAGAAATGCCATCCACACTGCTATTTTAAAAGATTTCAGAGATAAAGACGTCAAAGTAACTAAAACATCCCCCGAGAAAAGATAAGCTTTCATTTTTAATAAATCCCCTTAAAATAAAATAGAATGAAAAAATATTTTTTGTTATTTTTTATGGTGCAAAAATCTTTTGCCTTTATTCCTGGTTATTACCAGCCGAGCGTTCAGGGAATAAGAGATGTGGAGATGCCGGATAAAGGCTGGGGTGTTTATTGGTACAACTCTTTTTATCATAGTAATAAACCACTCGATATCAATGGAGATGAACTCGATCCAACGGAATATTCAGATCCACTAAATGTTAATACTAAGGCCTACACTACTTACCCCTATTTTTATTGGATGCCAGGGTTCGACCTATTAGGGGGAAATTGGGGATTTTCCATAAATCTTGTTTTAGGTCATATTAATATTGATAGCTATTACCCGGAAAATGATGAAATTCGTGAAGCGAAAAATTTTAGTCTAGGGGATATGGCCATTGCTCCCCTTATATTGGCCTGGGATAGGGATAATTTTTTTGCCGTATTTAATCTTTTTGTTGGATTACCATTTAGTAGCTTCAATCCTAATAGACAAGATAATGTTGGATTGGGTTATTATGCCGTAGTCCCTCAGCTTGGTGGAATGTATTATTTTGATAAGAAACAAAAAAATGCCCTGATGCTTTTACTTACCTTTGAAATAAAAACCGAAGTTAGGGGAACAGAAGAAAGACCAGGAGATGTCTTTTCCTTTGAATTTGGCTGGAGTCATTATTTTACCAAGAAATTTAGCGCAGGTATTACTACCTTTTATCAAACTCAGATGAATTATTCTGAGGGAATAGATGATGAGTTGTCTAAATGGAAGCCTCAGGCAGGGGCCATAGGTCTTGAGGCAAGTTATTGGTTCAAAAGGGATATTTGGGGATTAACATTTAAGTACAATTGGGAATATTTGGCCCGAGGCGGGTTTCAAGGCGGAAATTACGTTTTAAATGTCTATTTTAATCAATACTAGCTCGTCGCACAAGTAAATCGTTTTTTGCAGATTCATTTGGATTGTAATAATGTTGCCCTACTCACAAACAGGAGATGAGAATGGCCCCTAGGTTGGGTGTAAATATTGATCATGTTGCCACCTTAAGACAGGCCCGGGGAGAGTTTTATCCTTGTGTGAAAAGAGCGGCACAACTCGTGCTGGAAAATGGTGGAGACCAAATTACTATTCATCTCAGAGAAGATCGACGCCATATTCAAGATCAAGATGTATTTGATGTTCGGGCCATAACTAGCGATTATGGCAAACCGCTAAATTTTGAAATGGGTTGTAATCCAGAGATTATTGAAATAGCAAAAAAAGTAAAACCGGACTGGGTCTGCCTGGTGCCGGAAAAAAGAGAGGAAAAAACCACCGAGGGTGGACTGGACCTCTTAACTGATGAAAATTTCTCAAGGGTTAATAAGGCCTGTGTAGAACTAAAAAAAGATAACCCTAAATTAAAGATATCTCTCTTTCTTGAATCCAATCCGGAAACGCTAAAACAAGTTCCAAGGTTTGATGTTGCCATTGATGCGGTAGAAATTCACACGGGAGATTATGCCAAGGCCTTTTTACTAGGGCAGGAAGTGGCATCATATTTAAAGGAATTTGAATCTGCTGAAAGATTTCTGGCCCAAAACAAAATTAATTGTCATGCCGGTCATGGGCTCACCATGGATAGTATGGGGCCACTTTTAGAGATGGAGCTATTTAGTGAATTTAATATCGGTCATTGGATAATTTCTGAGGCGGTTTTTCAAGGTCTTGGCCCAGTTATAAGGCATTTAAAGAAACTTATTCAAATCAAGGAAACTCCTCGAATTTCCGATAAATCCTTCATCTAGGGGGAAAACTTGCGAGTCGTCAGTCCCAAAGAAATGGCAGAAATTGAAAGAGTATCATTTGAGGATTACTTCCTAAACGAGTCCCTGATTATTGAAATGGTAGGGATCCGTGGAGCAGATTTTTTTGAAGAAAAAATTCTTAAAAAAGAAGACTACGGGGAAATAGTTGTACTTGTTGGTAAAGGAAATAATGGGGCCGATGGCCTCTCTATGGCCAGACAGTTAAGCAACCGTGGCCATAAGGTTCGTGCTTTTCTTTTATTCCCCACGGAAATTAAAAAAGGCTCAGAACTAGGAAGGCAAATATCCATGGCCCAAAGCTATGGGGTTAAGATTACCGAGGTTAAAGATAACGATCAAATAAGCGCCTACTTCACCCAAACGCAGGAAGAGTTCTTAGTCATTGATGCAATCCTTGGAACGGGTACGAGATTACCCCTTTCCCAATACCTTTTTGAAATCATAAATCTGGTAAATAAATACGCCACCACCATTGTGGCGATAGATATTCCTTCAGGGATAACTGGCGCTGGCGGAGAAATGAGTTCCACCGCCATTGAGGCCGGCCATACCCTGGCGATAGGACTTCCTAAAATCGGATATTATTTATCCCAAGGAATGAGACATGCTGGAAAAATCTATATTTTAAAGGCAGGCTTTCCCAAAAATCTTTTAGAGGGGGGAGACAAGCAATTGCTTATGCCGGCGAAAGTTGGGCACCTGATTAAAAAAAGAGATAAGTTTGATCACAAAAATCGCTTTGGCCATTTACTGGTTATGGGAGGGTCAAAAGGACTCACCGGTGCGTTGATCATGGCGGCAACTGCCGGCATTAAAGTGGGTGCCGGATTAGTCAGTGCCGTAACTTGGGAAGATAACTATATTGAACTAGTGACCAGGATTATGCCTGAAGTAATGACTGGAACCATTCCGCAAAAAGGAAAATTAAAAGATGTAGAAGGCCTACTACGAGATATGAACCGTTTTAGCGCCATAGTGCTAGGGCCAGGCCTGGGAAAAACTACAGAGGCAAGAGAACTTTTAACCGAAGTATTAAATAATTTCTCCGGCCCTTTAGTTTTAGATGCAGATGCTTTGAAGTTGCTTGATCTAAAAAAAGATGGAGACGCTCTAAGACAAAGAAAAGCGCCCACTATTTTAACTCCCCACATTGCAGAGTTTGCTGATTTTACCGGCATTTCCCGAGAGGATATTTTAACGGATCCTTTAGGGCCTCTTAGAAATGTTATTGATGAAACAAATTGTACTTTTGTCATTAAAGGGCCTTGTACTTTTGTCGGTAATCCCAACGGGGAAATCTTTATTAATTATTTTCCCAACGATGGAATGGCCACGGGAGGCTCAGGAGATGTGCTTGCCGGTATCATTGGTGGCTTCCTGGCGCAAATTCAACCTACAACTTCGACTAGTGGCATGTTTAGAGATCCTGAAAGATATTATGAAGCAGTAAATCTAGGAGTTTGCTTGCATACTCTGGCAGGAAAATATGCTGCCATAAAGCATGGAAAGTTTTCCATGACGGCCGGCTCGATCATTGAAAGTTTCCCTCGCGCTTTTAAAGAGCTTTCGTATTTTGGCCAAAAGGATGGAAAATGGCCGAAGAAAAGCTAATTAAAAAATACCTATCAGTTACTGAAGATAAGTATCTTGAGGTAATTGAGGATTTAAAAAAAAAATTAAAGACACCTGCTGCCATAATTTTAACGGGTCCTGTAGGAATTGGTAAAACCACCTTTACCAAATTTTTTGTAGGTCGGGTCGATGAGGTGCGGAGCCCTACTTACTCTCTTATAAATGAAGTAGGGGAGGTGGCCCATGCAGACTTTTATCGCATAGAAGAACCGGAAGAGATTGTGCACTTAGAGCTTAATCTCTATATAGAGGATAAAAAATATTTTCTTATCGAATGGGGTAAACCTTTTGTTGAAGATATAAAGAGAAATCTAACAGATGATTATTTTCTTTATGAATTAACTTTTGATGCAGAAAATTTAGCAGGCCCTCGTGACATTTGTCTCTATGAATTAAACTTGAGATAAATGATCCGGTTAGATAATATTAGGTTTCCCATTTTATTCCTACTCCTATTCCTATTCACACCCCTTTAATTTGTTGTGGCATAAAATAATTTCTTATTTGTAGATTTAATTTGAGCAGAATGGTTGACGTGACCCTTTTAGTCGAGTGATAATTTCCTAAAGGTTTTAGTTGGAATTAAAGGATTAATTTTTGCAATAAATATAATTGGATTTATGGAGGATACCAATGAGATTAACATCAAAAGGACGATACGCGGTTAGGGCCATGCTTGATTTAACTGTAAACAGCAATGGTAACCCAGTTAGACTGCAAGAAATTTCAAATCGGCAGAACATTTCGTTACATTATCTGGAGCAACTATTTCGCCGGCTTCGTAATGGCCAAGCTGTTAAGTCAGTGAGAGGGCCTGGCGGTGGATATGTTTTGGCCAGATCAATGGATGAAATAACCGTTAAGGATATTCTTGATTGTGTGGGAGAAAACATTAACCCCGCCAAGGATATCATAGGATCCGAAGCAGAAACGGCAAACACTCCCGAGTTTCACATCTCTAAAGATTATTTCCAAAATTTAGGTGTGATTATGAAAGAGTATCTTCAGACAACTTCATTAGGTGACCTAATTAGAAAGTCTAGAGAAAAAGATCTCGGTGGAAGGCCTGATGCTCCAACAGATACGCCAGAGCCAAAGCCAGGCTATAATATGGGAACGCCTATCTAAATTGACTTAGTACGCGCTAAGTTATAAATTGGGCCCTACTTTGGGCCCTTTTTATTAGGAAAAACTTAATGCGCTATTATCTCGATTATAATTCAACCTCACCACTGGCCAGCTCAGTTAAAGGTTGGCTTAAAGAAAGTGAGCTACCCTTTGCCAACGCTTCATCCATACACAGCTCAGGAAAGGCCTCCAGAGCATTAATCACCCAGACGACAGATTTTTTAAGCGAACTCTTTAACGCTGCTGATTTTCAAATCTTTTACCATTCTGGTGCCAGCGAAGGAATCAACACCATCATTAAAGGATGGTGTCTAAGTAAAGAGAAGGCACATGTTTTTTGCAGTATGATAGATCATGCATCCGCTCTTAAATGCCAAGAGCTTTTAGAAAGGTTTGCAGTAGAGTTTCACCTCTTTCCAATCGATAAAAATGGAAACTTTGATAAAGAGAAATTAATTGCTGAGATAAAATCCTGTGAGGGGCCGGTGCTTTTAAATTATACCTGGGTCAATAATGTAACTGGGGTGGTTTGGGATCTTAAGTGGGCAGAGGAAATCAAAAGAGAAACAGGTGCCACCATTCACGTCGATAGTGTGCAGGTGCCGGGAAAAATAAAAAATTGGAACGAAATTAATCCAAACCTTGATTACTACACTTATTCAGGACATAAATTTGGCGCCCTTAAAGGTGTTGGTTTTACCTTTTTTAAAACAGACTTCATGCCGCTTATCCATGGGGGCGGTCAGCAAAACGGAAAACGCTCAGGCACGGAAAACGTCATGGGAGTATACTCCCTTAAGTTGGCACTAGAAGAAATGCTGAGCAAATCTAGGCCAGAAGAACTCAGTAAGGCCAAAATGTTTTTAGAAAATTCCCTGAGAGAGTTTCTAGGAGAAGAAGGCACTGTGGTTGCGAGCAATTCTCCTCGCAATAATAACACCATTTTATTCTTGCAACGCCTTGAGGCCCCAGAAATTGTCCAAATTGCCTTTGACCAGGAGGGGCTAGAGCTTGGGACCGGTTCCGCCTGTTCTTCAGGAATTCAAGTTCCTGACAGGATCTTGTTGGCCCACGGTTATAGCAAGGAAGATGCTCTAAGAGGATTTAGGCTGAGTCTTGGGCCATTTAGCACTTTAGCGCTTGCGGAGACCATCTGGCCGAAAATTGAGGCCGTACTCCAAAGATTTCGCACAGTTCAATAACTATCCGAAAATTTTACCAAAATTTGATAATTCCCTGACAACCAACTCATGCTGATCCTTTAAAAATAAACCCATGAAGGAAACAAAAAGAAAACTTCCAGCGTTACCAGAATTTTTATTAAAGCAGACCGCTAAAGATAAGTGGCCAAAAATGCTAGGGCAGTGGCAAATGGCCCCTAAAAAGGGTTCCATTCTGCCTCATGCATGGAGTAAGAAGGACTGGGTTGGAGCCTTCAAGTTGTTGAAATTAGGTAAATAAAGTTGGCACAGAATGTGCTTTATAGATTACATCTTACCGGTTGGTAACCTTAGGTGAGGGCCTTGACAGGGATCGACAGAAAAAAGTTTATCCACAATCAATTCTCATACCAACCAATTGCAAAGTTTCGAATGAGATTTTGCTCACAAAAAATTCAAAAAATTCTTTAAACATTTTTCTTCCTATCAAGGCCGCCCCTTTTGGGGGTAATATTATAGGTATGAAAAAATGGATTTTCGTCGCCACTATCCTCTTTACAGGCCTAGTTCAGGCGCAAACATATGTTTTAAATACTGAGATAAATCCCCCCTTTTCCATGCGGAAAAATCAGAGTCCTACGGGAAAAGCAGATGATTCCCTCATGGGAATTTCTGTTGAGGTATTAAAAGTTCTTTTTAATAGAGTTAAAGTTTCCACCAAAATGCGGGTTTACAGTTGGGAGAAGTCCTATGAAATGGCGCTTAAAGTAAAAAATAATGGGGTCTTCCCCACCACGAGAACGCCTGCCAGGGAAAAAATGTTTCTTTGGGTTGGCCCCCTAGTGGCGGCCGATTGGTACTTTTTTGGCCATAGAGATAGCAACTTTAAATTTAAAGACCTAAAAGATCCTAAACTTAAGAACCTCAAAATAGGCTCGCTTAAAAAAGGGGCCACCGCTAATTATCTCAAAACTTTTGGCATCCCAGTGATGGAGGAAAACGACCCTTATACAAGCGCCCAGCAACTTAAAAATAAGGTGATTGACCTATGGGCCATTGGCGGCCAGCAGGGGCACTATTGGGCCAAAAAAGTAGGTCTTAAGGTCAAAAGAATAGGGGTTATCAAAAGGCACCGGTTTCTCTATCTGGCATTTAATAAGAGTGTTCCAAAAAATCTGGTTAAGATGCTCAATAAGGAGCTAGGTAAAATGCGCAGAGATGGTACCGTTAGAAAAATATTTCGCCTGTACCATAATTTATAATTATTTAAAGATATCCTGTCCCAGATCCTTGGCAAAAGTCATTCCACTAATCTTTTCATCTTCTTTTTTAATCCAGGGGAATTCAACTATTTCTGTTCCCTCAAACTTCTCCCCATAGGCCAAAACAACAGTTTTTGGAGCGATCTCTTGTAGCGAGGTATAGTAGAAATCCGGGGGGAAAATATTGGGAATCTGGTCTTCTTCCTCACCTTCGACATAACCGGTTTCCATCATAGGTCTGGTATGGGAATTTTTAATGATTAAGGCCCCTTTTATACGATCTTTGGGGATTTCATTGGTTTTTTGCCAGGTTCCCACATGGAAGTAATCGAGGAAGAAGAGGGAGGTTTTATATTTAATTTTTCGTGGCAAAAAGAGCGCTCTGAGGAAATTTCTGGTAGTGGGATCTTTTGATCTTTTAACTAATTTTTCTAGCAGGAGGCTGTCTTCAATCCGTAGAATATATGAGCCCGGGTTTTTACCTGCGTAGTACATAAGATATTGAAGCGCCACACTGGTGAGGGTGAAGAGCTTATGTTGGGGTAAGTGTAAGTGAGGCACCTCGTTAAGATCAATTAGAGTCTTAACTGCACGTAAAAGTTCACTTTTGGGCAAATCATCAACCATCAATATTTCCAAATAGAATTTGTGTTAGGGAAACTAAGGGACTTTTTATTTTCTGTAAAACTATTTTTTAGTATTAAGTAATATTTTTTTCTCAGGCTTCGAAAAATGTACATATATCATTTGACTCATGGAGCGGATTTCACTAATATCCGACACTTTAAGAGATTAAATTTATTTGGAGATTAAGTCATGAAACTAATGGCAAAAACAAGAAATATTGGAATTTCTGCCCACATCGATTCTGGGAAAACTACCCTTACTGAAAGGATCCTCTTTTATTGCGATATGATCCACAAGATTGAAGACGTAAGAGGTGGTGGTGATGGCGCCAAAATGGATCATATGGAACTGGAAAAGGAAAAAGGGATTACCATTACCTCTGCTGCCACTACCGTTCTTTGGGAAGGTATGAGTGGAAAAGGCGTTACTTACGCTAGTGGTATAGATAAAAATGTAAGAGTAAACATTATCGATACTCCAGGCCACGTTGACTTCACCGTTGAAGTTGAAAGATCTCTTAGGGTTTTAGACGGAGCGATCTTAGTACTTTGTTCTGTCGCCGGAGTTCAGTCACAATCGATTACGGTTGATAGACAGATGAAAAGATATAAAGTTCCAAGACTTTGTTTTTTAAACAAAATGGATCGAATGGGGGCCAATGCCTTTAACGGAACTGCTGCTTTGAGAGAAAAACTTAATCATAATGCTGTTTTAATGCAAATTCCTATCGGTGCGGAAGAAAACTTTCAAGGTGTTGTAGATTTAATCACTAAGAAGGCCTACTACTTTGACGGTGAAAATGGTGAAAACGTAAGAATTGAAGATTGTCCCGGTGAACTTGTGGAGCAAATGGAAGAGCAAAGAGAGATCATGCTTGATGCTGTTTCGGAATTTGATGATGATGTAATGGAAAAATTCCTTGAGGGTGAAGAGCTCTCTGAAGAAGAAATCCACAGAGCTGTTAAGGCGGGAGTTAATAGCCTTGCACTAACTCCAGTTTTTATGGGGTCAGCTTTTAAAAACAAAGGTGTTCAACCTCTTCTAGATGCTGTTACAAGATACCTTCCCTCTCCGCTTGAGGCCACCAAGCCAACTGCTATGAATAATGACACGCATGAGACAGTAACGCTTGAGCCAGATCCTAAAGAACCTCTCGTTATGATGGCCTTTAAAATTACTGATGAACAATTTGGTCAACTGACTTATACCAGAATTTATCAAGGAACCCTGAATAAAGGGGAATCTGTTTATAATACTAGAACCAAGAAAAAAATTAGAATTGGTCGAATGGTTAGAATGAACTCTAACGATCGAGAAAATATCAATGAGGCCCACGCTGGTGATATTATCGCCCTGGTAGGCGTCGACTGTGCCTCCGGGGATACCTTTGTTGGTGATGATAATCTTTTAGATATTTCCTGTGAAGGAATTCACGTACCAATTCCAGTTATTGAGCTTTCCGTTTCTGCTAAAGATAAAAATGATCAGGCCAAAATGAGTAAGGGGCTTCAGCGATTTCTTAAAGAGGACCCAACATTTCATGTTTTTACTGATGAAGAATCTGGCGAAACTCGAATCGCCGGTATGGGTGAGCTTCACCTGGAGATTTACGTTGAAAGACTAAAGCGTGAATACGCATGTGAAGTTATCGTCGGTGCTCCTCAGGTTAACTACCGAGAAACAATTTCAACTGAAACTAAATTTGATTACACCCACAAAAAACAAACCGGTGGTGCCGGTCAGTTTGGTCAGGTTGTTGGTATCCTTAGACCTCTTACTGAAGAGAATAGGGAAAACGAAGACCAAATCTTTAGATTCCACAACCAAATTAAAGGTGGATCCATTCCTTCTGAATATATTGGTGCCTGTGAGAAAGGTTTTGAAGATGTAATGGACAAAGGTCCACTCGCTGCCTTCCCACTTATAAACTGTGAAGTGTTCCTTAAAGACGGTCGTTATCACGATGTTGACTCTAGTGATTTGGCCTTTAGAACTGCTGCTAGACAGGCGATGAGACAAGGGGTTAAAAACGCAAACCCAGCTCTGCTTGAGCCGGTGATGAAAGTTGAAGTTGTAACCCCTGATGAATATCAAGGTTCAGTTATTGGTGACCTTTC
>SMWT01000035.1 GCA_004356615.1 Deltaproteobacteria bacterium | reverse complement strand
ATTTCCCTGTTTTAAGAACCTGGCCATCTTAAGGGCATTTTCCACCGCCTCGGCGCCAGAGACGGTATAAAAGATTTTCCCCGGAAGGCCTATGAAATCAACTAGGCGTTTAGTTACTTTTTCCTTAAGCGGATAGACCGCTTTGGAAAAGGCCAGGGGAAATTGGTCTAACTGGTTTTTTATCTTATCCTTTATATGGGAGTCACTAAGACCAAAGGTGGCGTGAAAAGTTAAGGAGCAGAGATCGGTAATGGCCTTTCCCTCTTTTGTGATTAAAGTATTTCCCGAACCACTTTTAAAATGGATAAATTGATCGGTGTCTTGTTTACTCCATGTGAAGTAAAAGGGGTAGTCCATTAGTTAACCTTGGAAAAACTTCCGTCTTCCAGATTGAAATTATGTTCCAAAAAGTTTTGATCGTAAACCGGGCATCCTCGCCAAAAAGAGAAATATTTGTCATAAAAATCGGCAACCGCCCCCCCGCACGTCATAGACGGGTCTTGCGCCCCACTTTGGAAGTGGGAGCAAATGGATTTGGGGTATCCATCATGGTCCATGAGGAGCTCTTTCATCTCCTGGGCATTGTTGACTTTTTTGATCTTTTCCTTCAAGAGGTCATAGCGAACAAAGGTAGTGCTACTTAGGGATTCTTTCATCTCAATGGGCAGGGTGGCCTCTCCCAGGCAATGATTGGTGTGAAAGACTTCCCCGGTATTTCCCGCCTCAATAGCTGCCACTTTTTCGGAAACCTCCGGGGTGATCTCCCAATGCTCTCCAATTTCTGGAGAGGATAGAAGATAATTATGTCCTGAGGTTACAGGTGAGCTAAGCAGGGTTTTTCTCATCTCATCCAGGGTAGTGTGTTCGAGCACCTTTCTTATAAGCACCGGCCAGATTAATCCAATCTTGGCATTTCGGGTGTTGATATTATTCACCCCAATAAGATTTAAAGAGGTATTCACCCCCATCATGCCCACACAGCCTACAAGTGAAAATAATAAGGATTCAGGTTTGTTTTCAACCTTTGGAACATGGATGACACTTACATAGTCTTTTGCCGTTCCGTGCATATCCCAGGTTTGGCCGGAAATTGTTTTCTTATCTCGTGCTACGTGGAGAGTCGAACAACCTTCTTCAGGCAGTTCGATATCTCTAAAATCGGTATAGTTGTTTAAAATAACAAGATCCTCAAGCGGAAGGTTGGCCCCAACGGATATACCCCTTAGTTCATCGGCCAAGTCTTTAGAAAATGCCTCGGAAACGCTAAATTGTTCTAAGGCAAGATTTTTGAGGTCTCTTTTTAGCGCCGGATTTCTCGCGAGCATCAGCTCGGTTCTAATTTCCACCAGCTCTTTAATGCCCTGGCGAAACTCTTCACCATGTTGATGGCCCCATTCTTGATAGGTTTTTCCTGATTCATATTTAATATAGGGAAATGAAAAATCACTCATTTATAAATTCCTCCATAGAACTTCTAGAGGGACAAACAATAAATCCAGCTCCCGAGGGTTTAAAAAGCTCGGCCACATGAGTTGGGATATCACCTTCAAAATATCCAATTCCGCCAGATATCTCATTCACTCTTATTGGGTATTTTGCCAGTAAGGCCTGTAATTTAGCATTAAATTCTTCTTTTAGTGCAATAAATTCCTGGTGGTTATTATTCACCTTTTTCATTACTTCGACATAGGCGCCAAAAGAGAACTCATCTCCATCCCAGGTGCTGATTAACATTAGAGGCTTGGGTAGAAAGAAGGTCCTGGTTAAAAAACAAATTCCTGCCTGACCGCCTAGAAAGCTAAAACCACAATCAGGTTTAACCACATGGGAGATGAAATAATTTTCGTTGCTGTAGCGATATACTGATGAGGCGGTTTCATTAAAGACTAAGGGAACCTTATACTTATCACATAATGAGCGAAGGCCATTTAAGAAATCAAGGGAGACCTTATACATTATTTTCTGCATTATAGGTTCAATCCAAACACTATGATAGGTGCCATTTTTTAACTCATTTTCAACTTGCGATAGAATTTCACTATCATTATCACCGCTGGGAGCATTTAACTTTTGAACAGGAAAATAGGGATCGTCTGCTAAAGAGAGAGAACGGGCCAGAGCACTTCCCTCGCCAAAATAATGTCCGGAAAAAGTTAAGAGCTTGTTGTTTTTAGGATAGTCCTCACTGGTTTTGTATTTATACCAAATTGATTTAACCAGTTTGTCCACACACTCAGATTGGCCTGAAGTCGTATACCCATGTCTTAAATCCTCTGGTAAAAGCGAGAGGATGTCTTTTACATCGGTTAAAAAACTTTCACTAACCACATTGGAAAGGCAAACCTTGTTAACCATTACAGGTAAGCGCTTTTTAATAAAATCCATATTGAGATCTATTATGCCAAGGGGAGATGATGGCCCCTGGGATAGATTTAACTGGGGTTTTTTCCATCGAATGAGTTGGGAATAACAGATGACATCCCGATAGGCAGAAAAATCAGGGTAGTCTTCAGATATATAGTAGTTCTCAATTGCACCAAGTGAGAAATTAATCTTTAACATATAGGCGGCAAGACGGTCGCGGTTTCTTCCGTGGATTCTTTCAAAGCCTTCAAGATCGGCCATCAGGTTAAAGGCATATTTAAGATCACGCCCCATTCCTTTTCCTTGATAATCAGGAGAAACCGTAGTGTCGATCATGTAGAGCGTTTTTTTATCTTCAAAATAAGAATCTCGCCTGAGACCCCTTTCTAAAGGATGGTGATACATGGGGGAGGCAAAAGTAATACCCCGAATCTCTCCTTCGTGTTCGGCCAATAGGGCCAGGCCATCAAACTCATAGATTACATTTTTAAAGTTTTTAATATCAGTTTGTCTCGCCTTTTCATAAACCTCGTTTTGCAATATTTGAATTTTGTCTTGGTAGAGGTCAAACAATTCTTTATCTACTAGATGAAGGTTACACTGATGTTTTTCTTCAAAGTATAGTTTTAACTTCTCAAACCCGCTCTTATCGATCCCTCTTCCCTGGACTTCACTAAGTTTGTTATCTAGTAAAAACTCATGCCGATCATAATGGGGCTTCATGTTTTGTCTTGGCACTTGAAGCGTTTTACCTGCATATTCCGCATTTTCATAGACTTCCATGAAAACGCTAATAAGGTTATTGAAAAGATAATCTAGGTCTGCTGATCTATAGCCTAGATTTAACCTAAATCTTAAGGTCTTCGCTCCCGCCGGATAATACAATAAGGAGTGATCAAATCGCGCCCGGATGAGCTTATCTAAATACTCTGTCTCTATTACATCAAAGGCAAAGGCCAATCCCATGGCCCGAGGCCTTTCAATATATTTTGAAAAACGCTCAATAAATTTATCGAGCCTGGTGTGGACTTTGTTTTCAAGCTCTATGATTTGTTCTTGAAATTGATCGAGGATAAAACCATGTAGGTAACCTCTGATAGTTGAGACAACAGAGTATTCTTCTTCTATATCATTCTTTTCATGAGACAGAACAATCCCAATTTGTGCTTTTTTAGCGCAAATTAAATAATCTGGTTCAAGGTCAAGTTCAAACATTTTATGCCAGAAAAATTCTCTTCCAAGATGAAAGCCTGTTTGAACTTCATCAAAAATAATCGGCACCCGAAATGATTTGGCCAGAAGAAGCAGGCCTTTAAAAAACCTGTTGGACCCATAATGGTCTCCGCCTTCACATTGCATAGGCTCGACAATAATGGCATAGACTTCACCAGTTAGTAGGTGCTCGCGAACATTAGTTAAGGATTTGACTTCCTTTGCAATTAAATCAGCGTCTTTCCAATCTTTTAAATCTATTTCATCAGAATATTCCCAATTTTCAGGTAGGCAAAAGTCTTTGGCGGGCGCATTAGACCAGGTCTCTTCCCATCCCTTTAAATGAGGACGGCAGATTTCATTGTTAACCATGGAAGGAAAGGGAGAGTATAAGGTTAAAAAGTCAGGCCATTCAAAAGGTTCCCTTTTAGAAGGATTCCAGGTTGAAGAAAGGGTTATTTGCATCCGCCCATGAAAAGAACCTTTAAAGGCCAGGACCTTTTTGGCATTTTTGTTCACTCTTTTTTTATAAGCAAAACCTAGAGCGATCTCATTCGCCTCAGCGCCGGAGTTGGCAAAGGTAGCATATTGGTTTTCCCAACCAGTTTTTCTTTTTAAAAATGCTTCGAAGGATTTTCTGAGCTTTTTAAAATGGGGGGAGCTCTTATCATTTAAGTGAGCTTCCAGGTGATGGGCAACACCAAAAAATATAGAGGGGTTAAAACCCAGGCCCAAGGTAGCGATTTGCGAGGCCGCATCCATTAAACCATTAGTCTCGCCATTTCTGGCCTCCACCCCCAGATAGGGGCCAAAAGATTCTTTTAAATCCGTGAGGAAATGTTTCTTTTCCGCGGGAATTAAATCATTGGCGTAAAATTGCGCAAGTTTTTCTTTGGCAAAATCTTGATCATCTTTTTGGGTTAGCTTCATTTATAAACCTTATGAATTTATTTTTTCCCATAGGAATTCTTGGAACTCATCCCCATGGGCCTTAAGCATTTTAGGGAACATGGAAATAGGGGTCATCCCGGGAAAAGTATTTATCTCATTGAGATAGATATGGCCGTCTTTTGTTATGAAAAAATCAACACGTGCCAAATGTCTTATGCCCAGGCCTTTAAAGGCCTGGATCGAAAAGTCTTTTAAAACAATCTTGATCTTCTCATCTAAATCTTGGGCCTTAGTTTTGGTGGTAACTTTGCTGGTATCATCGTATTTTTCTTTATAGGTATAAAAAGTATCATTTAATACAATTTCACCTGGGTCAGTGGCCACAATTTTTCCACCCATCTCATAGACCGCCACTTCAAGCTCTCTTCCCTTAATTACTTTTTCTAAAAGAACTTGAGAGGAGTACTTAAAGGCCTCATCAATGGCATCTTCTAGTTTTTCTTTTTTATCAATTAAAAAACATCCAATGGAAGAGCCTTGAGAAGCGGGTTTGACAAAAACCTCTCCCCACTGATCAAAAACTTCGCCTGCAAGCTCTAAGTTTTTATAACTCAGAGATTTATAGGGGGTAACTGGAATATTTAAAGATTCAAGCCAAAGCTTGGTGGTGATTTTATTAAAACAAATACGAGAGGCCTCAGGCCCGGCCCCAAGGTAGGGGATTTTTAGCAAGTCTAAAAAGGCCTGCACGTCTCCCGTTTCTCCAGGAGGCCCATGGATACAGGGAATAATATAATCGGGGTCTTTTAAACTATTAAAGAGGTCGTCTTTTTCAGGGGAGAGTTTTAGTTCTTTAATCGTTAGGTCTAAATTGGGTATTCCAGAGAGGATCTTTTCAATATATTTGGCCGAGACAAGAGATATCTCATGTTCTGGGCCGCCTCCACCACAAAGAAGCAAGACTCTTTTTTTTTGCATTTTTAATCCCTTAATTTGGGCGGAACTTTTAAAGCATCAAGTTCCAAGAATTTATTCTTTAAATCATCAATGCTGATGGATTCAGATGTTTTTGAACCATAGGCCCTCATACTTACTGAATTCCCTTCCATCTCCCGGTCACCGACAACTAGCATAAATGGAATTTTTCCTTTTTGAATCTGTCTTGTTTTATAGCCCATGGATTCATTCCGGTCATCTACACGAACTCGAAGTCCTAGTGATTTAAGTTCACGACATAAATTATTGGCAAATTCCATGTGGGATTCATTGCGTACAGGAACAATAACTGCCTGATCGGGTGCCAGCCAAAATGGATAGGCCCCACCAATATGTTCTAGATAAATGCCAAAAAATCTCTCAAGAGAACCTAAAAGTGCGCGGTGAATAACTACCGGTCTTTCATCTTCCCCATTTTGATTAGTAAATTTTAAGTTAAACCTTTCAGGTAATTGGAAATCAAGTTGTATTGTTCCAAGTTGAAAGTAACGGTTCAAAGCATCAGCGATTTCCAGGTCAATCTTTGGGCCATAAAACGCCCCATCACCTTCATTAATTGTATATTCTTTTCCAGAAGCGTCTAAGGCCTTTTTTAGGGCATCTTCAGCAATGTCCCAAACGGCATCATCTCCAACTTTTTTTTCAGGTCTGGTAGAAAGAAGAATTCGAACATCCTTGAAATTAAAATGGTCGTAGCACATGAAAAACATCTCTATTAATTCAAGGATTTCATCTTGAATTTTATCCATGGGTAAAAAGATGTGAGCATCGTCTTGGCAGAAGGTTCTTACTCTCGTGAGTCCGGCCAAACTCCCCGAAGCCTCGTTGCGGTGTAATCTTCCAAAGTCTGCATACCTTAAGGGAAGGTCTCGATAAGAATATTTAAAATGAGAAAACATGAGCATGTGGCATGGACAATTCATGGGCTTAACCGCAAATTCTCTATTTTCAACATGGGTAAAAAACATGTTTTCGTGATAGTTTTCGTAATGTCCACTAGTATGCCATAGCTCAGTATCTAAAATCTGAGGGGTGATAACTTCATCATAGCCATATTTTACGTAGATTCTTCTGATGAAATCGATCAATGAATTATAGACAAATGAACCCTTAGGCATAAAGAAGGGAGATCCAGGCGCAACTTTATCAAATAGGAAAAGATCTAATTCTTTACCTAGCTTGCGGTGATCTCGTTTTTTTGCTTCCTGCAAAAAGTTTAGGTATTGCCTAAGCTCTTTTCGATCTTCAAAACAAGCAGCATAAATTCTCTGGAGCATTTTATTGGAAGAATCTCCCTTCCAATAGGCCCCGGCAGTATGCAGTAGTTTGAAATTGCCCGGCAGATCCCTAGTCGTATTAACGTGTGGCCCACGGCATAAGTCGGTGAATTCTCCTTGGGAGTAGCAGGTAATGACCTCGCCCTCTGGAAGATTTTCGATCAAATCGACTTTAAGTTCCTGTTTTTCCTTGGAAAAGAACTCAATGGCCTCCTCTTTCGTCATCTCTTTACGGGTGATTTCTAGGTTTTCCTTGATTATTGTGCGCATCACATCTTCTATTGTGGGAAGATCTTCATCAGTTAGATGGTAATCCATATCAATATCGTAATAAAATCCATTATTTATGACGGGCCCAATGCCTAATTGCACATTTTGATCTGGGTAGAGCCTGGTGATCGCCTGGGCCATTAAATGGGCAGTGGAATGGCGGATAGTATCGATATCAAATTTAGACATAGGTAAGTTCCTAATTATATATAAGGTTGGGCACAAGGTATCAATTTGGCCCCATTAAATCAATTACTTAAGCCTAAAAATATTACTTTTTACACTCTTATTTTTGACTGCAAGCGGGGTGGTATGGTACTTTTTATTAGGGGCCTAGCTAGGGGGGTACATATGACAAACATTACTGAAGAATTTATGAGTGACCCTTCTCTTGCGTTCCTTAAAATGGACAAAGAGGCAGGACACCCAGACAGCTATGAATTATCCAAGGCCAACTATCAACTGGCCAAAATCCATTACGATAAAGGTGATTTAGGAAAAGCAGAAACGTATTTTCTACGCGCTTTAAGACTTGCTGAAAGTCCAAGAGATATCTTTGCCAAACTAAAAATTCTGGGATTTTTAATTAGAATCTTTTCTGAAAAATTGGAATATGAAAGGGCCCAAGAATACATTTCGTTGGCGGAGCAAATTGTTGAAGATTCAGTGAAATTTCTAGGTTCTCTCAATGCGGAGTATTTTTACAATTTGGCCGTTATTAAAAATTATAGTGGTGATTTCGAAGATGCCAAAGATAACTTTTTAATGGCCTATAAAAAATCTAAAGAAGAAAACGAGCCAGAGCTGCTAGCAAAATGTCTGCTTGCTCTTTCTGCCAATTATTACAATAGAAAGGATTTTACCGAGTCGCTTGAGACTCTTGATCAACTTAAGGAGCTTTTAACTATTTTGAACAAGAGTTACCTTAATGGGGCAATGAATTTTCAATACGCCAAAATATATCTAGGACTAGACCGTTTTGAAGAGGCGCTAACTTATTTCACCAAGGCCAACTACTATCTTCAAGATAAAAAATGCTGGAATCTTTTTGGTTATATCCAACTAGGCAAAGGACAAGTTTATAAACGAAAAGGTGAATACGATAAGGCCTTAGTGTTTTTTAAGTTTGCCCAAGAGGCCCTTGATAAGAATTGCTTTAAAAGATTGAACTCCCTGTTGGAACAAGAAGTTCAAGACGTAAATGATAGTAGTATCGATTTCTACCTCGACCGTACCAATCGAAAAGTGCATGAAAGAACCCTTGGAACCATTGATTTTAAACATCGTTTTGTCCTTTTAGAGATCTTATATCTATTGGCCAAAAACTCTGGAACTTATTTCGATAAGGAAAAACTTGCCAAGGCAATTTGGAAGGATGAATACAATCCTCTTATTCACGATAAACTTATTTATACTAGTGTGAGTCGCCTTAGAAAATTAATCGAGCCTACCATTGATGGTCCTGATAAAGAGAAAAGAGGCTCTAAAAGAAAATACATCATCCGAGGAAAAGATGGTTATACTTTTAATCCTGACGTGAAAATCCGATTTCATATGGAGCCAAAAGTAACCGTAGGAAAAACCATTGGAAACGTCGAACTTGGTTCTCCTGTTTAGGGAAATGTTTAATTTAAGGCTCCTATTATCAGGTCTCCTTTTATTTTCCCCCATAACTTTTGCCAAAACAAAGGTCATCACCTCAGACGTTGCCTTATATAGGGTTGGTGATGAAATTACTTTCTTATCCGACATTAGAGTCGGCAGAAAAGATCTTATTAAATTTCGTTGCTTTCAGTCTAAGGTGCTTCTTCTTCCCGCCCTAGGACTAGATAAGGCGAGCTTAAAAACGGTCCCATCTATAAATAAAATAAGGAAATTTGATAAGGAATCCAAGAACTTTTTAAAAAAGATTATTCTAATGAAAAAGGCCTTGGTGCATGTTGAAAAACAAGGCCGTAAATTTGGAAAAAAATATCTTAAATATTTTGAAAAACATAAATGCCTAAATTCTCCCTTTCGTACTTGGTCAAAAACGCTTCAGCAACTGGTTACCGTTGAGCTGTACTTTCAGGAGAGGTTTAAAAAGGGATCTTCCCATGTTCCCATAAAAAGCTATGACCCCAAAACTTGGGAAAATGTGAAATTCTATCTGCTCTCCCTTGATAAAAAAATTCCTCACAATGTATTTTTTTAATGTAAACTTAGGGGATTCAACTACTTCTGGAACGCTCACTCCAAAGCTCCTTTTGCGAGTCTCCCAGCTCGACATGGAATTTGATCCCAGTCCCTGGTCTCCCAAAACCTGGGAGAAGCTTCCAGACGAGGCCTTTGAGGCCCTTTTTCTTCTTACTGAGAGAGATTTACTGCTGGGAATAGCAGTTTTTAGGACTTCTCCGGAAGAGGGACTGGCACATCTTTTAAAGTTTTTGATTACTCCCGCGAGGCGAAGAGAGGGGCTAGGCGAATTGCTGCTGGCCAAGGCCTTTGATATTCTAAGGGGCCAAAAGCTTGAAAAAATATACTTAGAAGTGGAAAAAGGTAATCCCGCCTTCCTCCTTTACCGCAAAATGGGCCTGGAAAAGATCCATGAAATAGCTGATTTTTATGGCCCAGGTCGACCAGGGTTAGTAATGATATCCAATAATTAACACATCGCACCTGTCCTTCGTTAATATTTACACAGCTGCTTATAAAATTGCCTTTGGGATAAGTCTTTGGTATATCATTTCTTGTCTTTAAAAGATTATTTTATTTTTTAGGGCGGTTTTCGTTGAATCCGCCCTTTTTTTTTGTGGTTAGATGGAAATAAAAGAAGAAAGAACCGGGATCGAGCTTAAATTTTACAATCTTTGTCAAAAAGTGGCCGAAGAGCAAAATCTCAAACTCTATGACGTGGAATATCTGCCGGGAAGTGGCGAGCTTAGAGTTTATATCATGGATGAAAAGACTGGAAGCGCAGTTTTAAATGATTGCGTGAAAGTAGATAGGGCCTTTGACTCTTATCTAGAGGAAGATTGGGTTCCTGAAACCCTGACGTTGCAAGTCTCTTCCCCTGGCCTGTTCCGCAAGCTTAATACCTTGGAACATTTTGAAGCGGCCATCGGAAAAGAAGTTAAACTGCAACTGGGCAAGCAGTTGGGGCAGTTATTTGCAGGTGCCCCAAAAAAAATTGCTGGTGAAAAAAAAATTATATGTTTGTTGGAAGCTGTAACAGTAGACAACCTTAGTTTGAAATATAAGGAATTTGTTTTTGAGTTGCCTTTTCAAGAAGTAAAAAAGGCCAACTTAGAAACCAACATTAGAGGATAATATGAACTTTTCAGAGTTGGCCAAAGTTATTGAAGTAGTAGGAAAAGATAGAGGTATCGAAAAATCTATCGTTATTGATGCCATTGAACAGGCCTTCCTAGTAACCGCAAGAAAGAAATTTGGTATTCAAGGGGAATACGAAGCACGTTATAACGAAGAAGATGGTGATATTGAAATCTATCAGTATAAAAACGTTGTAGAAGTTGTGGGCGATCCCATTATTGAAATCGATCTAGAAAGTGCCAAAAAATTGGATGAAGATGTTGAAATAGGGGATCAATTAGGGATTAGAATTGAAAATCCTAATTTCACTAGAGTTGATGTCCAAACTGCCAGACAGATCATCTTTCAAAAAGTTAGAGATGCTGAAAGAGAAATTCTTTTCGCTGAATTTAAACATAGAGAAAAACAACTTATTACCGGCATCGCCAGACGTTATGAAAGAGGGCGTATCATGGTTGACCTTGGAAAGGCGGAAGCAGTCCTTCCACAAAGAGAAGTTATTCCAGGAGAAAACTTCAAGCCAGGTGATAGAATTCAAGCTTACCTAACTGAGGTTGTTATGACCAACAGAGGCCCAGAAATTTTACTTTCTAGAACCTCCCCAATGTTTTTAGTAAAACTATTTGAAATTGAAGTTCCAGAAATTCAAGATGGGACTATCGAAATTAAATCAGCTGCTAGAGAGCCAGGTCAGAGAGCAAAAATTGCTGTTATCTCTGTTGATAAGGACATCGATCCAGTTGGTGCCTGTGTTGGGATGAAGGGATCTCGTGTTCAAAACGTAGTAAACGAGCTTCAAGGCGAGAAAATTGATATTGTTAGATACTCTGATGATTTAGAAACTTTTGCTAGAGCAGCACTTGCTCCAGCAGAAATTGAAAACATCATGATCGATGGTGAAGGCAAGACACTTGATGTGATCGTGGAAGAAGATCAACTCTCATTGGCCATTGGAAGAAGAGGACAAAACGTAAGGCTGGCGGCAATGCTAACCGGGTTTAAAATAAACATTCTTTCTAAAACGAAGTTACAAGAAAAATTTAAAAAAGCTGCAGATAATTTAATGCAAATCGTTTCTGTTACTGATACTAAAGCGCAAATACTGGTTCAAAACGGAGTGCAATCGATTGGTGATTTAAGTGCAATGACACCGGAAAGCCTGGTTGAGATTTTAGAAGTGAGTGAAGAAGATGCTAAGCAAATCTTGCAAGACACCTTAGATGCTATCGAAAAGGGTGAAATTCAGTTGGATATAGAAGAGGAAGAGGAACTAATCTCCGCTTCTGCTGTTCCAGCTTATCAAGGCGCCATTAAAAAAGGCCATGATGATACAAATGAAGATGATGAAAAAGGGAAGTTTTCTGAAGCAGAAAAAAGGCTGAGAGAGGAACTTGCAGCTTTTAAATTAAAGTAGGTTGAAGTTAATTCTAGAATTTAGAATTAATGGGAGAAATTAATGCCTAAAAAGATTTTTGAACTGGCCAAAGAATTAGATTTAAAACCTCTTGATTTGGTTGAAGGCCTAAAGGCCAAAGGTTTTGCAGTAAGAAACCATATGTCTTCTCTCACCGACGAAGAAGTTGATAAATTTATGCAGCTTCGGACGGAGGATGAAGAAAAGAAAGCGGCCGGTACTAAAAAGAAGACTAAGAAAAAAGTCACTAAGAAGAAAAAAGTGGTTAAAAAGGCCACCAAAAAGACTACCGCTGCCGAAAAAGTTGATGAAGAAAAGAAAGTTATCAAGAAAAAGACGGTAATTAGAAGAAAACAAAAACCGGAAAAGATCGCTCCAGAAGCTCCAATAGAGGACTTAGAAACGGGTGAAGCAATGGTTGCCGCAGGGGAACCAGTAGAAACACCAGCGGAAGAAGAAAGTAATGGATTGCGGGTTGTCTCCAGTCCGAAAGTTGAAACACCGGCCCCCGCAGAAGAGGGGCCTGCTAACGAAGACGATAAGAAAGAAATCTATAGAGAAAAAATGCATCGTTTTACACCGGTGTACACTCCTCCTCCTAAAGAAGAAAAAACAGGTGAAAAGACCACAGAGAAAAAGGCAGACGGTTCTACTCCTCCGGCCACCGCTAAAAAGAGACTAGGTGGCCTTGCCTCCATTGTCTCAGGAAAAAGAGCAGGGGGAATCAGTCGTTCTCAAGTTCTGTCAGCGACTAGATCTGAACAAGAATTAAAATCTTATGCGGCCCTTTCAACACTTGGAAGACCTCTTTACACTCAGGTAAAAAGGAAAAAAGTTTTTCATGGTAAAGGGGATAAAACGGAACTTACTGAAGTTAAGCAATCAAAAAGAGTAATTAGAGTTCATGGTGGATGTAGCATTGAAGAATTGGCGCAAAAACTTTCCACTAAAGCTAAAAATATGATCGACAAACTTCTCGATGTTAACCTGCTGGTTAAACCCGATGATTTTGTAGGAGTGATTCTGGCCACAGAGATTGCCGCTCTTTATGATTACCGAGTTGAAGATAAGGCCTTCGATGAAGATGAATTCCTCGGAAAAGATACGATCACAGAGGAAGAAAAAACAAAGCTTCCTTTTAGAAATCCAATCATTACCATCATGGGACACGTTGATCATGGAAAAACCACTCTTTTAGATCATATCAGATCGACCAAGGTTGTTGAAGGAGAGGCCGGTGGGATTACCCAACATATTGGGGCCTACTCAGTAGATGTAAAAGGAAAAACGTTAACGTTTCTAGATACTCCAGGCCATGCTGCCTTTGCCTCTATGAGACAAAGGGGAGCTGACGTTACCGATATCGTTGTGCTGGTTGTTGCCGCCGATGACGGGGTTATGCCTCAAACAAAAGAATCAATTAAGTTCTGCCAAAATTCCGAAGTTCCGATAATTGTGGCGGTTAATAAAATGGATAAGGAAGGGGCCAACCCTGAGCGAGTAAAAACTGAATTGGCAGAGTTTAGCATTACTCCCGAAGATTGGGGTGGTGACACGCAATTTGTTCCTATCTCGGCATTAAAAGGTGAGGGAATCGATGACTTACTCGAGGCCATTGCCCTTCAATCAGAAATTCTTGAACTTAGGGCCGAGCCCAAAGGCAAGGCCGAGGGTGTGGTGATTGAGTCCAAGATCGAACAAGGACGAGGGCCCGTGGCCACTGTCTTAGTTCAAACCGGAACTCTTAAAAAGGGTGACAATATTGTTGTTGGTGAGAGCTTTGGCCGTGCCAGATCGCTAACCGACTCACGTGGAAATGATCTAAAATCGGCCGGCCCATCAGTTCCTGTCCAGATTTTAGGATTAGATAAAGCACCTGGACCTGGTGATCTCTTAAACGTTGTAAAAAATGAAAGAGAAGGGAAAAAGGTGGTTCAAAATAGGATCGATCAAAGAAAAGCACTAGAGGCCACTCCCATTAAGAAGAAAATGTCTCTGGAAGATTTCTTTGCCGCAGCTAAAACTGAAGGGCCAAAAGAACAAACTCTTAACCTTCTGGTACGGGCCGATGTTCAAGGTTCTTTTGAGGCCATCAAGCAATCTCTTGAGGCACTTGGAAACCAGGAAGTTAAAGTTAAAATTGTTGGCGGTGGCGTAGGTCCGATAACGGATTCTGATGTCATGCTTGCTGAATCTGCTTCAGGATATATTATCGGCTTTAACATGAGACCTTCGACTTCTGCTAGGAGACTAGCGGAAACGAGTGGTGTCGATGTTAAAACCTATTCAGTTATCTACGAGCTAATAGGTGATATTACGCTGGCGCTAGAAGGATTGCTTGAGCCTGAGTTTGTCGAAGAGTATGTAGGACGAGCGGAAGTTAAAGAGACTTTCGATACTCCAAAAGCTGGAACCATCGCAGGCTCTAGTGTTATCGATGGTAAAATTGTTGATGGCTGTAATATTAGACTTCTTCGTAATGGGAAAATTGTCTTTGACGGTAAAATGTCCTCTCTTAGAAGATTTAAAGATGATGTTAAAGAGGTTAGATCTGGTATGGAATGTGGTATCGGTCTGGAAAACTTCAATGATATGAAAGTGGCCGATTTATTTGAGGCCTATCTAATTAAAGAGAGAAAGAGAACGCTTGAAGAGGTTGCCAAAGAAGAGGCCAAAGAGGAAGATCAGGAACAGTCGTGAGCGCAAAAAATCCTTTCAAAAAACAACGGTTAGAAGAACGTATTCTATTTGAACTCAATAGAGTTCTTCGAACCGAAACTTCAGATTCACGTCTAAGTAATGTGACGATTACCAAAGTAGATGTAAACCGTGATTACTCACAGGCCGAAGTCTATTGGGATACCTTTGATAGCTCCAAAAGAGGAGATGCCAAAGAGGCGATAGGCAATATGGCCAAAAGATTAAGACATATTTTGGCCCGCACCCTTGAGATGAGAAAAGTGCCAAACCTGGTTTTTAAATATGATGCCCAGTTCGAGGCAGAAAAATATATTATCGATATCCTAAACGCTGAAAAAAATAAAAGTGAAAAATAATCCCAAAGTATTTCCCATTTATAAACCACCAGGACCGAGTTCTTTTCAAATGGTGGCCAGAGTAAAAAGGGCCCTAAGAGGTAGCGTTAAAAAAGTTGGCCATTTCGGCTCTCTAGACCCTTTTGCGGAAGGCCTTATGTTGATTGGCGTTTCAGGAGCGGCCAGACTTAATCAGTATATTCAAAAGACCCTCTCGAAAACTTATGTGGCCAAGGGGAAGTTGGGAATTAAAACCGCAACTGGTGACAAAGAAGGGGAAATCCTTGCGCGAGATGAAAGGCCTTTGCCCAGTGATCTAAACCTGGAAAAGATAAAAGAGCTTTTAGAGAAAAAATTCACTGGAGATATTCTTCAGGCACCCCCTGCCTTTTCTGCTGCTAAACATCAAGGAAAACCACTTTACAAGTATGCCCTGGAAGGGAAAAAGATTGAAAAAGAACCAGTACTGCGAACCATTTATACCCTGGAAATTTTAGAATTTAACTATCCCTACCTGACATTTAAAGCAGAAGTAAGCTCAGGAACCTATATAAGATCTCTATTTGAAGAGATGGCCGCTGAACTTGGGACTTTAGGTCATCTGGTAGAGTTAAAAAGAACCAAAATCGGCCCTCATGAGATAACCGGTCTGCCTACACATGGAGAGATTGTGCCCAGTGAAATGGCCTTACAAGAGATGTCTCTAGGTCAGGCCCTGCCCTTATGTGAGATTAGATTAAATGAAGCAGCAGAAATAAAGTTTTCTCATGGAAATAATATTTCCCCCAGCGGAATTGATCAGGTAACGGCAGAGGATATCCCTTATCTACCAGGCCATGCCTGGGTTTATGGCCCAAAGGGGAATCTTTTAGGTATGGGGCAAAATAATTCTGCAGGATTAAAACCTGTCTGGGTTTTGAGTTAACCTTTTGCAAATTTCTTTGCTCGTGTTATATTCCACTAAAGTTTAATTATTAAAGAACGCGCTGGGTAAGTTATCCCTATTTTGGAGAGATAAGTGAGCACAACAAGTCTAATTGCTTTAGGTATCGGAGTAATTCTGGCCATCGGATTGGTGGCAACCCTTGGAGTTTTAAGCCTACTTTCAGGTACCATGGAATTCTTTTTTGGCAGTCCCAAAATTTTTATTCTTAAATCCAAACATGGAAAAAATGGTGTGGCCTTTGGTTTTAGATTTAATTCTGAAAAAGAATCGGCACGTTTTGATCAATTTAAAATAAGACTTTTTAATCCCTTTGGAAGTCCCACCCAAATGTCTCTCTACCGTGATTTTGATCCCCAGGGGTCTTCTTTTGCAAGAGATATTGACTTTGGTGAGGAGATGAAAAAGCTGACTTCCGCCAAAGGTTTTAATGATGCCCTGGTCGAGTTATCGGTTTATTCATCCCGTGATGGAATCGTTCATCAGCAAACTCTAAAGGCCTTTAAATTTTTAGAGCGCTCTAGAAATGCCAAAATGAGTGTTGATGATTTCAATGAAAAATACAAAGTGACAAAAAGCAAACCCCTCTACACCATTCCCGGAAAAAGCTTTGTTTCTCCTCCCCTTCCAAAATCTGGAAAGGCGCTTAAAATTGCCACCAACCCAGAATTTGCTAGTGAGTTTGCCGCCGCAGGCGGGGCCGCGGCCGCTGAGGAAAAACCAAATTTTAGTGTTAGCAAAGTATGGATTGAGCCAGGTTGTATCGTCTGTGATGCCTGTGAGGCGATCTTTCCCGAAGTCTTTGAGGTCACTGAAGATACCTGCTTAATCAGACCTGGATATCCAACAGATGACGGACTGAAAGTGGAAGAGGCGGCGGATGCCTGCCCGGTTGAAGTCATTAAATTTGATAAGGCCTAGTTATTTCCTAGAAACGCCAGAAGAAATCGCTTTCACCAAAGGCAAATTCTGAAGTTAAAAAGTCGTCATTTACCAAGTATTTTTCAATATCTACCATTGAAATTTTGGCCACATACTCAGCGCCCTGATAGTCTCTTTTGCGGTTAACTTTATTACAGAGCGGATCACTTTCAAAGTTTGGAAGAAAGTCAGTAGCGCCACTAATAAGGATTCCTTCTATCTCACCCGTATATAAATTAAAAACGGGAGAGCCGGAGTTGCCTCCAAAAGAATCCAGATTAGTCTTATAGGCGTTAACAGTATTTTCAAGTATTTCAGCATCTGCAGATATTTTAGTTGGAAGTCCGTTTGGGTGACCAATGATGGCCAGTTGAGTTCCCACGGAGGCCTCACCATATTTTCTAAATTTTAAAGGTTTTGCCACAGTTACGGCCCTATCAAGTCTTACAAGAGCGAAGTCTCTTCTAATGACTTTATCCTCTTCCCATTCCAGAACTTCTTTGGTGTGGTAAACATATTCCCTCTTAAAAGAAGGTAGAGATTCATGGGCCCTGGTGTGATCATAACCAAAAATCCAGGCCTTATTGTGATAATTAATTTTGTTCACACAATGACCGGCCGTAACCATTAGATCTGGCGCTACCAAAAATCCCGTGCATACCGGAAGGGAGCGTTGACGTTCAAATCTTTCGCCATCGCAAAGTTCCCTGACCGCTTTAAAAGTTCTAAGAGGTCTTTTGGCCATGACAGATCCATCAGTAAAGGATATCACATGCTTTCCAATCTCAACCATTCCTGCTGTTGATCTGGAAAACTCAAGCAGCATCTTGGCCTCATGGTAGTGAATATTGTTGTTTTTGAGTACTTCATCAATTGATGCTTCAGAGCGGTTGTCGGCCAGCTCTCCATCACCATAAATAACCCCTGAGCCAACAGCTTTTAAAGGCCCTGATCCAGTGCCCCCACAAGATGCAAGAAATAAGACTGTAAGAATACTGATTAATATACTCATGTATGGCAATATAGCGTATTTTCGTGGTGAAGCAAATGCCCTACACACTCTAAACCCCTGAAAGTACTAAGATGTAAGAAACTGTTAGTAATTTACATTTTGTCAGATCTTTAGCCCCTTGAAATCACGTAGTGAGTGAAAAATTCACAATTTCTTCCCATAATTTGGGAGGTAGGCTAAACTCCTAATTTCTTATGGAAAGAAAACTTTTTGGAACAGATGGTATTAGGGGCAAGGCGAATGAATTCCCCATGACTTGTGAGGTGGCCACGGCCCTTGGGCGCGCAGTTACGCATTATTTCCAAAAACATAAATCACGCCATAAAAGATCCCTTATTGTAGTAGGTAAGGATACTCGGCTTAGTTGTTATATGCTGGAGCAGGCCTTCGCGGCAGGTGTCTGTTCTCAAGGTGGAGAAGTCATTTTAACGGGCCCTCTTCCCACACCCGCCGTGGCCTTTGTCACCAAATCCATGCGCGCTGATGCGGGGGTTATGATCTCTGCCTCCCATAATAAATTTACCGACAATGGAATTAAGATTTTCGATCACAAGGGAAACAAACTTCCAGACTCGGTAGAAATGGAACTTGAAAACCTTATTAATAATCCTTCACTTCTGCCTCTTAAATATGGTGGAGAGCTAGGTCGCGCGGAAAGACTGAAAGAAGTTTTTGGCCGCTACGTAGTTCATTGTAAATCTGCCTTTCCCGGTAATTATGATCTTGAAGGCCTGCGGATAGTGCTTGATTGTGCCAATGGGGCCGCTTATAAAGTTGCTCCTATGATTTTCAGTGAACTTGGAGCGGAGATTATTCCAATAGGTGTTGAACCCAATGGAAAGAATATAAATTTTGAATGTGGCTCACTTTATCCAGAAAATGCCATCTCCATGGTGGAAAAATACCGCGGGGATCTTGGTATCTGTCTTGATGGAGATGCTGACCGGGTTTTAATGATCGATGAAAAGGGACAAATTATTCACGGAGATCGTTTGATCGGACTTTTTGCCAAGCTACTTTTGGATCAAGGTGTTTTAAAACCTGGAGACACCGTAGTGGGAACGGTTATGAGTAACTTAGGGCTGGAAGTTTATTTAAAAACACTCGGACTTAATTTTACTCGAACCAAGGTCGGAGATCGCTACATTATAGAGCAAATGCACAAGGGCAATGCACTTTTAGGTGGAGAACCTTCCGGACATATAATTTTTAAAAACTATTCGACTACCGGGGATGGAGTTCTTTCCGCTTTAAAGGCCATTGAGGCCATGAGATTTTATAAAAAATCGCTGCATGAACTCACGGCAGATATACCTCTTTATCCCCAACACTTAATAAATGTGGCCATTTCTAAAAAAGAGCCTTTTGTAAACCTTCCCCAAGTTCAACAAGTATTAAAAGAAGTAGAGTCCGATTTAGGAGATAGGGGAAGAGTTCTGCTTAGATATTCAGGAACTGAAAATCTTGCTCGAGTGATGGTTGAGGGAGAGCAGGAAGAAGTTGTTAAAAAACACTGTGATCAACTGGCCCAAGAAGTGGCCAATTCTTTAAGCTAGAAAAGAATTCGAGGGCCTTCCCTGAGAAGGCCTCCTAAAAATATTTAGGGGAGATTAATCAAAATCATACCAATCACCGTGGCCGTTTCCACCACCATGTCTCGGGTTGTACATTCTGAAGCGGTACAATAACGGCAAGGGAAACGGATATTATTGACTCAGGTCCCTCCATGGACCATCACCCTTCGGTTGCTAGGGTGTCCCAATTTTTCTATCCTGAAAAATTGTCTCTCCACCACCCAACAAATGGTGCGTAGTAATCGACTCTCGCCCCTTTGTAGCGGCAGTTTTCAAAAGTTAGTTCAATATTATCAATTATAAAAAAGTTCAAAAATGGCGGGAGCGAAGGGTGGACCTACCCAGAAAAAGACTCCATTCGGGTATTGATTATATGACTCCGATGGAGTATGAAGAATTAACTAAAGCTGCTTAAGAAAGTGTCCACTTTTTCTGGGTAGGTCTACAAGGTACAATTCTAAATGAAACACTTCATAACGACTTTATTTTTATTTTCTATAAGTTTGAGCGGCCAGGCATTAGAAGTTCCCAGACTTTCTTCACCTGTTATGGACCAGGCGGGACTTTTATCAAAGCAGGTCCGTGCGGCTCTTGTTAATGCACTTGTTCGAGTCAAGCAGCAGACTGGTAATGAAATTGCCATTTTGACCGTAAAATCTCTTGAGGGTGATTCCATTGACGGTT
>SMWT01000034.1 GCA_004356615.1 Deltaproteobacteria bacterium | reverse complement strand
GGTTTTATTTTTCCCCTGCGTGATTCTTGCGGACCAATTGGTTTTAATAAAGTCCGTCTCAAACACTGCCAAATCCTTTGTGATTCCTCTGGGGACAAAACATGGGGTAAGTCTTGGACAGGAATCTCTGTTCACCACGGATAGCTTATCTGTGGCGGCGACGACTAAAGAGGTAACCCGCCATCACAGCTATTGGGAAATAAATGATAATTTAGCACGAGTACCTTTTCACAAAGGGCAGTATGTAAATTTCTCCAACGATATAGAGGCCTTATACGATGAAATTCCCCTTATTAAGGCCGGTGCAAAAATGGTGGAATATAAATCCCAGCAGTTTTGGATATTCCGTGCCAGCTATTCATTTGCCTTAACCCAAACCTCCTCCTTTGTTTCTGGTGGCCAAGAATCCTCCCGAAATGCTGCCCAAATTCAAGCATTATATACTCGCAGAGTATCTCAAAAAGTTAGTTGGGGAGCAGGACTTCGCTACGATTGGGAAAATAACCAATTGGCAACACCCCCTTCTGATATTCCTACTGAAAGATTCTACTTATTAGGTCAGGGCCTATACCATTTTGATAATATGGGAGAATCGAAAAATCATTTTTATTCCGGACTGACTTTTGGACTTGGTAGATCGACCACCAACTCAAATGGCCTGGTTAGTTCTGGGTTTTCCCTACTGTTACCAGAAATTATAATGGGTTTTAACTGGGAGGCCTTTCACAAATTTGCTTTCCTTTTGGAAATGGCCTTTGAAAATATAGTCAGCCTGGAATCTTATAGCGATGGCTTGCAGCAAAACACCGACTTGTTAAATTTCAAACTAACCTTGGGATTTAAATTTTAGCCGCTTTTGGAAACTTTAAAACTAAAGCGCCCTCCACGTGTTCGATCTCCACTTCTTCTTCCCTCACCCCTTCCGGCACTGGAAAAGACTTATGGAAACTGGAAATGGAAATACTGGTACTTGAGCCAAATTGATTCTTTGTCGTCTTTTCAATTTTAGTTTGTCCCGTCACCGTTACAGTGCCATCTTTAATCTGCAAATTGAGGGAGTTTTTATCTATCTGGCCTAGTTTAAACCTTAAATAAATATAGCGCTCATCTTCCCACTGGTCCAAAACACCATCGCTGACACCCATCCTAGGGCCCATTCCCTTACCCATTTGTTCAAACATCTTTTCGGCCATGTCATCCATCTGCTCAAACATCTCTTCGCTGAAAAAATCTTCGTCACCGAAGAGACTGCTAAAAAAGGATTTTTTCCTCGGTTGCTTTTGATCTTCGAGTTTGGTGTTCTCTTCCCGCGGTTTTTTATCAAAATAAATTTTGGTCCCAGTTGCCGCCATAAGGGCCCCCAGGAGGAAAATTAATATATAGATCAGTTTATTTTTCATCGGTCTTCGTCACTAAATGTTAAGTTTGTCTTTGATAAATTTATTATACTCGTATTCTGAAATTTCAAAAACCCAATTTTTAAATCTTAAATTAAAGTTTTGGGCGCCACTTTGCACTTTTATCATATCATTTACTGCTTTTAAATTTTCATTCCCACCTTGCGGGTTCAGCACGATATCTTCTGGTATTTCTGCCAATGTCGCATGGGCCTTAAGGAAGTATCTGTTTTTATCTCTGGCCAGGGCCAATTTGTAAATCATTTTATTATTTAAAAAGATATTGGCACCGCGGTTAAATTTCAAATTAGACACTTTAGCATCACTAGCGTGAAAGAAATCATCAAATTCCACTTTTTGCAGATTTTCAACCGCCTCCTCTATATTTTCACCACTGTATTTAGATTTATCAAGGCCTTCGATCCCCCATCCCTGATTGTCTTTAACAATCACCACTTCGCCGTTTAAATCAAGCTTTTCTAGATTGTCTTTTTCAAAATCTAAAATATTTTGCTCAATAAATGAACTCTTATCGAGAGAGATTTCCACCGGCCTTTCAGTTAAATAAATCTGCTCCCCTCCTGCCCGTCTTACGTAGTGGCCCTTTCCCTTATAAGATTTGCCAACATATAGGCCTAAAAGCTCCTTTCCCTTATCGTCAAAAAAAGAAAGGTCAAAGTTTGCCTCTTTTTTATCCACGCCATATTTAGAGAACTGGGCGCCCCGAACTTTTTCCTTTACCGTAATTGAGGACAGCTTATAAATCAGCTCACTAATTTGTGGGCCCTTAACAGGATAATTACTAAAGTTTTCTAGGATAAAAGAATCTCCTCTTCGGAGAAAGTTTAGCTGCTCTCCACTTTTCCCTTTGATGGAAAATCTATGCACCTTATCTATATCAAGCGTATTAATAAGCTCCGCTCCCGCGATCAGGTCCACACCACGGTAGTTGTCCCATTTATAGGTAACAACCGATAGTACAAAAAGTAGGGCGCAGATAAGTGATAATTTTAAAATGGTTTTATTCATTGTGATCTCCTAAACCTCTCGGGCATTTCGTCTAGATCTAATAGTGTTGTAGATTAGTCCTCCCATTATCAGAAGCAGAGGAATTAAAAGAGTGTTTAAATACTGGAAAAACCGGCCGATATTTTCGATTTTTTCTCGCCCCTGCCTTTTCACTTCCCGCAGCTGACCTTTGTAAAAAGCAAGTCTTTTATCTAGCTCTCTTTTTTTGTTTAAGGCCTGGGATTTAATTACTGCCAGATTTCCTTCATTCACCTGCGCCCCCAATTTATCTAGCTCGGTCTGCGCTTCACTAATGGAGGCATTAATCCTGGTCACGGTTTCTGCCGTTTCCTTATCTGCTTCAAGTTCGATTTCATCTATTACATTAAATTTTCTCTTTTTAACCCCTTTAGAACGAATGGATAAAAGGTCCGTGGAGCCGCTTAAGTTTTCCACCGAATTTAAAAACAGATTTGCATTGTCATTGGCAAGGGCCAGGCCAAAAAGTGTTTCCTTAAAAGCGAATTGATGATGAATAAAATCCACATCCGCGATGACAATGATGGAGGCCTCCCGCTTCGATCTTGTAAGACCTGTTAACTTTTTTGTCTCTACAGTAATTCCCTTTGGAAAAGCTGAGCTGAACATTCCCATAATTTTCACCCCCATAACACGTCCCTCACCTCCCGAAAATTTATGCCAAAGGGCAATGGGATCGTTAAGCTCAAATTCCGAGGCCGAAAAAGTGTTTCCAATTTCTGTGGTGCCAAGAATGGGGACGGCCTTTTTATCCAGAATTTTCAAACTTCCCGGAAGCAGAAAGACTAAATCATAAAGGCCGGTGGTGGTTATATCTTTATAGGGGGAAGTACAACGTTCATCACAACTAACAATTTGTAGCATCTTCGCTGGTGGTGCCTCTGGCGTAACCCGGCCAAGGCCGGCCAGGGACTTATCACCGACAAACACACCTTCCTCTAATTTTACCCCCCAATTTTCCATTAGTACTGGAAGGTTAGAGCTTCGACTAAACCCTGCAGAAGGGTTTACCGGTCTATCTATCACCGCCATAGGGTCGACTAAAAGAAGCAAGTTACCGCCACCTAAAACATATTGGTCGATGGCCCATTTTATCTTCTCCGTAAAATTTTTGGGATGAACCACCAACAAAACATCAATGCCCTTTATCTCTTGGGCCATTGGATCGATTTTTTCAATTTGGTAAAATTCACTTAGCAGTTCTGTAATGGCCCAGGACTCGGGGGGATTTTTTCCCTGCATTCTCATCATTTGTGCCAGATAAGGATTGAGATCACTTTGCAGCGGCAGCGAAGAGAGTATTCCTATTTTTTTCTTGGCCGGCCTTGCCACACTATAGATGGTTTTTGTAATGGCATATTCAAGTTTATCTTTTTCACCCGGATCAAAAAACTCAATAATTTTTTCCGTTCCTACATCATTTTCCACCACCATGCCAAAAAAATAGCTTTCTGTTTCAGAAAGATTAAATTTTCTAATGCCATAGGTGATGGCATTTTCCTCATCTCCTGTATCTGGCCGGGGATCAATGATCTCAAGAGTTAGATTATTCCTGGAATGGCCTACATACTCTAATAAGAGATCTTTGACATAGGTAAAATAATTATTAAAGGCGCGAATACCCTCAGTACCTTTATTGGCCGCAGTCTTGGAATAATAAAGTTTAATCCTCAAGGGGGAATTCAGCTTTTTAACCACATTGATACTGCCAGAGCTCAGGCGGTAGAGATTTTCCTCTGTAAAGTCCCACTTTAATTTGTTCCCCCAGGTAGAGCCGATATAGATTAAAAAAATCATAATAAGGCCTGCTAAAAGAACAATTAGGTAATTTTCTCTTTTTTTCTTTTCCATTGAATCAATCCTTTTAATTGGCCTTGTTTTCTTTAAGTAGCAGTCCGCAACCTACCAGCCACCCAAACATCATCACAGCGTAAAACCAAATATCACTGAACCTCAGTAAACCTTTAGACAGAGAATCAAAGTGATTCAACATAGAAAGGGATTCAAAAAGGGAGACGACGTATTTTGGAAAAACTGCAGATAAAAATTCCAGAATTGGAGGTGAACCGGCCATGGTCAAAATATAACAGGTACCCACCGTGAGGATAAAGCTGATCACCTGGTTTTTAGTAAGGGCAGAAAAAAAGCTGCCGATGGCCAGAAATGCTCCTCCTAAAAGAAAGGATCCAAGATAGCCCAAAAAGATTACTCCCCAATCAGGGTTTCCTAAATAGGCCACCGTTAAAAGCATGGGGAAGGTGCCCAGAAGCGATAATAAAATGACAAACCAGGCGGCAAAAAACTTGGCCAAGACTGCTTCCCTTATTGAGACGGGAAGAGTTAGCAGTAGTTCAATGGTCCCCGTTCTCCTTTCTTCGGCCCATAATCTCATGGCCATGGCGGGAACTAAAAAAATGAAAAGCCAGGGTATATATTTAAAAAAGCTCGACAGGTCGGCCGATCTGGTAATAAAAAAGCTTCCACGTCCCGGTTCAAATGTAACATAACCGATGGAAAATAAAAAAATGATTATAAAGACATAACCTAAGGGAGTAGAGAAATATCCTTTAACCTCCCGCTTAAAAATCGTTTTCAGTGAATTAGAAATCATAGCGAAACTCCTTGAACTGACTCTCCAGTGGTGTAGGCCCGAAAAACATCATCAACCCTTCTAGACTCTGACTTTCCCAGAAGACATGCAGGGGTTCCATCAAATAATATTTTTCCGTGCGAAATAATAATCGCCCTGCTGCAAACCGCCTCCACCTCTTCTAAAATATGGGTTGAAAGAATTATCTGTTTATCTTTTGAAAGCTTTTTAATGAGTTTTCTAACTTCAAATTTTTGATTGGGATCAAGTCCATCAGTTGGTTCATCTAAAAATAAGACTTCAGGGTCATGAATTAGCGCCTGGGCCAAAGAAACCCTTCGCTTGTACCCTTTAGAAAGGGTTTCAATTTTTTGCCTCTTAACCTTTTCAAGAGCGCACATCTGCAGCACTTTTAATATGGCCCCATCCCGTTCCATTAAGGGGATGCCACGAAGTTCGGCGATAAACTCTAAAAATTCCCAGACAAACATTTCTTCATAGAGCGGCGCATTTTCTGGCACATAACCAATTATCTTCTTTACTGCGTCAGGATTTTTTAAAATGGATAGTCCACAAATCGTTGCGTCACCTTCATTGGGGGTAATAAAACAAGACAGCATTTTCATGGTGGTGGACTTTCCCGCCCCATTAGGGCCTAGAAACCCAAGAACTTCCCCCTTGTTAACTTCAAAGGAGATCTTATCTACAACCTTTTGCTG
>SMWT01000033.1 GCA_004356615.1 Deltaproteobacteria bacterium | reverse complement strand
CCAAGCGGGTCCCTAACCGTATCCGCAACTTTGATTTTTAATATGTCCTGATCGTCAAAGGGCATGACAGGTTTGGTAGTAAAGGTTCTGTTACTATTAGATGCCACGGCCACTTGCAGGGGGACACAGGTACCATCTGTACGCTGCACCACTAGTGTTGCCACATCACATGAGTTTGAATTGGGATCAGTAAAAACGCTTGAAGCATCCATGGATTTGTTAAAGTTTACAGTAATTGTTGCATCATAGGGAACCGGGTATGCTCCGTCCGTGGGAATAGTGCTAATTACGTAGGGTCGTGCCACGGTTGAAAAGCTAATTGAGGCCTCTGGATCCAGGCCATTGCCTGCCAAGTCTTGGGCGTCTGAAGTAACTTTAATTTCATAAAGACTTCCTTGAATTAATTCTTCTTTGGGGTTGGCGATGAAGGAAATATCATTGGTTGTAGAAGGATTTGAAATAAATTGCACACAGGTAGGAGTGCTATCATCTGGCACATCCTTTAAGATAAGTTGAATGGAACCTTTACAGACATTGTCCACGGTATTAACCGTTATGGACTCAGTATCCATCAATTCAGAAAAAGAGATAATAATAGGGGTATCTAGGCGCACTTCAACAGCACCCTGTTGGGGAAAAGTATTGGTTACCGTGGGAGCGATCCAATCCTTTACTTTAAAACCAGCTCCTACATATTGCGCCTTTAAATTATTGCCCGCTAAGTCCTCAATACTTTGTAGCGCCCTAATTTGAAAAAAGGTCTCTGAATCAAGCGCTTCAAAGGGTTTGATAGTAAAAGTTTTAAGATCTTCCGAAATAACTATTTCCCAATCCATGGGAACACAAGAGAAAAAACCATTGCTGGAGACCTGCAAGCTCCCACTACATTCAGTAGAATAAATTATATTAGTTGTAACGGTATTTGGATTGATGGGTTTGGTAAAAGTAATTGAGATGGGAGTTTCCTCAGCTACATCCGGGGCCCCTGGAGGAGGACTCGTTGATTCAACTTCCGGAGCTACATTATCTTCGGTAATAAATCCAAAAGTAGAGAGGTAGGGATTGGTTAAATTATGGCCGATAGTATCTTTTACATCTTCAGTTACTTTAATTTTATAATTGGTAAGAATTTCCAGGTTGTTGGCGGCCCAGATTTCATAGCTAAATCCCCCATCATAAGAAATGGGGGGTACTAAATTTTCACAGCTGACAAAGTTATCTTTAGATAGTTGAACGGAGCCCAGGCAATTGGTGGTGCTAGTATTAACTAAAAGAGTGGTGATATCGATTTGATTATTAAACCTAAGTTCAATTCTAGGACGGATAAAGACTTTAATAGCGCCATCAGCAGGAGTGACGCGATCCAACACCAAAGGTGGAAACTTAGCACCCATGGGGGGTTCTATGGTGTTTAACTTAAGCGCAGGGCCCTCATTACAACCACTAAGTAATGAGAACGATGCAATTATGAAACCATAAAGGAGGTTATGGAAACGATCCTTGTCCAAAAACACCTCAAATTAACTGTAAAATCCATTTAATTAACTTTAAAAGAATACCCTTTTTGGGAGCTATTAATCAATTAAGTTAGAGGTCAATTCTTTGTTGACTTTTGTTAATGTATTAACTGCTCGTATATGGAGAAAAGCTTTTCCAATCCCTTTATGAAGATTAGTATAAGGGGCAGATTTTCACCCTTTTTTAAGGAACATTATGGATACTTCAACTACTGACACAACGAAACAAAAGGTTAAAGAATACTACGGCGAAGTACTAGAATCCTCCAAAGATTTAAAAACCAATGCCTGCTGCACCACCATCTCCTATCCCGACTATATAAAAAAATCCCTGAGCAAAATTCACTCAGAAGTTTTAGCTAAATACTATGGCTGTGGGCTGACAATTCCCCACCAATTAGAGGGACTAAGTGTCCTAGACCTAGGTTCAGGCTCGGGCAGAGACTGTTTTATTCTTTCAGACTTAGTAGGAGAAAAAGGTGAAGTGGTCGGGGTTGATATGACTTCCTCCCAGCTCAATGTGGCCAATAAGCATATTGCATATCACACCGAAAAGTTTGGGTATAAAAATCCTAATGTTTTATTTCACCATGGAGATATTGAAAACCTAAGCGCTTTAGGACTCTCAGATAATCATTTTGACTTGATTATTTCCAATTGTGTCATCAACCTTTCCACTGACAAGAAAGCAGTTTTTTCCGAGGCCTATCGCACCCTGAAAGAAGGTGGAGAGATGTATTTTAGTGATATCTATGCAGATCGCCGAATTCCCCCAGAACTCGTGAAAGATCCTGTACTTTACGGAGAATGCCTAAGTGGTGCCCTGTATGTGAATGATTTCACTACGCTTGTTAAATCCATAGGTTTTAAAGATCCGCGAGTAGTCTCCATGGAAGAGCTTTTAATCACTAATAAGGAAGTGAAGGAAAAAGTTGGAGATATTAAATTTTACTCCATCACTTACCGACTTTTTAAATTAAGTGAAATGGAAGATTTTGGTGAAGACTTTGGACAGTCTGTCACTTACAAGGGATCTGTTCTTGGCTGCGCCCATGATTTTCCATTAGATGAAAAAACCTCCTTTAAAAAGGGGGAGAAGACAAGTGTTTGTGGCAATACTTACCTAATGCTTAAAAATTCAAGGCTTCGAGATCATTTTTATTTTACCGGGGATTTCTCCACTCACAAAGGCCTTTATAAAAAATGCAGTGAACCCAAGGTTATTAAAACAAGCTGCTGTTAGAGGGTTTATGAAAACTACTGTTCTATTAATATTTTTTTTCTCTTTTAACACGTGGAGCTTTGACCTCACTCATAAAGACTACCAGGTGGTTTTAGATAAAGTACTCTCCTTTAAAGGGGCACAGACCCTGGTTGATTACAAGGGATTAAAAAAAGATCCCTCGGTTTTAAATGAGTACCTAGAGGCGGTAGCAAAGGTTACCCAAAATGAATTTAACGGATGGAATAAAGCGGATCAATTGGCCTTTTTAATCAATGCCTATAATGCCTTTACCTTACAACTAATAATTAATCACTACCCCGTTAAATCCATTAAAAAAATTGGTGGTTTCTTTTCTAGTCCCTGGAAAATGAAGTTTTTTACGCTATTTGGGAAAAAGACAAATCTTGATAAAATCGAGCATGGGCTTATCCGGGCAAATTATAAAGAGCCACGAATTCATTTTGCCGTCAACTGCGCCTCTATCAGCTGTCCCAATTTACAACCATTTGTCTTCACAGGTAGCAATCTAGAAAAGCAGTTACAACAAAGTGCCAAATCATTTCTAGGCGATAAGAGTAAAAATTACTTTGCGGGTAAAACTCTCCATGCCTCTATAATATTTAAATGGTATGGAGCAGATTTTAAAGAGGGTTTCAAAGCTTTTGTCGCCGACTTTGTAACCTCCGATAAGGCCTCCCAGAAGCTAATAAGATCAGGTAAAGTGAAAACCCAGTTCTTAGAGTACGACTGGAATCTGAATGAAAAATAAATTTTCCCACCAGGAAATCACCTTGGAGGGAAAACCACGCGCTTATGTTGAATTTCGCTCACCACAAAATATTTGGTTTAACACGGGAACTCTTTGTAACCTGGAGTGCTCTAATTGCTACATTGAATCAAGTCCAAGAAATGATCGCCTGTCCTATCTAACGAAACTTGATGTGCTCCCCTATCTAGATGAGATCGGAGAGAATAACTGGCAACTAGAATCCATAGGACTAACTGGTGGTGAGCCCTTCCTAAATCCCCACATCTTTGAAATATTAAATGAAATACTAAGAAGAGGACATGAAGTTTTAGTGCTAACTAATGCCTATAAGGTCATTAAACGTATTCAGAAACCCTTACTAAAGCTTAAAGAATCCTATGGAGATAAGTTAAAATTACGTATCTCTATGGACCACTACACACATAAAATCCATAACCTAGAAAGAGGTGAAGGCACCCTCGCTGAAACCCTTAAATCCTTTTCCTGGCTTTTTAACCAGGGTTTTAAGCTTAGTATCGCTGGCAGATACTTAAGTGATGACACCTATGAGGGTGCGCTTATGGGTTATAGCGAGCTTTTAAAAGGCAGTGGCATTGCTTTAAGACTAAACGCCAAAAACCTCATCATCTTTCCAGAAATGAATGAGAATGAAGATGTACCGGAGATCTCCACTGCTTGCTGGGATATCCTAGGAGTTAATCCGCAAGATCAGATGTGTGCCAGTTCGCGCATGATTGTCAAATTTAAAGGAGAGGACTCTCCTAAAGTTCAGGCCTGTACTTTACTTGCTTATGATCAAAACTTCACCATGGCAAAAGGCCTAAAGGAATCCTTTAGGCCGGTTTATTTAAATCATAAATTTTGTGCGAAGTTTTGTGTTCTTGGCGGCGCTAACTGCAGTAGTTAAGACTTTGGTGGTTTAAACCAACATAGTGGCCTAATCCCTACTCTATAACCATCTACTCTTGAGCAAGTTCCCGTTGATAAGTCTGAGTAACTGACATCCACACTGTGGTGTATATCACAAAGCGCACCTTGGAAAAAAGTATCTAGACGACACTGAGGAAGCGGATGCTTATCATTAGTCTGACTGGTTACTTTAGCATCCATTTTTACTAGACTCACTGGTGCCAGTCTGAAGTCTTTGCCGGCCTTTTCAAGGCCTGCATTGATCAGTTGAGTGAACATTCTAGTGAGTGAAAGGGCAGCGGCCATGGATCTCTTACAGATTGCACGGTCTTTCCTAGAGCTAAACTCACGATCACATTTTCTTATGGTGCTATTTGGAATTCTCATACTGGCGATGATTTTTTCGTTATCATCGTTTTGAATATATTTTCTGAAACATTTCATGACACCAAAATAATCTGCCTGCCCTTCATTTGAGGCCCAAGACTTTTTGATAACCCTGCCATTTATAATTCTTCCCGGCCCTTTTTTCTTTACGGGGATCCCACCGATATGGTGTCCGATTTCGTGACAAGCGGTTAAGGCAACGGCATCAATGGTGATTTCAGGATGTCTGGCCAGACCACCGTTAATTACCACATAAGCGTTGCTTTCTCGTTTATAGGCATAAGCGTTTACCGAGCCTTCATTCCAATCTCTTGTAAAAGTTAAATTCTCACCATTTTGGTAAAAGACTGAAGAGTAGATTTTTTCTAATCGATAGACAACTTTAAAGAACTCGCGCTTAGTGATGCCATTAGCACTCTTATCATTTACACCTATAAACATATCATTTTCAGGAACTATTCCGGTCTCTCCTTTCTCGTCACAAGCAAAGGTATTTCCAAGTGACAGAAGTAGTACCAAAGTTCCTAAGATATAAGTTTTAAACATATAACTCTCTCCCGTGAGTAACTTTATATTAGTCCCAGAGATAATATGAATAAGGGTGGAGCAAAAGCAATTAGTGTAAGTAATTTTTAGAGATTTTCTATGGGTTCTTTTTAGACACGCTGAAAGACAAAAATGACATCTCCCATAATGCAAGGGGAAAGAAAAGGTGTGCCATAAATTCCCCCAGGGGAATCAAGCTTTTATTTCCATAGGCGAGGTAACACCAACAAGAAAAAACCGCATATAGGACACCGTAGGTTCTCTTTCCTAACAAGGCGAGGCCTAAAAACCAAATGGCATACCATGCGTTATAGACAGGAGAAAAGAACATGAATCCTAAAAAAAACAGATAGAGAAAATTAAGGGAAAAATCGGTCTGGTTTTTATTTTTAAAACCCCAATAAAAAACTAGCATTAGAAAATAAAGCAAAAACCCCACCAAACTTAAAGTTCTAGCAGTTGTAGAAACGACTCCAAGCACTCGCGTTAAAATAGTATAAAAACCAGGCATCCATACCCAATTAGCACCAAAGGCAGAAGGGCCAGTCATACTTTTGAAATCACCGATTAAAAAATAAAGCCCCAGAGGGAGAGACAGGACTATCAGGGCCGCCACGGCATAAAAGCGCTTATTTCTATTTTCTTTTTTCAGCAGCAGTAGAGGAAGCGCGATAATTCCCAACAACTTAACCCAATAGGACAGGCCTATTAGTAATAAGGATTTAAATCCTGTCATATTTTTTGTTGCGCTGATTGATAGAAAAACCAACATGAAGGCCAATAGATCGATATGAATCGCCCCAATAAACTCCTTTTGCAAGTAAGGAAAGGCCAAGGCCAGATGGAAGGGAGAAACCTGCCACACTCTCAGCCGTTTAAATAGAAAAAAGACCAAAAGCGCATTGAGTCCCATAAGCAGGAGTAACTCTGCTCCAAGCCCAAACCAGATAAGTGCCAGTGGTGGATAAATAGAGGTTAGGGTTTTAAAGCCAATAAATTCTTTTCCGATAAATGGGATATGGGCCAGCTCAACTGAGTCTGGGGCATGAAGGTAGGGATTAAATCCTGATATAAAGACCTTGCCTTCCCAGAGGTAGCGGAAGTGATCATTTTCAAATAAGGGAGATCCGGCAAATATAATGAGGCATCCCAGAAAGAAATAGAATCCTTTAGGCCCCGAGTTCTTTAAGAGATTTTTTTTATGCAGGACAAAGACTACTAGAGAGTAGGCCATCACAAAAGTGATGTAAAAGGCCCCACCGGAAAAGTCGGGCCCATGAGAAAAAAATATATGTGATAGTGCAGTTAGAACAAAGCTCGAAATAATCCAAAGTAAATCAGATATTCCAGGCAAAGCTTATTTTAGGGATGATTTAATGGCCTTAAAACCTTCAAAATCCTCAGCTGCAATTTGTGAAAGCATTTTTCTATTAAGCATAGATCCCTTGTTTTTAAGGGCGCCCATAAATTTAGAATAAGAGGTATCTAGCGTTTTAGCGGCAGCTGAGATTCTTAGAATCCAAAGCTTTCTCATATCTCTTTTTAGCAGTTTTCTACCAATGAATGAGTAGTGAAGAGCACGAACAACAGTAGTCGCTGCGTGTCTGAAATGGTTTTGTCTATCAAAGTGAAAACCCTTCGCTCTTTTTAAAATTTTGTTTCTTCTTCTTCTGGCCTTAAAGCCACGTCTTACTCTTGACATTTTTTATTCCTTGTTAACGATACCAAATGGGGGGAGTTGAATCCTCTTAGGCCCAGGGATCAGTTTAATTTTTCGCTGCGTATGGAAGCATACTTTTCACACTCTTAACATCACTGGCGTGTACAAGATCGGCCTTGCCATTTCTTTTCTTAACCTTGTTAGGTTTTTTCTCAAGAATATGCCGTAGATTCATTCTTCTTCTCTTAAATTTTCCTGATCCAGTCATGCTAAATCTTTTAGCTGCTGCGCTTTTAGTCTTCATTTTAGGCATTTCGCTCTCTCCTAAGAGTATTTTCAAAGGGGCATAGATATCAAGTTAGATGGCCCTTGTAAAAGATTTTTTTAATTATTTTAGATATTTAGGAATATTTTATATCATTACGCCTGACGTAATTTTAAATACTTAGGTCTTCAATCCCTTTTTTTCTTTGTACTTTTGCAACAGCTTTTTATCTGGGGCCATAATCACGATAATTCGATTTCCCATCATTTTGGGATCGGCCTCCTTTACGGCACCGAGATCTTCCACCTGCTTAAGGATTGCATTAAACTTCGCTTTCCCAACGTCTTTATAGGCCATTTCACGTCCTCTAAACTGCATGACCATCTTGAGCTTATCACCACCCTCGAGGAATTTTTTGGCCCTTTTTAACTTGGTTTCCAGGTCATGGAGCTCAATATTAGGTCTGAATTGAATTTCTTTTAATTGAAAGACGATTTGTTTTTTCTTTTGAACTGCCGCCGCTTTTTGCTGATCATACTTAAATTTTCCGTAATCAATAATTTTAACAACTGGAGGTTTAGCATGTGGTGAAACTTCGACTAAATCGAGTCCCTGATCTTGGGCAATATTTCTCGCCTCATCCAGGGAAACTACTCCGTATTGGGTCCCATCCCCACCAACTAATCGGCACTCCGGAACTCTAATTTGACGATTAATTCTAGGGCCTCTTTCACGACCTCTTCTTCCTCTTGGATCTTTTATAAATTCCTCCTAATTGTTAATATTGACCACCATAAAATGCCTTCAGGCCGTTACTTTGTCAATTTGGGAAAGGGATAGTTTTGCCCAAAAAACTCAAAATTTAAGGGTATTTTGTCCTCTTTCTCCAAATCTATTCTAAGTCTCCAGGGAAAACTGCCATCAATCTCCCCTACATGGTCTTGACACACTCTATTTTTCAAGGCCAACAGCTCTTTTTGATTCAGCTCCAGGCCATTTTCTATTAGACAAGAATGAATAACCCCACCTTTAAAATCTAAAATGAGAGGTGAATCACCCACATGGGGAGGACCGATCACCTCTCGTCCCACCCAAAAAATATTCTCTGGTAAAAAATAAATATAAGCAAAGGGATTGGCCCGTTCCAACCTAGACTCATCTTTTATAAAATTATCAATTTTTCCTAAAATTTGCTGCCAAGAACTTAAGTCGTCACTGAGCTGCAAAAAGACAAACCGAGAATTAGCTATTTCTTTTTTTTTAAGTTCAATCATACAGGGTCTCTGTGATCTTTTTCATAGGGTTCTATATGAATCGTAACATCAACTTTTTCAGAATAATCTTTAAGTAGCAGCTTTATTTTTTCTTCTGCCAGATGACTTATCTCATGGGCCTCAAGCAGAGACAGAGACGGTGTTAACAGCAAATGAAAGTCCACAAACATGGCCTTTTGATTTCCTCTGGCGCGAAAGCGGTGGATATCTAAAATTCCTGGAATTTGCTCAACTTGTTTAACCAGATCTTTTTCAATCTTTGGTGAGGCATCCATCAAGTAGCCTAGATTCTCCCGGACAATTCTAATGGCGAGGTAAAAAATAAATAGGCAAACCATCGCTCCAACCACAAAGTCAGGCCACCAAAGCCCGAACTTGGCACAGATTATGGAAACCAAAACTCCGATACCAATGAAAAAATCACCTCTGGTGTGTTCTGAATCGGCAATTAAAAGCGATGAGTTGAGTTCTTCCCCTTTTCTCCTTTCCCATCTAGAGATGAGATAACTGGCGATGATGGAAATGGAAATAGTCACAACGGGAATAATGCCAAACATGCCTCTTTTGGGGACTTCACCAAAATACTCAAAAACCTGCATCCCGATTTGGATGGAGGAAAAGATTAACAGTCCGGCGATTAAAAGGCTTCCCAGAGTTTCATATTTATAGCGTCCATAAGGATGAGAGGAGGAAGGCGGCCGATAAGCAAGAGTTATTGATATAAAACCTAAAATATTGGAAGAGCTGTCAAAGAGAGAATCTAGTCCAGATGAGGTAAGCGATAGAAAATGATATTTGTGTCCTACCAACAACTTAATGAGGGCGAGGAAGATATTAAGTCCCAGCTCTATCCATAAAACCCGCTTAATTTGCCGTTCATGTTCTTTTAGAAAATGATCCATAGGTTTACTTTATAAGCTTCATGAGCTCTTGGCGAGTTTCCGGGTGGGATAGAAAGCAACCTTTAAGGGAAGAAGTCACCATCACCGAGTTTTGCTTGTTAACCCCTCTTGAAGTCATACAAAAGTGCTTGGCCTCTATTATGCAGGCGGCGCCTTGAGGATTTAAAACATCCATCAAGGACTGGGTCACCTGATTGCCAATTCTCTCCTGGATTTGCAGTCTCCGGGAAAAGATCTCTATTATTCTGGACAGTTTGGAGATCCCCACCACTTTATCTTTTGGTACATAGGCCACATGGGCCTTTCCTACAAATGGCAGAAAATGATGCTCACAGGTGGAGTAGAATTCAATATCTTTCAGTAAAATAATTTGATTGTAGGGAATAACATCATCTTCCTTAAAAACTGTAAGAACATCTTCAGGCTTTTTCTTATAGCCCCCAAAAAGCTCTCCCCAAGACTTAATCATTCTTTTAGGGGTGTCTATTAATCCTTCACGGTCAGGATTTTCCCCTAAATATTCAAGGATTTTTCTTAAATCTTTTTTAATTTCATCTTCCATATCTATTTCCCAGGATTTATTGCGATGGCCCAACTATCTTCCAGAAATTTCTCGTATTCAAGAATTAATGGGCCTATAGGCTTATCTTTGTTGAGTGTATATTGCGAACCTTTTTCTAATACGTATTTTTCGGAAACAAAAAACTTCATACTACTTTTGATAATACTAGTGGAGTAACTCTCTGGGTATTTAACACACTTTTCTATTTTTAGTTCCCTTTTAAAAACCAAGGGGAATTTTTTAAGCACATCATCCATGCCAAAGTGGTCTTTCTCATTTCCCAGATCTTTTAAAGTGAGGGCATTTATGTAGTAGGCCTCATGGATATAGTTTCCGGCCCGGGCAAATACGCCCAATTTTTTGGCCACAAGATAGAGCTCTCTTTGATCAAGCGCAAGACAATCGGCCAGGCTTTTCACTGGTCTTCCCACCGCATGAGAGATGACCATCAAGGTTTTGGCCAGATATTGCTGGATGGTGGGAAGATAAAACTCATGTTTTAACTGATTTCTAGATTTTATTAGATAATCTTTAAGTCCCTGTTCATCCTTTATGGTTCCATTAAAAATATTCACCCAGACGGAATTAATCGTCCAAGGAACCAAAAATTGATGAAGAATGGTATTTTTAAAATATAAGAGCTCAACCCGAGAGTCTTTTTTTGCCTGATAGAAAAGTTGCCCCTCACCTTCACCCCTGCCGATTACATTAACCTTGTTATTGCCAATCATAATATCCATGGCCCGTTCCATGGTCTTTACAAATTTTTCCTTTTTTAGACTTGGAGTATAAGGAACATTAAACTCTTCACAATAATCTAAAATGGCCTTTGCCTTTTCTAAGATTATATTCCATCTTATAGCACCACTTGGCTCTTCTAAAAGAATCAGTCCTATAAGCGAGGAAGGGGTAACCGCCATATTTTTCCCCACCCGCCGAAAACATCTAAAGGCCAGGTGGTAGGTGGTCTTTTTAATCTTATCCGGACTTAATTTACTGATATCGGGGGCATCAATGGGATTTCCAAGAAATATATGAATGGACCCAAATTGTTTGGCCACAATTTTAAAGACCTTTAGGATTTCCAGAAAAGATTCTTTCTTCTTAACCCCTCCTCTAAGCTCATTTGCCATGGCCCGCTGTTCTGGAACATATTCATGAATTATACTCACCGGTTGAAAAATCATTTTCTTTTTCTTTTCGATTGGTAAGTTCGAGTGGGCCTCAAGTAGGAGTGAGAACAGTCCATATTTTGGTGGAAGTAATTTTCCCGTTCGTGAACGCCCGCCCTCAAAAAAGAACTCAATTACTTCCCCCATATATAAAAGGTAATAGAGATAGGCCTCCACGGTGGCCCTATAGACCGGATTTTTGCCAAAAGATCTTCTAATAAAAAAGCAGCCGGCGGTTCTAAAAATTTTACCAATAGGAAAGACATTTAAATTAAGTCCACCAGCAATATGAATAGGTAGTTTATATTTTTTTATGCAAACCCAACTCATAACCAAGTAGTCTGCGTGGGATTGATGGTTAGGAACTAAAACTAAATGGTTTTCTTTACTTAGCTTTTTTAGGTCAACTCCATCAGCTAAAGAAAAGTTTACTCCATCATAAAGTTTTCCCAAGACCAAATCCAAAACTTTCTGAATAAATAGAATGGTTGTAGGTCGATAGTCTGCAGCTATCTCTAAGAGGCATTTATCTGCCTCTTTTTTATTTTCCGGGTCCTGATCAATCAGTGTTTTTAATTTTGGATAACTAAAGACAATTTTATTTAAATCTTTAGGGTTGGTGGAGGGTTTAGTCAGGGTCATTATTTAAAGTATTAATGGCCTGGGAAATATTTAAGGAATGGCTTACAATTTTCCTTAAAGACACCACCATATCGGTTAAAGACATAACAAGAAGAGGGGGGAATTTTTCTTTTAAAAATTTATTCATGAAGAGTTCCCGCATATTATCGGCCTCTCTTCTTAGCATTTTGGCCTGTTCATTGGCAGAGTCTGCATCCATAGAAGTTAAATTTTCGGAAGTGCCAACTGAGCTTAAAAAGTACTTATGAGAGCGGTCGAAAAACTCTAGTAAGGCCTCCTTATCTGCCCCCTGGAGAGGGACTTTTTCCTTAAAGCGAGTTGTCGCTATGGCAAATTTATCTAGATAATCTGTCACACTCTCCAGTTCATCTGCTAAACGAAGGATGGCCTGGGCCTCCAAAGATTGTTTTTCGGTTAGATCTTTTTGAATGACTTCACTTAAAAAAACCGTTAAGTCTTTTTGTAAAATGTCCATCTCGTTTTCAATGTTTTTAATTTCCTTTAGTTTCCAGGCCTCCAGCTTATCGTTCATCATGTAATCACGGGCCAGCAAAAACATCTCATCGACCTTTTTCCTAAAAAGAAGAATTTCTTTTTCCGCTTGCAACAGGGCAGTGGGCGCCATAAAGGTCGCTGGTACTCCAAGGGCCAGTAATTGATTATCGTCTTCACCTTTTTTATCTGGAATCATCTTGGTAACAAAATTTGCCAGCTGTTTTATAAAGGGAATAAAAACGATTGTTGCCGTAACATTAAAGATAGTGTGCCCTGTAGCTATATGAACGGAAATATTTGGCCTTTCACCTTGAGCATTCAAAAGGTTTGGATCACTTGGAATTACCCAATCTATAAATTCCACAAAATAGGGAAATATCGATAAGACTATTAAAACCCCCAGGGTATTAAAAGTAGCGTGGGCCAAGGAGGCCCTTTTAGCATTTATATTCCCGCCTACCGAGGCCAAAAGAGCGGTAATGGTAGTTCCGATATTCTCCCCTAAAACGAGCGCTGCAGCGGTATGAAATTGAATGATCCCGGAAGTGGCCAATGCCATGGTCAACCCCAACATGGCAGAGGAGGATTGAATAATCATGGTTAAAACACCACCCATTAAAACACAGGCAATATAGGAGGAATAATTTTGGCCAGAAAAAAACGACATCATGTCTAAGAATTCTGGCATCTTCCTTAAAGGCTTAAAGGCCGTGGACATAATCTCCAGGCCAAAAAAGATAAGTCCTATCCCAAATAATAAGCGACCGATCTGCCTTACTCTACTACTCTTTCCAAAGAGTGTGGGAAAAATTCCGAGCCCTATAAGAAGCAGTCCATATTTCCCAATTTTAATCGAGATAATCCAACCAGTGATTGTGGTCCCTATATTGGCACCAAATATTACCCCAATGGCCTGAAGTAAGTTCATAAGCCCGGCGTTTACAAACCCCACAACCATAACAGTGGTTACCGAGGAGCTTTGAACTAACATGGTTACTACCACACCAACGGCCACCGCAAAAAAACGATTATTAGTTAAAACATTAATGGCATTTTTAATTATATCCCCGGCCACAACTTGCAGAGAATCCGACATATTTTTCATGCCGTAAAAAAAGAGACCTAGTCCACCTAAAACACTATAAATAATTTTAAACACTTCCAATTTTCAATTCCTCAGGTGGTTACCTTGGCAAAAAATATGGGGATAATAATGTAGAGGATGGTATCCCTTATTAAATAAAATAAAAAGAAATATAAAAAGGCCTTTGGCCCTTTATTAAAAAGATTTTCCAGCCCCATCACCTGGGCCTTTTTGGACATCTGAATCATAAACTTGGACTTTCCCCAGTGGCGAATAAAAAAGCTTGCCGCCCCCTCCATTTTTTTATCAAATTTCAGGGCAATATTTTTACTGATCTCAATAGGTTTTAAGTAGGCCAATTTTGTGCTCCTTAGCAATTATAAATTCCTATCAAAAAAGAATGCTAATGTGAATCACTCTACATTTCCATGACAATTTTTTGGGAATTTAGTGCTAAAAATTGCTTATATTATGATTAACCAGTTGAAACTTTTCCATCTCCCGGCAGGAGTCCCTCCCAAACTTTTTCCAGATCAGGAATATTTCTATCTTTCTACCTGCCAAAGAGTGCTTTATCTAGGTTTTAACCACATTCCCCATCAATATATTGATAAATACCAAAGCGAGACTGAGGTTTTTGCAGGAAGCCATGCCTACAAGTTCCTCCTCGAGACTATTTGTGGCCTAAAAAGCAAAATTCCCGGAGAAAATGAAATCGTCTCCCAATTTAAGACCGCTTTTTCCGAATACCTCGCCAGAAAGAATAGAAATCCCAAACTCATCAGGGTTTTAGAAAAGCTTTTACAGGATGCAAAGAAGGTCCGCACCCAACATCTGTTTAATGTAGGACAACAATCCTATGCCGGAATCACTAGGCGTTTGCTGGCAAAAACTGGAACTCAAAAAAAAGTTCTATTGATAGGCAATGGAACTCTGAGTCAAAGCCTGATTAAGGCCCTTAAGAAAAGATTTCAACTTTTTATTACCGGAAGGAATCATGAAAAAGTCGAAAAATTTTGCCAGATAAATGGTGTAACTCAGGTAAAATGGCTCAATTTTCATCGGTGGTCCAACTATTCTTTGATTGTTAATACTATTGGGGCCAATGAAATTATCTTTGATGATCTCTTTTTTGAACTTTGGATGGGTGTAAACTCTACGTGTGCATCGCGCCAATTTATTGATTTAGGATCTCCCTCTGTGCTAAATACCAAGCACACATTGGAACAAGGTGTCGCAAGACTAAAAGATGTTTTTGATAAGGGTGACATCTTGGACCAAGAAAAAGAGGCCAAAATCGTAAATGCGAGAGTTGCCATCCAAGAATTAACTCAACTTCGGACTGCTGCTCTTGCCCATAAAGTTTCCATAGGCCTCGAGGAGCAAAGATTTGCCTAAAACCTTTAAGGTTGGCACGAGAGGTAGCCTTCTTGCATTAACCCAATGTCAACAGATCGTTCAAGAACTGGCGGAAAAAACCGGTGACTCCTTTGAGCTTGAAATCATTAAAACTCAGGGAGATCTCAACACCTCTGTACCTCTTTGGCAGATGGAGGGACAAAACTTCTTCACCAAAGAATTAGACCAAGCATTAATAGCAAAAAGAGTGGATATGGTGGTTCACTCTTATAAAGATTTAGGTTCCATCCGACCAGATGAACTAGAAATCGCTGCTATTACCAAAAGAAGATACGTTCAAGATATTTTATTAATTAAAAAAGAGACTGTAAAAAAGTTAACAGATTTAGATACTTTTACTGTGGGGACCAGTTCTCCTAGAAGAATTGCCAATGCCCCTTATTTAAAAAACTATCTTCCAGGAATAAAAAAAGATTTAAAGATTCAAACAAAAACTCTTAGAGGAAACGTCAATACCCGAATTGGTAAGTTACAAAATGGCGAATACGACGCTATTATTTTAGCGCTCGCAGGAATTGAACGACTTGCTTTAAGTGAGAAGTCAAAAGCAGAGCTAACTCCCCTCCTTAAGGGCCTTGATTTTATGATTATGCCCTTAAGCAATTTTCCTTCTGCTGCTTCTCAAGGCGCATTGGCGATAGAGGTTTTAAAAGAAAATACCAAGTTAAAAGAAAAACTTAAAGTAGTTCAAGATGAAAATACCGTCTCAGAAATTAAGAGAGAGAGAAAGGCCTTTAATGAATATGGTGGTGGCTGTCACCTTGCTGTCGGGATTAACGTAAAAAAGGTTGGGCCCTACTATCTTCATGTGCACCAGGGTGAATTTGAAAACAAAAGGTTAGACCTTAAAAAACTGGAACGCCTGGAAGAGATAGATTTACCTAAAGGCCTGCCCTACTTTCTAGGCATGCCAAGCGGCCCCGAACAGGCCGTTTATGACCAACTCATTTTAAAAAGTCCGCTCATTCCAAAGGAAAAGCAAAACGCCCATTTTTACGTAACCACATCTCACGCACTCACTGCCTTTGCAGAAATCTTTGATGGAGGAACGGTTTGGGCCGCAGGCAATGGTACCATGAAAAAGTTAGCGGAAAAGGGATACTGGGTTCAAGGCTGTGCAGACTCCCTCGGAGATACCGCTATAAACCAGCTCAAAAACTCTAAAGCCATTCAAATGATGTTAAAAGACTTACCGTGGAAGGTTTTAACAAATGTTGAAGGAAGCTCCACGGTAGGTGAGGTCATTCCCTCCTATACAAGAAAAATTGTAGAAGTTGACTCAAAATTTGAAAAAAGCATTTTAAATTGCCAGATCTTTTTTTGGGCCAGTTATTACCAATACCAGCAATATGTAAACCAGTTTCCAGAAATTAAAGATAGATATCATGCTTGTGGACTTGGAAAAACCCTAGCTCAGTTTGAAGATAAAAATATAAAGGTGACCCCTTTTTCAAGTTTTAAAGAATTTCTAAATTATATAAAGGATGAAAACCATGGATAAAAACGCAGAGCTTTTTGAACTCTCCAAAAAACTAGTTCCCGGTGGAGTACATTCACCGGTTAGAAGCTTTAAGGGACTACCCATGTCTCCCCGCTTTTTCACAAGTTCTAAGGGTGCTTATTTATATGATATTGAAGACAAATCCTACATTGATTTTTGTATGAGCTTTGGCCCTCTGGTTCTCGGTCACAAAGATCATGATGTGGAAAAAGAATTAGTACTGGCGCTCGAAAGGGGTTGGACTTATGGCGCCTGCGAGCCTTACTCGTTAGAGCTGGCAAAATTCCTAGTAGAAAAAATATCCTTTATCGACCAGGTTAGATTTGTAAACTCAGGAACCGAAGCTGTTATGACCGCCTTAAGGCTGGCCCGAGGAGCTACTGGTAGAAATAAAATTATCAAATTTAACGGCTGCTACCACGGCCACACCGATGCCATGCTAATTAAGGCGGGGTCAGGTCTGGCAGGAACAAGTGAAGCTTCTTCCAAAGGGATTCCACCAGGAGTTGCTGCAGATACCCTCATTGTAGAGCTTGGTGATCTAGAAGGGGTCAAGGCCTGCTTTAAACAATACGAGAAGCAAATCGCTGCCATCATTATAGAACCTCTTCCGGCCAATAACGGACTTTTAATTCAAGACCTAGAATTTTTAAAAGGGCTCAGAGAGATCACCAAAGAAAACCAATCTCTTTTAATTTTTGATGAAGTTATATCTGGTTTTAGAGTGGGCATCGGTGGAATGAGTGAAAGGCTGGGCATAACACCCGATCTTGTCACCTATGGAAAAGTTATTGGTGGAGGACTTCCAGTTGGCGCTGTTGCAGGCCCCAAACATATTATGGAGAATTTGGCCCCGGTAGGTGAAGTTTATCAAGCGGGAACCCTGTCAGCAAATCCATTGGCCATGGTGGGAGGGCTTGCGACCCTTAGGAAGCTAACACCAGCGGCATATGAGGAGATGAATTCGGCGACAGAAAAGATTAAAGAACTTTTTGAAAAATGGCTCGCAGAATATAATAATGGACAATTTTCAAACTATAAAATTAAAACCTATAGTTCCCTATTTTGGTTTGTACCAACCGATAAAGAAATTAAAAATATTAAGGAAATTCCAACAGGACTTGGTGAACAATTTGCCCCACTTTTTAGCGAATTATTAAGTAGAGGAATTTATATTTCACCAAATGCTTATGAAGTAGGATTTATAAGTATGGCGCACAATAGTGATGTCATCTCTAAACTTAAGAAGAGACTTTTTGATTGAAAGATAAAACGAAACTCCTATTCACGCTATCTCTGTTATGGGCCTTTTTGATTCTGGCCATTGGCGCCTGGTGGTCATACCTCCTTTTGAAGGGTGGGCAGACTGCTCAAATGATTAAATGGGAAGGTGGAACCTTTTTCCTTCTGCTCATCCTCATATCGGGAACGCTACTTTTTTTATATTTAAAAGACATGAGAAAAAATAAAGCGCTACAGGCATTTTTCTCTTCCATGACCCATGAACTAAAAACTCCCCTGGCCAGCATCCGTCTACAAGCGGATGCCATAGATTCTTATATAAAATCCCTAGATCATAAAGTTTTAAAAACCCTTTCCAACCGGATGATTGAAGACACCCAAAACCTAGAAGTGCAAATGGATAAAATCTTGCAACTATCTAGAATTGAGCAGGGAGGGGAACTAAATCCCACAGTGGTAAACCTGGAAAGATTTTTAAATTATTCCATAAAAAAAATGGGCCCGGACCTGGAAATTAATTTTAATTTAGATAAAATATCCCATCAGGTAATGGCCGATGAGTTCGCCTTAGAGCTTATTTTTAGAAACCTTTTGGAAAACACTAAAAGACATTCCAAGACAAATAAAGTGGATATTACCACCAGAAAATCTCCACAAGGAGTAGAGCTTTCCTATAACGATTTTGGAATTTTCAAAGGCGATCAAAAAAAACTAGGCCAGCTTTTTTATAAATATGAAAGCACCTCCGGTTCAGGAATCGGTCTCTACCTCGCCAAAAGATTGATGAAAAAAATGGGAGGAGACCTAGAGTTTATCTTTCACCCCAACCTTTCCTTTAAATTGGTTTTCAAAATACCGGAGGCGGAATGAATACTAATGCTATCCTCATTGTTGAAGACGAAAAAAATCTGGGAGATACCCTTTCCGAGTATCTAAGATCCATAGGCCATGATTGTTACAAGGCCGAAAACTGCCAACAGGCCCGTGAGATTTTCAGAGATCAGCATCCTTCTGTGGTCTTGATGGATATTGGATTACCTGATGGTGACGGCATCACACTCGCTGAAGAGTTCAGAAATAAAAGAAAAGATTTCGTGCTACTTTTTCTCTCTGCTCAAAATGATCCTGAAACGAGAGTGAAAGGACTTGAGATTGGAGCGGAAGATTATATCACTAAACCTTTTGCCCTAAAAGAGATCACCTTAAGACTTGAGAGAATCTTAAAGACTCAAAACCATTTTGATATATTGCCTGAAGTGATAACTCATGGAGACCTAAAGATTTGGTTTAAAAGGTTTGAAGTGGAGGACGCCCAAGGAAATATTACCTCCCTTTCAAGAAAAGAGTGCGAGATTCTTGAATTACTTTATCAAAATAAAAACCAGTCAGTTAATAGAAATACGATTATACAAAATATTTGGTGCGAGGAAAGATTTCCTTCAAACCGAACCGTTGATAATTATATTGTAAAACTTAGAAAGTGGTGCGACACCGATGAAAATCACATTTTACAAATAAAAAGTATAAGAGGTATCGGCTACCGCTTAGTATTAAACCCTGGGGAACATAATGGGACTATTTGAAAACAGAAGTAAAACGCCAACTGGCAAAACTCAAATTCCAGTTTGGTTTATGAGACAGGCGGGAAGATACCACGCACATTATCAAAACATAAAAAAAGATTCTGACTTCATGACTATGTGTAAGACTCCAGATCTGGCCTGTGAAATCACCATGGGACCTATTGATGATTTCAAATTTGATGCCGCCATCCTTTTTTCCGACCTACTTTTTCCCTTAGAGCAAATGGGAATGGGACTTTCCTATCACTCAGGGCCTCCTACCTTGGAAATGAAAATAGAGGGGATGGATGATTTAAAAAAGCTAAAGCTCAACGAAAAAGCAGAAACCTTTTATAACTTTCAAAAAGAGGCGCTGTCCCTTTTAAAAAATCGACTACCCAAAGATAAAACTCTCCTAGGTTTTACCGGAGCGCCTTGGACTCTCTATGCTTATGCAGTTGAAGGCTCTCACGCTGGAAACCTCATTAGTTCTAAAAAAGGGTTTTATGATGGAAGATTTCATGGATTTATGGAGCTACTACTTCCACAGCTTGAGGAAAACCTTAAAATTCAAGCAGCAGGTGGCGCCGACGCTCTTTGCCTCTTTGATACCGCAGTTGGTGAGTTAGATAGATCGCACTTTAATAAATTTATTGCTCCCTATCTCAGAAAAATAACAAAAAATCTTAAAACAGCTTATCCAGATGTAAAAATAATCTACTACTCCAAGCACACTCATCTAAACTATCTAAGAGATTTGGAAGATGAAAATATTGATGTCCTTGGAGTTGATTGGCGCATGAACCTAAACGAGGCCTTAAACACCTTGGGAAAAGATTATTATGTTCAAGGCAACCTTGATCCATCTCTTTTGCATCTTCCCTGGGAAATTCTGGAACAAAAATGGTTCGATCTCTGGAATTCCCTAGATGAGAATACGCCATTTGATAAATGGATACTAGGACTTGGTCATGGTGTGCTACCAAAGACACCTGAGATAAATGTTAAAAAATCAGTGGAGCTAATTCACAAGAATTTTGTATACTAAATGGACTATTACAAAAAGACACAATATGGAAGTGTGCTCATAGGTTTCTGCCTGTTTTCGGCAGGGGTTATCTACTCCTTTGATGGTCCAAGCGATGAGTTCCTCTACACTCTCTTTATTTTAGGCGCCGTCATTGCAGTCTTTGGTACGCTCACCGTCAGCATCGACAGAGCTCATTTAAAAATAAGGTTGGGCGTAGGACTTTTTAGAAGAACAATTCCTTTAAAAGAAATTAGAGAAGTTACAGTATCAAAAATCCCCTGGTGGCTTGGTTCGGGCATACGATGGTATAGGGGAAAAATGATTTATAATGTTTCGGGATTGCAAGCACTAGAGATTACCCTTGAGAACAACAAGATGATTCTCTTAGGAACTAGCGAACCGAATCTTTTAAAACAAAAGATTGATACCGCCAAAGGACTCTTTTAATCCCTCTTTTTCCGCCGAAGGCCTAAATAGGCCAACAATATCGCAACTATTCCAATGAAGACTATTCCCCCCCGAGATATTCTTTACAAAACTTTCTTAACACCTGAGGTACTGCCTGTCCAACTGGACAATTCTTTGTGTTTTTCCTAATCGGGTTTCTCTCGGCGGTTAAAGTATCTAAATACTGGAGATCGGCCAGTGGTGATAAATCAGTAATCTGGTTGAAAAAGATATGAACTTTCCTAAGCTTCCTGAGATTTGATAATACCGAAATATTTCCTATCCAATTCCCTTTTAAAAAGACTACTTCTAAACTTGTCATATATTCCAGATCTCCAATATGTCTTACTGAGTTCCAATTTAGTTTTAAGTTCATTAATTTAGGCAGATTTT
>SMWT01000032.1 GCA_004356615.1 Deltaproteobacteria bacterium | reverse complement strand
TACAACACCATAAGTGGAACCTCCATGGCCGCCCCACATGTTGCCGGAGTAGTGGCCCTCGAACTGAGCAAGTCTGCAAGTTATTCGCCGTCTGTAATTGTTCCTAACCCCCTAACGGGATATTCAACAAGTAGAATTGGATTAGGGCTAATTGATGCGAATCTAACTGTTTCTCAATAAATCATCGGGGCCTTAGGGCCCCTTTTTTATTTGGCAAAATACCTCCTCTTTGGAAAAATATTTCTATTAGGAGTGCCAAATGAAATATTTACTAATTCTAAGTCTGTTATTTTCCTGTACCAAAAAACCAACCAAAGAAGACAAAGAACTTTTAACCGAAGCTTTAGAATACTTTAAACCCCTGCCGGATTCGCTGATTGACGTTAATGATCCCGTAAATGAGGCCAAAATATTTCTGGGCAAAAAGCTTTACCTGGAAAAAGGCCTTTCCATCAATGGCCAGATCTCCTGTAACTCATGTCACCTGCTGGATAAATTTGGCGTTGATGGTGAAAAAACCTCGCCTGGACATGATGGAAGGAGAGGGGATCGTAATTCCCCGACCGTTTATAACGCTGGGCTTCACCTGGCACAATTTTGGGATGGACGGGCCAAAGATCTAGAAGAGCAAGCTTTAGGCCCCATTCTAAATCCCATCGAAATGGGCATGAAAAGTGAGGCCCATGTGGTTTTGCTTTTAAAAAGCGATGCAGAATACATAAGAAGATTTAACGACGCCTTTCCAAAAGAGAAAGACCCAATCGTATATAAAAATGTGGGCGTGGCCATCGGCGCTTTTGAAAAGACCCTGCTCACTCCTTCAAGATTTGATGAGTATCTAAAAGGTGATTACTTCGCTCTAGATGCCAGAGAGAAAAAAGGACTGAAAACTTTTATTGAAGTTGGTTGTATTACCTGCCACGAAGGAGCTGGGATCGGTGGCGGCCAATATCAAAAGCTAGGTTTGGTTGAGGAGTATAAAACTGAGGATAAGGGAAGGTTTGTTGTAACAGGAGATGAGGAGGACATGCATGTCTTTAAAGTTCCCTCCCTTAGAAATATAACCAAAACCGGCCCTTATTTTCACGATGGCCATCTAGACAGTCTAGACGATGTCATCAAGATTATGGCCAAGCACCAGCTAGGCGCCGAGGTGAGCGCTGAGCAGGTTGCAGATATTAAGGCCTTTCTGGAGTCTTTAACGGGAGAGCTTCCCAAGTTCTAATCAAAGAGATGTTGAAAGTCTTTCATGGTAAGTTTGCCTGAGTAGTAGAGATCCTCCTCGGGCAAGAGATCATAAAAGAGCTGGCGCTTAAGCTCCTGTAGTGCCAGAACCTTTTCTTCCACGGAATCTTTAATAATAGGCCGATAAACCGTGAGTGGGTTTCGCTGACCTATCCGGTGTGCTCGATCGATGGCCTGGGCCTCAACGGCGGGGTTCCACCAGGGATCCATTAAAAAGACATAACTGGCGGCGGTGAGGTTAAGTCCCACACCCGCGGCCTTAAGGCTGATAAGAAATACTCTTGCTTTTCCATCCTGGAATAAATCCACCATCTCTTGGCGCTTTCTGATATGTTGAGAGCCATCAATGCGCGCCATCTTCCAGTTCTTTTCCTGCATTCGTTTTTGAATGATATCGAGATAGGTGGTGAACTGGGAAAAGACGATGGCCTGATGGCCTTCCTCTAGAATTTGCTCCAGCGTGTTCATTAAAAAATCTATTTTAGTGGACTCAATTTGCTCTCCAAATTTTCCCTGTTTTTGCCAGAGACAACTTTGCCTGAGTCGCAGTAGTCCCGAGAGAATTTCTCCGTATTTTTTCTTGGAAGTGGAGCTGGCGATTTTTTTCCTAATGCCAAGCAGAGTTAACAGATAGTTCTGCCTCTCCTGATCACTAAAGCTTAGATAAACATTATTTACCTCTTTAGGAGGGAGGTCTGTTAAGACTTGCGCCTTGGTTCTCCTTAGAATAAATGGTGAAGCACTTTTTCGCGCCATAAACCGGTTTTTCTTGGAAGAGGCGTTTCTAATAAATTTAAGCTCGCCCCAAATACCGGGGATGGCCAGATCTAGGATATTGTAAAATTCAGAGATGTCATTTTCTACCGGAGTACCAGTCATGCAGATGTTAAAGCGGGATTTTATTTTTCTCGCAGCGGCCGCGCCTTGGGAGCGAATATTTTTTAAACTTTGCACTTCATCTAAAATTAAAACATCAAATTCTCGTTCTTTAAAAGTCGTTTCAATCTCTCGTCTCATGACCCCGTAGCTGGTCAGCACGATTTTTTTATCTGCGGGAAAGGTTCTTCCACCCCCGTGATAGATACCGTGTTCCAGGTTGGAGAATTTATCAATTTCTTTTTCCCAGTTAAGGAGAATGGAGACCGGGCAGATAACCAGTGCTTGACCTATCTCGTTTTCAATACTCTCTAAAAAGCCAATGGCCTGGAGGGTTTTTCCCAGTCCCATGTCATCGGCCAGACAGGCACCTAAGCGGTTTTCAAAGAGAAAGCGCAGCCAGTTGTAACCGGTTAGCTGATAAGGCCTGGCCACCCCAAGCAGGGATGGGGGAACCGGGTAATTAGGGATTTCACTAAAGTTTTCCAGCCGCTCGCAGAGCTCAACCTCTTCCCGGGTCAAGGCCCCGTCGATGCCGAGTTTTTTAAGTTCAAAGAGCTCAAAGATACGCGCTTTTTTAAAGGGGATTTGAAAAATATGGGTGCCGTCTTTTTTCTCTGTTTTAACTGCCTCAAGGTCGATATATCTTTTGACGAATTTGTAGAGCTTTTTTTGCTCCGAGGTTAGGATAACGAGCCGTTCTCCGACAAAAGTAAGGCCTGAGTCGAGGTCGGCTTTTTTAATAAGCTCCCAGTCCTCATCGGAGATCTTCATATTGAGATCGATCCAATTATTCTCGCCACCAAGTCTTTCAAAGCGAATCTTAGAAGACCACTTATTAACTTCCATGTTTTCATATAAAATAGAAATATTGTAGGGCAACATCAGTTTTTGAAAGTTGTGCAATCCTTGAAAGAGCGAGTTGAGCGTAATGGTGAAGGTTATTTTTTTATCCAGCTCTGATACATTTGAAAAACGAAAGAGAAGATCGCCAAAGGATTCAAAAAGACCTGCGATGAGCTCGCGAAGCATTTTGTTGTCGTAACTCACCAGTGAGCTACCTTGCGGGTCATAGACCATGGTGGCGGCGTTTTTTTCCGAGAAATCAATTATGGAAATCCAGGATTCTCTTTTAGAGCTTCCATAGAGAGTCTTTTTATAACTTTGATCTCCATTTTTCACATAGGTGACAAAGTCTGCGATAAATTCATAAGAGGCGGATTTTTTGCGGAAAGAGGAGAGTAGTCCTTTTTCTCCAAAGGTGAAGGATTTTAAAAGGCGTGGGCCTGATAAGAGCAGATTTTGCTCGTCAGTAAAAAGCAGAGAGATGTCACACCATCCTTTTCTTTTAGCGGTGTTGATCGATATTACCGGATGGGCCTCTAATACTTTTAAGCTAGGCCATGGCCTGCCATCTATTTCAAACTCTAAAATATCTTCCAGCGCTTTGCCGCCAATCATGGCGATAATATCTTCAATTAAAATGGAGTTTCTCTGGGTTCTTATTTTTTCCAGCAATGGCCTTAGCGGATCAGGAATATAGAACGCGCGCCCGGTACTCCAGTTGAACAGGTAGAGGGCCTCTAGCAGGGAAATTTTATTGGTGATTTCACCTGCTATATTTTTATATTTAAAATGGATATTTAAATTATTTTCCTCGAGTTCCACAGCAAGTATAAGTTTTCCCTCAAAATTCTCCGGTAGGGGAAAGTTAATCACTTTTCCCGTGGCGAGCAGGTATTGCAGCGAGGAGTAGGTGGAGTTAGGAACTGCTCCCTGGAGCTTGTCAGGGCCTGCCAGAATGGTGCCGTACTCTTCTACATTGACCGCATAATCCATCAGCGTTGGTAGCGGCCCATTTTCATTTTCACTTCCGGCGCCTTTAATTTGAAAGAGTAGATAGAGGGCAGCGGTGTGCGGGCAGTGATATTTGTTGGTCCATTCCAGGCAATCACAAGTGGTAGACATGGGGCCGTCTCTGGTTCCAACCAGTCTTTTTTTATAAACTATTTTGGCCTCGTTGGATTTTAGGTCCCTTACGATGCCACTGACGATAAAGTATTTATTGTCGCTTTTTTTGGAAAAGGAGATGGAGACTCTGCTGAGGCGGATTAATTTTTGCGCTTTAATTAAATCCGCCGGAACAAAAAATTTATTTCCCTCCTTTAAAAGCTCGGAGGAGAAATGAAAGTCAAGAGAATCCATCAAAACCTATGTAAGAGTAAAAGAACTATTATACCACCGCTTATGAATTATCGACATAGGCCTTCAGCAGTTTTGCTCTCGATGGATGACGGAGTTTGCGAAGCGCTTTGGCCTCGATCTGTCTGATCCGTTCACGAGTAACAAAAAAATCCTGACCTACCTCTTCGAGGGTATGATCTGACTTTTCCCCAATACCAAAGCGCATTCGAAGCACCTTCTCTTCCCTTGGAGTAAGGGTGGAAAGAACTGAACGAGTTTGCTCGGACAAGGTGATGCTCATGATGGCATCTTGTGGAGAAATGATTTTTTTATCTTCGATGAAATCTCCTAAGTTGGAATCCTCTTCTTCCCCGATGGGAGTTTCCAGAGAGATTGGCTCTTTAGAGATCTTTTGAACTTTTTTAACCTTATCAACTGGCAGTTCCATCCTCTCAGCGATTTCTTCCGGCGTAGGCTCACGTCCAAGCTCTTGAATGAGCTGACGGGATGTTCTAACTAACTTGTTGATGGTTTCAATCATGTGAACCGGGATACGAATGGTTCGCGCCTGATCGGCAATTGCTCTGGTAATGGCCTGTCTGATCCACCAGGTAGCGTAAGTGGAAAACTTATAACCACGACGGTATTCAAACTTATCAACCGCTTTCATCAGACCGATGTTTCCTTCCTGAATAAGGTCTAGAAACTGCAGTCCTCGGTTGGTGTATTTTTTAGCAATGGAGACTACGAGTCTTAGGTTGGCCTGAACCAGTTGGGATTTGGCCTTATCCGCTTTTTCTTCGCCATCGATAATGATGTTATATACTTTTTCAATGTCGTCAAATTCCATCCCAGCAACCTGGGAGAGTCTTCGTCTTTTTCTGATGATGTCTTCTTGGTTTCTTATGAGTTGCTCAATCTTGGTATCAGTGGTGAAAAGAGATTTGGTAAACTTTCTCTTAAAGGCATCATCTTCCATAATCTTTTCTTGCAGCACTCGATAGTCTTCATGGTTATCTACTTCCAGGAATTTAAAGATTCGATCTTCTTGTCCCATTAGTTCTTTAAATTGCAGATAATATTTTTTAACCGGGTCCACAAAAGAGTTGATGATCTTACGGTTAAACGTTAGATCGGTCATGGTGGTGGTGATTTCAGCAAATATTTTCTTTTGATCAACGGTGAATTTTTTAAGCGTTCCGTCTTCTTTTTCCGTATCACTTAAAAGGTTGGTAATTTGCGCGATAACGCCAAGGATTTTCTCTCTGGTTTTTTTAATATCTAAGTTGCTGGATTCTTCATCTAATCCACGGACTAGGTCTTTTACATACTCGTTAGCGTTTTCTGCCGTTTCGATTTTTTCTTTTAGATTGATGATCTCTTTTAGGGCGTGGGTAGAATTAAGGGAGGAGGTGATGATTTCTCTTTCCCCTTCCTCAATCTCTTTAGCGATGACGACTTCGCCTTCTCTGGTGAGAAGGGGAACGGAGCCCATTCTTTTAAGGTATAGTTTTACCGGATCGGTAGAAGAAGATTTAAGCTCTGCTTTCTCTTCCCGCGAGAGGGCCTCTTCAATAATTTCAGTTCCATCTAACTTGATTCCTTCTTCTTCCTCCACGGACTCATCAACTGCCACGGGGATGCTGGCCGCTTTGATGGTGGACATGATGGTATCAAGCGCCGCTAGGTCCACAATACTTGCGGGGATCGCATCATTGATTTGATCAGGGGTTAAAGTATTTTGTTCTTTGCCTTTTGAAAGTAATTTTAAAAAGGTCTTTGACTTGATAAATGCTTCAAGGGTTGCCATACGATAAATTCTCCTAAGAGAGTTTGAGAGTTTTTAATTCTTTTTCTATGCCTAAAAGTTTTTGCATTAAAGGTTCTAAGGTTTTCTCTTCCAAACAGTTTTCAATTTCAAGTTTGAGCATTTTCTTTTGCTCCATTAACCTGTCTTCGAGAATCTTTCCTTTAATATCGCTAAAAACCTGACTTTTTATTTCGTCTTTTATCTCCATGGGTTGGTAGCGATAGAGTGCTGCACCTGCTACTTCCCGTAAGGATAAAGAAAGCTCCCCTGAATTTATCAGGGCCATGACCATAGTGGGGAATTCCCCTTCGTCAATTTCAAAATAGACTTTCTTCAACCTTGAAACTAACAAAGATACCTCATTATGCCCCACTAAATCAAGCATTTCGCCAACTTTATCATGCGTTAAGTACTCAGGATTTTGGATGATTTCCTGGATGAAAAGCCGCTCACCGCGAGTCATAATCTCTTGGTTTGGCCTGATATTTGGTTTAGGAAATTCCTTTGGACTCTGAATTTTGGTGATACTGTGATGCTCTCGGTCTTCAGGGTGATCCGCTAGATAGGACGCAAATGCCTGATTTATCTGTACTGGATCGGATTTTAACCCCAGTCTCTTGGCCATACTAAGAATTCGCTCACTGGCGGGTAGGATATTTCCCAGCGGTGCCAAGAGGGAAAAGGCCGATTTTAAAACCTCCAGCTTTCTATCCATAAGCGTGGGGATTTTTTCTGGCATGGCCTTTTCTATTAAGACGTCGAGCAAGGCCGGCGCCCCCTCCATCAGCTCGCTAAATTTCAAGGCACCCTCATTTTCCAGGTATTCATCGGGGTCTTTGTGGGGGGCAAAGTCTAAATATTTGGGAATGATCCCACCAAGCATCAGTAAGTGGTTGATTCTCTGGGCCGCCATAATACCCGCATCGTCGTTATCTAGTCCTAGGTAGAAATTATGGGTGAGGTTTTTAAGTACGCTCAATGAGCGTTCACCCAGACCGAGCCCCATAATGGCAATAGCGTTGGTAAAACCAAATTTATGAAGGGCGATGAGGTCCATGTTTCCTTCACAGACAATGACAGCATCTCTTTTTGAGATTTCAGTTTTGGCCAGATGGAACCCGTAGAGGAGGTTTTTTTTATCAAAGATAAAACTTCCCACGGAGTTCATGTACTTGGCCTTTTGATGATCGTAGAGCGCCCTGGAGGTAAAGCCTTGGATATGGCCGAAGCGGTCCCAGATGGGAAACATGATGCGGTCTCTAAAGGTATCGTAGTAGGTGCGGTCATTTTTGATAATGCCGATTTCCTCTGCAATTTGTAGCGCCATTTTTTTCTCCTCCCCTTCGGGAAGAGAGCCTAGGTATCCTGAGATAACAGAGTTTTTCGGCGCCAGTCCTAGGGAGAAGTCGTCACAGGTTTCTTTGTCTAGGTTTCTGTTTTTTAAAAAATCAGCATAGACCTTCGTTGGTTTGGTCTTGCGATAAATTTTAATCGCGCGGGAGAGAATCTTTCTCGCCATCTCTCTCTTGGGATTTTTCTTTTTCTCTTCCTCGTATTGGGAAAACTGCACCCCTACAACTTGTGCCAGTTCTTTAAGGGCATCGATGAATCCCACCCCTTTAAATTTTTGCACAAAGGTAATGGCATCCCCACCGGTTTGGCAGGCAAAGCACATGAAGAGTTTTTTAGTATCGTTAACGATCAGCGATGGTTTTTTATCAGGGTGAAAAGGACACAGTCCCTCTATATGATTTCCTCTAATAGACAATTTAATATAAGTCCCAATAATTTGGGAGATGGGCGTGTCCTTAATGAGGTCTTTCAGATCCGAGAGGGCCATTCGTTCCTTTTTTTGAGGTCAACACAAGGGCCTTGATTTTAATACCTTGTGCTAGAAAAATACCTTCAAACTTGGTGCTAAAGGAGGCCAAAAAGTGATCCGGGTACTCCTGGTAGAGATCAAAAGTTTTAAATTCAATATCAAAATGAGGGTCCGATTCCAGCGCTTTTAGCATCCACTTTGCATAATCGTCATGATCCGTTTTAATAAAAAATTTCCCCGATGGCCTCAAGATTTTGTAGGCCGACTGCAAAAAGTGCGCCTGAAAGAGTCGTTTTTTTTGATGACGCGTTTTAGGCCAGGGGTCGGGAAAAAAGTAAAAGAGGGTGTCCACTTCGCTTTCACCAAAGAGGAAGGTAATTCTTTCGCCGCGGGCGCGAAGATATTTAAAATTTTTGGTGGGGTGAGCATCCAACTTCTTTGCTAACTGAAAACTTCTTTTGAAGCGATAGTCCATTCCCACAAAATTGATGTGGGGATTCTTAGCACAGTAGTCCATCATAAAATGGCCAAAACCGGTGCCGATCTCAAGCACCAGGGGTGCCTGTTTATTAAATATTGTTTGATTCCAATGTCCCTGGGCCTTTTCACCTTCTTTATCTCTCAGGACAAAGTGCTTAAACTCGCTCAACCGGTCGTGGTAGGGATTATTATGGGTATAGTTGAAATCTTGGTTGTATACGCGTTCTTTCATTTCGAAGCGTTATAGCAAACTAGTCAGATTTTTGCCAATTTTCTATGATGAGAGCGCCCTTTTTGGCCATTTCGGCGGTCTTTTACGCGGCCTCAATGACCTGATTGACCTTGTCCACGTGTTCTTCTAGCACTTCATAGAGCTCAAACTCGGTGGATTTGGGGTCTATTCCTGGGGGAAGTTCAGAAAAGATACAATCTTCTCCAATCTGGGTGAAGAGATACCAACGGTTTCCCATTTTCTGGAATAAGATGTCGGCGTCGTGATATTTTAACTCATTAGACATGAGGCTCCTCCTTACAAGGTCCTATCGGCCAATAAACAAAACTTCTTTAGATTTATAAGACTTTAGAATGTGGGGAATTTTAAATTTTAGCTTGTACTCCAATGTAGACTAAAAAGGTCGCTCCACCGGGGACAAATATGGTGTCATTATTTGCATTCCACATAGGTTTGATTACCGGTTCCTGTCTAGAGGTGTAGGAGTGGGGGTAGTCAAAAATACCTTCAAACTGGCCTAGCAGATCAACACTATCGAAGAAAACTTTTTTCCATTGGAAGGTGCTAAATATTTTT
>SMWT01000031.1 GCA_004356615.1 Deltaproteobacteria bacterium | reverse complement strand
CATTTTTAGTTTCTTTTTTCTTTCTAGTACTTTTTGTGAGTTCTATTTTTGTCGCCAAGTCTATGCGTTTTGAACTCTTTCCTGGCGATGATGTAAGACTTGTCTTCCTGCAAATTAAGGGTGAAGTAGGTACACCTTTAGAAGAATCCGATGTGGCCATTGCAAAGCTTGAAAAAATGATTCTGTCTAGTCTAAAACCTGAGGAGCTAGATCAGATCCGGTCTAAAATTGGGAAATTCATGGATGAGAGATCCTCCAAAATAGGTAATCACTATGGATCTATCATGATCTATTTGACCCCACCAGATGAACGGGAAAGAACTACCGATGAAATAATAAATGATTTAGTTAAAAGTTCCAAACCACTAGTGCCGAAATATGAAATTACTGTTTTAAAAAGACAGGGAGGCCCACCCAAGGGTAAAGCGGTGGAAATAGAGTTAACCGGTGATAGTCTCGATGATCTGAAGCTTTTGTCTAAAAAAGTACAAAAGATATTAAATGAAACCAAAGGGGTGGTGACATCAGAAATTGATTTTGAAGAAGGAAAAAAACAAATTATTGCTAAAGTTGATAACTCCGAGGCCAGAAGGCTTGGGGTTTCAACTGATCTCATTGCCATGGAGCTGAGAAAGGCCTTCTCTGGGGATTCAGTCACCGAGATAAGAGAGTCTGATGAAGATATTCCTATCAGAGTCTATTTAGACAAAGAGAGCAGAGGAAGTGTTAAAACGCTAGATAAGCTTTTTGTCCTGAGTCCAAGAGGTAATAGAATTCGGCTCAATAAAGTTGTGAAATTTGTAGAAAGGCCTGGGGCCTTCGTTATTAGGCGCAAGGATCGAAAGAGAATTATTTCCATATCCGCTAGTTTGGATAAAAAATTGGCCACGCCAAATTCAATCACTAAGGCCCTAGATCCTAAATTAAAAGAGCTATTAGATGATTATCCGTCCATTGCTTATAACTTTGGTGGAGAGAATGAAGATACTAAAGAGTCCATGGGGGCGCTAGTGAAGGCGGGCATAATCTCCTTTATATGTATCTTTTTTGTGCTCGTGGTTATGTTTAATTCCATCGGCCAGTCCCTGGTCATTATGTCGGTAATTCCCATGGGACTTATCGGGGTGATTTTGGCCTTTAAAATAAAGGGTGCGGTACTTAGTTTTATGGCCCTCTTAGGGGTAATAGCTCTAATTGGCGTGGTGGTAAATGATTCTATCGTGCTGGTAAATTTCATCAATAAGAAAAGAGAAGACTTAGGTAATGACATGCAAGCAGTTATTGAGGCCTGTATGGGGCGTTTTAGACCTGTTATCTTGACCTCAGTTACAACTGTTGCCGGACTTCTCCCTGTGGCCCACGCAGGACTTTTTGGCGGCTCAGTTGGAGATCCTTTTGTTAAGCCTATGGCCTTTGCTTTTGCTTATGGCCTGGCCTTTGCGACGGTGATTACCCTGATTTTTGTGCCAGTGAATTATCTCATCTATTTAAAAGTTTTATCCTTTTTCAGGAATCTATTTTCCCGCAAAACAGATATCGAAGATGATATGGATGGTGGAGTGTTAGAGTCTGAGGTCTAAGCAAGAGCGCTGTGGGGGATTAAAAGTCTGCCACAATGGGGGCAAAAATCTATTACTTTTCCCGATTCAATTGGTTGAGAGAGACTTGTCGGTAAATGTATCTGACATTTATTGCACCTGTCTGCTTCAATAAGAGCGAGGGGAGAGTTAAATTCATGCCGATTATTGGCCTCCACAAAAGATCTTTTAACTGGTTCCTGACATATATCAAGTAGGTTATTTATTCTTCCTTTTAAATCCTCAATTTTTACATTTTCAGCATTTACATGACCTTTAACTTCTAGTTCTAATTCCTTAAGGGTTTCTTCCGAGCCTTTTAAAAAGCCAGTGATGGTTTGAATTTCACTTAACTTAACTTCCTGATTATCGAGATCGTTTATCAGCGACTCTTCCAAGGCCGATTTCTCACCTTCCCAGGTCGAAATTTCTGATTCTAGGGCGTTCATCTCTTTTTCAGTGGAGGCATTTCTTAAATGCTTCCCGGCGGTTTCAAGGGAGTTATCACGTTTTTCAAGAGCGCTCTCTTGTTTTAAAATATTACCTTCTAAGAGTACCGTTTCATCTTTTAAGGTTATCAGGATTTCGTCTTTTTCTTCTCTTTGGCCCTTTAAATGATCAACTCGGGACTCTTCTTCCTTTATGACTTCAAGGTGTTTTAAAATCTGGTTTTGGATAGATTGGATCTCGATAAGGCTTTGAAAGGATTCTATATAAGGCATGCCTTAATTTTTCCTAAAAACCAGTCATTGTCCATAAATAAAGACTATAGAAACTATTTAAAAATGACCTATTTGGTAAAACTCTATACAGATTAATTTTAGGCCGGACGATAAATTAATTATGAATCAAGTAATAATTTTTTCGCTTTTCCTGAGTTTAAATTGTTTTGCTATGAGTGAGCAGGTGGATAGGAATATGTATATGCGTGAATACCACCAGGAGAAAAGAGAAGAGCAAAAGAAAAAGAAGAAGGCCAAGAAAGTGGAGTACAAGCAAAAACCTGGTAATAAATATCAACCAAAAAAGAAAAAGCATCGAGTCAATTAACGATTTGCATTAGAAAATGGTGGGACCAGAAGGAGTTGAACCTTCGACCGCCCGGTTATGAGCCGGGAGCTCTAACCAACTGAGCTATGGTCCCCTTAAAAGAGAAGGTCTTTATAACTTTTTGGGAATTTTATGGCAATATGAAACCTCGATATGAGGGTTTTATAAGTGAAAACGAGCAAATATTCTGCAACAGGAAACACTTTTTTAGTGATTGATAACCGCTCTGGGGATTTTTTCCTCACTGAAGCGGAGAGACGTTGTAGAGCAGAAAATACCGATGGTGTTTTACTACTTGAAGATTCAAGTATCGCCGACTTTAAAATGAGGATTATCAATGCCGATGGTGGGGAAGTGGATATGTGTGGCAATGGGCTTCGGGCCATCACGCATTTTGCCCACTTTGACCTAGTCCTGCCAGGAAAGACCTATAAAATTGAAACCGCCGGTGGCCTTTACGAGTCTACTATTTTGGATGACAATTTTATCAAGGTAAAAATGACTGAATTTTATGACTGGGGAAAATTTGATCTGGATAACGGATTTTATCTAAATACAGGAGTTCCTCACGGGGTTTTTTTAGTTGATGATGTGGAGCAGTTGGATGTGGAACAATCCGGAAAAGATATTTGCTTCAGCGAGCCTTTTTTAGGTGAGATCAATGTGAATTTTGTCCAGATTGAAGATGTTGGCAAGGCCAAAATCCGAACCTATGAAAGGGGTGTTTTTGGTGAAACCCTTTCCTGTGGAACCGGGGCCACGGCTTCGGCCATAGCTCTTGCCAAACATTTAGGTTGGAAAGAGAGAGTTTCTCTTAACACCAGAGGAGGCCAACTTTCTGTTCACTTTGATGAAAACTTTCAAAACGTTTTTTTAAGTGGAAAAGTGGAAAAAATAATAAATGAATAAAAAAATAATTGTTTTAATTTCCCTCCTATATAGCTCAATAAGCTTTGCTAATTTATATCTCAATATTGGACTCGTTCATAAAAGAGGTATTGATAAAGGATTGGTGCTTAAATACGAGCTGTATTCCTTTGATGAAGTAAGAGGAAAAGAATTTATCGTTCTTAAAATGAAAAATGGGATTAAACTTTCTCTTTCGGCCAATTATGTAATTGATCAAGGCATCTATGGCCCAAGTGATACTATTTTTATGGAGGCCGAACTTTTAGATGGTAACGGAAATAAACTGACTTTACCGGAAGAGGGACATTTTATTGTAAAGCTTGGAGAGCAGAAAGTGTTTTCCTCTGACGAGCTAACTGATCAATTAATTGAAATTACTATTACCCCCGAAATTCACTAATGACAAAAGATCGAGCTGATAAAATTTTAGTTAAACTAGGTTTGGTATCCAGTCGGTCTAAGGCCCAGGAACTAATTGAAAAGGGCGGAGTGAACTATAATGGGAAAGTGGTTAAGAAATCCAAAGAGCTAATAGATGAAAATGGAATTGAGCTCACTGACACCATTAAATATGTAGGCAGGGGCGCCAGGAAACTTGAGGGTGCACTAAAAGATATCCATGTTAATTTTAAAGATAAAATCGTGGCCGATGTGGGGGCCTCAACCGGCGGATTTACCCAAATGGCCTTGGAGCTCGGAGCGGCCAAAGTTTTTGCCATCGATGTTGGGCACGGCCAGTTGGATATTCGTTTAAAAGAAGATCCTAGGGTGGAAAACCTTGAGGGAATTAATATAAAAGAGGGGGTGAATCTAGAAGAGCAAGTTGATGTTGCCTTGGTCGATTTATCCTTTATTTCTCTAAAACTTGTTTTAGAACCCATTTTTGATTTAATTAAAGAAAATGGAGTCGTTCTCGCCTTGGTTAAACCTCAATTTGAGGCAGGAAAAAACAATGTGGGAAAAGGCGGAATTGTAAAAGATCGAGAAACCCATATAAGAATACTTCATGAAATTTTCGATTTTTGTCAGGAATCAGGCTTTAGCATCAAAGACTTTTGTCTTTCTCCCATTAGAGGCAGAGAAGGCAATCAGGAATATTTTATTTTGCTTAATCTAAAAGAAAAGGGAATTCTTTTTACTCAAATAGAAGCATTAGTATGATTAAAAAATTATGTGTTTTTTGCGGTTCCAGCTCTGGAAATAATCCAAAATATCAGGAACTCACCTGGGAGCTGGGAAAGTTTTTGGTGAAAAAAGATATTGAACTCGTTTACGGTGCTGGCTCCATAGGTCTTATGGGACATCTGGCCCAGAGCGTTCTAGAAGATGGAGGACTGGTGACAGGAGTCATTCCTTCAGAGCTATTTAGTGAAGAAGTAGAGCATAAGAAATTGACCCACCTGATAAAAGTGGACAATATGCACGAGCGAAAGAAAAAGATGTATGAACTTTCCGATGGTTTTGCTGCTCTTCCTGGTGGATTTGGCACATTAGACGAGTTTTTCGAGATTTTGACATGGCGTCAGTTGAAAATCCACCCTAAACCCATCTATCTATTTAATTTTGAAAATTTTTTTGATCATTTGATCGAACATATTCATAGTGCAGACCGAGAAGGCTTTATAAAAAAGGAAGATCTGTCCCACTTTGAGGTAATAAATTCCTTTGATGATTTAAAAAATCATATTAATTTTTGATTTTTTTTGTGCGATAAATTATAGTCTAGCTTTTGAAATTGGAGGTGTGATGACGAGGTTAATCGTATTCGTGTTAGTCATAATTGGTTTGGTTTCCCTTACCTATTTAAATGGTTTTAAAAGCATGCCTAGATCCAACCAGGCATTTGATTATAAGACCTATAAGATAGAACAAGATGATAAACAAAAAGTCCTAGAAGAGATTGAACATAAAAGGTTGGCGGCGCTTGAACCAAAAGAAGAAGTAATAGTTGTAAAAGCTGTTTTTAAAGTGGATCTAAATACCGAGGGCCTGAGAAGAGGCAACAAACTCTATTCTAAATGTATCGTTTGTCACGGAAAACTAGGAGAGGGTAAGAAGTCGCAAAATGCTCCCAAGATCGGCGGTCAATTTGAACAATATATTGTTACCCAAATCAAGAATATAAAATCCGGTATCCGGGTAAACAAGGTCATGAACCCCTATGTTAAAAGGCTATCCGTTCAAGATATTAATGATTTAGGCGAGTATATCGCCAAACTTCCTTGGTAAATAAATACCGTTTAATAATCTAGCTATTTGATTTATTTTTTATCCCCTGATACCGAAAAGTCTAAGGTATAAATACAGGGGATTTATTTGGCCATTCCAGTTAAAAAGATTAACGACTTGGTAAAAAAAGAGGTTCTTTTAAACGCAGAACAATCTGATCCTGCGCCCTTTAAAGTTCTCGTGGTGGAAGATAATGAACTAGTCCTTAAGGTGTTAGACATCCGCTTAAAAAATAAAGGTGTCATACCCACTTGTCTAGAGGATTCAAATAAAGCTCTCGATGTAATAAATAAGGAAAATTTTGATTTGGTTATTCTCGATCTGGTTATGCCTGGCATATCTGGCCTGGATCTTTTAAAAAAAATCAGAGAAAAACACACCCCCATGGAACTTCCCATAATCATGATCTCGGAAGCGTCCCATGAAGATAACCTGGTCAACTGCCTTCAAGAAGGGGCCAATGACTTTATCAAAAAACCGATAAATTACACCGTTGCCTGGGCCAGAATCGAAACTCAGATGACCATTAAAAGATTTAATGACGAGGTGGAAAGGCGAAGAAAGGACATGGTCCGAACCGCCAGTATGAAATTAATGCTGGAGATGGCCTCTACTATTTCTCATGAGATTATTAATCCTTTAACCGTCGTGGATGGCCGAATTGAATTTTTGCGATCCAGAGTTGCCCAAATCACTTTCCCTAAAAATGAGGTAAAAATTAAAAATGAAATTCTATCGGACTTAGATAATATCCAAAATGCCATTTTAAGAACCGAATCAGTAGTAGAAGGGCTACGGGCCTTTGCTGTGGATAGTTCTAAAGAAAAAATAAAAACCCTTGCCTATCCCCAATTAAAAAAACGGATACACTCCATTTGTAATGGCCTTTTGATGTCCCAAGGGGTGGAGTTTAAGATGGGAGACTCTAATTTAAAATTTAAATTTAAAGAAAGTGCGATCCTACAGGCAATTTTTAATCTGGTAATGAATTCTAGAAGAGAAATCGCTGAAATGAAAAATCCTCTCATTGAAATTACTGTTGAAAAAAAAGATGATAAAACGGGGATAATAAGAGTTAAAGACAGTGGAAAGGGTATTAAACCAGAAATTGTAGATCAAATCTTTACACCCTTTTTTACCACCCATGAAGATGTTAAATCCTCTGGCATGGGACTTTCCACCTCCAAGGAAAACCTGGAAGAGTTGGGTGGAACTCTATATTACAATAAAGAGTCTCCCAATACCGAATTTGTCATTGAGCTGCCGCTTAGCGGGTCTGATGATAGCGAAAAGTAAAATCCCTAAGACGCTTTTTATTTGTTCCAAGATCGGAGTGTCCCATTCTTGAAGATGATTTTATGCCAACAATATCTTGGTCCCCAGTATATACTTCAAAATCATCAATAAACCGAAAGATCGCTGAGGTAAAGGTGGCATGAATATAGAACTCTTTTTGCTCTACAAGTGTACCGCCCATATTGCCAATTATTTTTAAAGCTTTATTATGGGCCGTTTCTCTTGGCTCTTTTACTGTGATAGGAAAAAAATAGTTATCAGTATCTATTTCTTCAGCAGAAGAATAACAGTTGGGTTTTTTAGGACATGGTTTGAACTTAGCCATTCCATTTTCTTTTATAAGGCCCACATTTTCCATGTTTTCAGAGCCACAAGAAACTACAAGTAAAAGTAAAATTAAAGTTTTCATAGATAAATCCTTTTGAGCTCTTCTTCGCCTTTTTTAACTTCATGAATCGGCCCCGATGAGATTGTTGTGCCAAGCTACTATTAGATATTGATTTTCCGGCACCTTTTTAAGGTGCGATTGTTTACAAATCGATACCTATCGGTCAGCGCAAACAAATTAATAATGGCACCAAATATCTCGCCTATAATTGTAGCTTTCATAAGGGGATAAATTACCACTTTGCACAGTATCTATCAATTATTTGATGGCCTGGCGGATTTTGGTAGAAATAGTATCCATCGCCCAGACGATGGTAGCGATGATTAAAACCAGAAGTCCCACCTCATTCCATTTGGCAAGGCCCTGATATTGCATAAGAAGGGTTCCGATTCCTCCTCCCCCTACAAGTCCAATAATGGTGGCCATGCGGACGTTGATATCCCAGCGATAGATAGTAAAGGAGACAAAAGGCAGGATGATTTGTGGAACAACTCCAAACCAGACAATCTGAACAGGCCTGGCCCCAGTTGAGGTTATGGCCTCCATGGTGCCTTGGTCGATGGCCTCTATTTGCTCGCTGTAGAGCTTAGAAAGTGAGGCAATCGAGTGGATACAAAGGGCCAGCATTCCAGAGAAAGGGCCGATCCCCACCCATACGGAAAAGATAATGGCCCAGATTAAAGGTTCAATGGATCTGGTTAAATTTAAAATAAACCGGAGGATGGTATAGATGATTTTAAAGAGGGGAGATCCCATCATCAAATTTTTTGCCGCAAAAAAACTAAGAACAAAAGCTATAGGAATAGCAAATAAGGTGGCGATAAAGGCCATATAAATAGTTTCAATGGCGGCAAATAATGATTCTTCTAAAATTCCAAAGTTTGGCGTGAATAGAGCGATAAAAATTCTTTTAGCTCCCATCAATCCACTATGAGAGAAAAATTCTCGAAGTGAAACTTGGGAAACATAGAGCCCACTTATTAAAGTGATAAAAAAGATCAAAAATGCTACATAGATGTAGGGCCGTTTGAAAAAGGGTCTATTTAATCTGGCATAAGTTTTAAAATAGATGGCCCGACCAATAGATAATCCAGGCAGAAAGAAATAAATAAGGGCACTGGTAATAAGACCTAAGATTAGGCAAATAAGTGGTTGTCCCCAACTAAACTCGGGATACCTTATGCTCATAATGATTTTATTGTAGATAATCTTGTGAGTTGCCAGGAAGGTATAACTCCAAAGCAGGGTATCTAAAAGGAGAGAGAAGAAGTGTCGATGCGCCATGTCAGTTTATCCCCACCTCTTTGGCCTCTTCTCCATAAATAGTTTTAAACCACTTCTCATCAATGCCGTCCGGTGGCCCTTGGTAGACAATCTCGCCATCTTTTAAGGCCAAAACTTTAGTGCCGTATTCACGAACCAGGGATAGAAAATGCAGATTGCAAATAATGGTTACCCCAAGTTCCTTATTTATTTTTTTAAGATAATCCATAACGGTATGAGAGGTGGCAGGATCAAGACTGGCCACAGGCTCATCGGCCAAGAGCAAGATCGGGTCTTGCATCAGAGCGCGGGCCATGCCCAGACGTTGTTGCTCTCCCCCGGATAAGTTATCGGCGCGAGATCTTTCTTTGCCGTTTAGGCCCACCGTTTTTAAAAAACCACGTGCTTTTTTTTCATCCTCTTTAGAAAAATTCCCGAGAATAGAGGCAAGGGTTCCAGTTCTAGTGAGAGCTCCAGTCAAGGTGTTTTTTAAAACGCTAAACCTGGGAATTAAGTTAAAGTTTTGAAAGACCATGCCAATTTTTGATCTGGTCTTTCTGAGCGCCGCTCCCTCTTGCTTTGATATTTCCACGCCTTCAAAGATAATTGAACCGGAAGTTAGATCGATCAGGCGATTGATACAACGAAGGAGAGTCGATTTCCCTGAACCGCTTAGTCCAATGATAATTAAGAATTCACCTTTTTTAACGTCAAAGCTGACATTTTTTAGGGCGTGGGTGCCATTGGGATAAATCTTGTTAAGTTTTTTTACTGCTAACATTATTTGATTAAACCGTCTAAATCCATTTTGATCGTTTTAATAACATCTCTTAGATTATCATAATCAGAATCAACCGTAGGAACAACACCTTTAAAATTATAGATGTTAAAAAAGATATCTTGTCCCTTTTTGCTTTTTAAAAACTTAAATAAGGCATCCTTGAATTTTTTTTTAATATCTATTGGTAGATCTTTTCTAAAAACAAAGGGGTCGTTAGGGATTTTATCAGTGATGGCGATAATCTTGATTTTTTCTAACACGTCGGGAAATTGGGTTAGCACCAACCGTCGAGCATCGTTTACCGTGCCATCTGCTGATGGAGCGCTATAAAAAGTTGAGCCGGCCTGAACCTGGCCCTGATAGATCATGGAGATGACATTGTCGTGCTTAATGGCAAAAACCGTATTCCCCGGTTTTACATTATTATCCATTAATATTTTTAGGGGAAACATATATCCTGAGGCCGAGGAGGCATCTGTAAAAGCAAAATTTTTACCTTGAATATCTTTTATTTTTTTAATTCCACTATTCACATGGGCGACAATTTGGCCGCGGTAAAAATCTACACCATAACGAATAATTTTAAGTTCTGCGGTGGCGCCATATTTTTCATTGGCCAAAATATAACCAAAGGAATTCATGATTCCAATATCGGCACGTTTTGACCCGAAGGACTCTACCACCGCTATGTAGCTAGTTGGTACCTTGGTAGTAAAAAATAGTCCCGTTTCCTCTTCTAGATATTTAAGAAAAACTTTTGAATTTTCGGTGATGATTCCTGAGTTAATGGATGGGGTAAAAAATAATTTTATCGGATTTTCTATTGAGCCTAGTTGTTTTTCTTTTAAGCAACCGCTTAATAAAAATAGAAAAATACAGACAACTCTCATGAAAGGTACTCCTTTAGTTAACGCTAAAATAGTACCTTATAAAATACTTGAAAGATAATAGGGTGTTAGGCCAAAGATTTCATCAAGGTCAAATCGTGTTCAACCCTTATTTTAGATTCTGCCGGGGAGAGTCCAAGGTTTTTAAAGTAAAGTGCCGCTTCTTTTAATAGCTCCGTTTTATCTAGACTTCCAGCTTTAGCTCTTTTAAGCGATTCGAAATAATTGGCCTCCAGTTTCATTTTTTGTTGTTCATTGGTGCGAAAAGACTTACTAAAAAAACCAAGAGTTATTAAAATCGCCGCCATTAGAAAAAATACAAAATTGAAAGACATTTTATTTCCTTTTTTGAATTGGCCCAAGATATACCCTAAGAAAAGTCAAAGGAGAATGAAGCAATGAGTCATAGTTGGCAAAAATACTCTAAGGATAATCTCTGTGCTCCAAACCTAATCCATTTCAACAACGCCGGGGCGGCACTCATGCCTAAACAGGTAGTTGGAGCAGTAACTGATTACCTAAACCTGGAGGCCAAAATAGGTGGATATGAGGCGATGGAATATGCTGCTCCTAAAATTGAGGGGATCTACCGCGATTTGGCCCAACTTATTGGAGCACATGCTGATGAAATCGCTCTCTTTGAAAACGCCACTAGGGCCTGGCAGGTGGTTTTTTACGGTATGGAATTTAAGCAGGGAGATACCATTCTCACCACTTCCGCAGAATATGGCAGCAACCTGCTAGGAATACTCCACCTTAAAAAAATAAAAGGCGTGAACGTTGAGCTTATCCCTGAAGAGGAAACAGGGGAGACCTCCGTTTCTGCTCTTGAAAAGATGATTAAGGCCAAAAAACCTAAGCTTTTGGCCATCACCCATGTTCCTAGTCAGGGAGGACTGGTAAATCCAGTGGAAAATATTGGAGCATTGGCAAGGAAGTACGATATCTTTTATCTCCTTGATGCCACTCAATCCATAGGTCAGATGAGGGTGGATGTTTCCAAAATAAAATGTGACGCCCTTTGCGCTACGGGAAGAAAATTTCTAAGAGGCCCACGTGGTACCGGATTTGCCTATATTAAAAGGGAAAGGCTTAATTACCTTCTCCCGCCAGTGGTTGATATGATGACCGCTGATTGGCAGGACGGTGAAAATTTTAAACTACGGGATAAGGCCCAAAGACTTGAGACCTGGGAGAGCAGCTTTGCCGGTAAGTTAGGCCTGGCCGAGGCGGTAAAGTACGCGCTGGGTATTGGGATGGATAAAATTGAAAAGCGAGTAATCCATCTCGCAAACCTGCTAAGAGAAAAACTAGGCGAAATCGAAGATATTGCTCTTCATGATCAGGGCAAAATAAAAAGTGGGATCGTTACTTTTAAAATTAAAAACATAGACTCAAAAGATGTTTGGTCCCAGCTGTTTAAAAAAAATATAAATGTTACTTATATACCTAAAGAGAGGTTCCCTCTAGATTTCAACTTAAGGGGCCTTACCGATTTAGTTCGCGCCTCCGTTCACTACTACAACACGGAAGAAGAAATAGATCGTTTCTCCAGAGAGATTAACCAAGTAATTTTACAATCTCCGGGATTAAACTAGAAGGAGTGTCCTTAGGGGCATACCTCTTGAGGGGATTGCCTTTTTTATCAATTAAAAATTTGGTGAAATTCCATTTAATTTTTTCACTGCCCAAGAGCCCTGGTAATTCCTTTTTCAAAAATTTAAAAAGGGGGTGGGCACCTTCACCATTGACCTCAATTTTTGAAAAGAGAGGAAATGTTACACCATAGTTTCGCTCACAAAAGCTTAAGATTTCGTCGTCATCACTCGGTTCTTGTTTGCCAAATTGATTGCAGGGAAAGCCTAAAATGATAAGGCCCTGATCTTTATATTTTTTATAAAGCTCTTCTAGCCCTTTATATTGTGGGGTGAAACCACATTTACTGGCCACATTTACGATTAATATTACCTTATCGTTATACTTTTCTAGGGTTTCCCTTTCCCCAGAGATATTAACAACTTCAAAATTATAAATTGAATTAGTCACTTATTCCTCCTCTAATTAGTCCCATATTCTAATGATAATGGTGAACATGTCGATTATAATTTAATGGTGAAGGTAATATTACTTATATTCTGTCTCTGTCCCACAGTGTTATTTGCAGGGCTTTCAAAAAAACATTTTCCTGTAGATCACAAAATGAGGAAGCGGGTAAACTTTTGGGAAAAAGTTTACTCCCAGATCAACTCTGATGAAGGGTTTCTTCATGACGAGCACAACCTAGGCATAATTTATGAAACAGTTTCTGTAAGAGGTCTATCTCGCAGAAATAGAAGAAGAAAAGTTAAAGCGCGTAAAAGACGCTGGAAAAAAATCATCCTCTCTATCATCAAGGGTAAACCGGTAAAAGTGAATGAGGATCTTCTTTTTAAACTACAACGACTTCCTAAAAAGAAACTAAGAAAAATGGCGCGTAGAATTCGCTATCAAGGGGGCATGTCTAATAGATATCTCCAGGGGCTGGCAGAGTCTTATAAATACTTGGAACAGATTAAAAAAAGCTTTAGAGAAAAAGGACATCCAGAACAGTTGGCCTATCTTCCTCATGTGGAGAGTTCTTTTAATTACCAGGCCTATTCTAAAGTTGGGGCGGCGGGAATTTGGCAATTTATGAGGTCTACTGGAAGACTATATAAATTAAAAAGAAATTATCTTATTGATGAGAGAAGGGATCCGGTAAAATCCACAAAAGCGGCAGTAAGACTCTTAGGCGATAATTATAGAAGGTTTAAAACTTGGCCTTTGGCCTTAACCGCCTACAACTACGGTCCCAAGGCCATGGACCGGGCCGTGCGGAAAATGAAAACCAAAAATATCAGTAAAATTGTAGAAAATTATAATGGCCGCCGGTTTAGATTCGCTTCCAAAAATTTCTATGCCACTTTTGTAGCGGCCAGTGAAATCTCAGAAAACCCTAAAAAGTTTTTTAAAAAAATAAGAAGGAAGAAGTTAAAACCTTTTACCGTCCTAAAACTGCCCAATAGAATGCCCATTAAAAAAATCTCTCGGCTGACAAAAATAGGGCTCAGAGAGTTGCAAAGTTATAATTTAGCGCTACGACCAGCAGTCTTTAGAAGAAACCTGGCCTTACCTAGAAACTTTCAGCTAAAAATCCCCGAAGTTAGCATAACTCGTAAGAAAAAATTAATGGCCAGTATCGGAACCTATAGGGCCCCTAAAAGAGTAAAACGCAAACCTAAACCTAAACTAAGACATGGGTTCCTAGAGAGAATGGCCAAGATAAATAGGCCTATTTTAAAATGGTTAAAAAGCTTGGATTTTTCAGGGGAGGAAAAACAGTTCGCCGTCCATCTTCCTCTTGATGTGGTTAAATCTTATGATCTGGATTTAAAAAGAGTTAAAAACAACTTATATAGAGTCAGCATCGAGCCTGAAGAAACCCTTGGCCATTACGCTGATTGGAGCTTAGTTCCAGTTAGAAAGATTCTCAAATATAATAGAAAAATTAGATCAAAATCTATCCGACTTGGAGGAAGCATTATCATTCCTCTGGATATAAAAAATATAAAACGTTTTAAACGAAAAAGAAGAGAATATCACCTAAGCATTCAAGAAGATTTTTTTAATAATTATAAAATTGATGGGATCAAAAAATATCATGTCAAAAGAGGGGATACCCTAGATAGGATCAAATATCGAATGGATGTACCCATCTGGCTTCTTCGGTATTATCAAAAAGATGATATCTTGCGCGTAGGGGACATGCTGGAAGTTCCAAAAATCGTATCGGTCTCAGAGTCCTAGCCACAAATGTCTTTCAAGGCACCCGCTAAATCTGGAAATTGAAAATTATAACCAAGTTTTTTTAAATGCTTGGGGATAACTCTCTGTCCATCTAGTACGATGGTAGACATTTCTCCCATTATTATTTTCATCATCACTTCGGGAACGGGAAAAATGGCCGGCCGATGAAGCGCTGTACCCAGTGCTTTAGAGAAATTCTCGTTGGATACGGGGTTTGGTGATACAGCATTAATAACGCCTTGATAGCGCTCATCATATAAGGATTTGATGATGATATTGACTACATCTTGCACATGAATCCAGCTCATTATTTGTCTACCTGAGGCGATCTTGCCACCAAGCCCTAGTTTGAAAATGGGAAGTAATTTTTTAAGTGCCCCACCTCCAAGGCCTAAGACGATACCAAATCTTATGGCGACTTTTTTATCCACCTCTTTGTAAAGATCTAGTTGGTTTTCCCAGTTCTTACAAAGCGTTGCGAGAAAATCTGAATCCAGCTCTGTGTCTTCGCTAATCTCTCTTTCCAAATTTTTAGGATAAATACCGATGGCCGAGGCCTGGACAATAACTTTTAACCTGCGCGTGTTATGTTTTTTTATCTGATCGAAAAAATACTCGGTATTTTTAACCCGACTTTCTTCTAAAACTTGTTTTTGGCGCTCACTCCATCTTTTATTTGCGAGGTTTTCTCCCATTAGATTAACGATGGCATCCACTTCCTTGAAGTGCTCAATGGGGTAGATGTTATTTTCCGGATCCCAAAAGATCGACTTCACTCCGCTGGGAAGCTTCTTTTTTGCATCTCGAGTCAGCACCGTGATTTTTAAGTCCTCTCTGCCGTTAAGAGAACCTATTAACCTGGTTCCTATAAATCCTGTCCCGCCGGTGATCAAAAGGTTCATAGTCTAGTCCTTTACTTCTTTTCTAGGGTAAGCAAAAATATACCTTTCTCATTTTAGTAGAATTAATACATCAAATCAAACTAAGGAGAGTATATGGTTGCCCACGTTTTAGGTT
>SMWT01000030.1 GCA_004356615.1 Deltaproteobacteria bacterium | reverse complement strand
GCTGAAGTTTCTGAAATTGCTGAAAACCTAGTTGCTAAATTTGGTCTATCAGAAGTTAGAGCGACTGAAGTTGCTAAGCTTCAAAATGCATATTCAAAGATTTCTTCAAAAAGATCTCTAACTCAAAAAGATCAAGATACTTTTACTAAAGAGCTACTTGGAAGCGATTATGCTTCTGCTCAAGCTGCTCTTGAGTCTCACTTAAATGGTGATTCTGATAAGATGGAAGAGCTTCTTGAAAAAGCTGCTGAGATCAACGGAACTACTCCAGAGCACATGACTGAAATTCTTGGAGATGTTCTTCTAAAATAATTTAAATAGAAATTTTTCAAAATAGAAGGGGATACGCAAGTATCCCCTTTTTTTTATTCATCTTGAGTCCAATTTACCTTATAATATAAAAAAGAGGTCTTTGATGGATGAGTTAAAAAGTGAAGTTGAGAAATTAAATAAAGCGAGAGCATTTAATTTCTATTTTTATCTCGTTCTAGGCATTTACTATTTTGGAGTGGTTTTTTACGGATTTACCTTGGCCGAAAGATTGGCCGGCAAAATATTCCTGGCTTATATGGCCATAAACATCTTTATCAGTGTTCTAATCGTTTTTATCCTTTTAAGAAAAAAGGTTAGTATCACTGGTCCGGATTTAAAAGAAGATCTAGCTCAGGCAATGTATGGAAATGATTTTGCCCCTCTAACTTTTATAATCCCCATTTTTCTTTCTACCATTATACTTATAATTTTAGACTATATTCATGATAACAAGTTAGAACCTTGGCTAGGTATTTCTTTAGGCCTCTTTTGGTTTCTTGGAGTCTATAGAATTGTATTAACAAGAAAAATAATTCGAAAACTCTACAAAAAAGTTTTTGGACACGAGTACTTATCTTTGTTTCATTTTTAAAAAATGGTCGGAGCGAGAGGATTTGAACCTCCGACCCTCTGCTCCCAAAGCAGATGCGCTACCCCTGCGCTACGCTCCGACATATTTAAAAATAGGTACTGGGTGTTTTATTGAAAATTATAAGCTTTGTCCATCCCTTTCCCGAAAGAATTGAACGGCCGAGGCGCAGGCCTTGGCCCTATGAGAGTTAGCTGCCTTCCAGTCGGGAATCATCGCTAGAGTTATTAGCTCATCATGGCCCTTATTCTGCATTTCTTGCGCCCTTCCCTCAGGAATAAAGACTGGATCATAACCAAAGCCCTTATCGCCTTTTATCTCAGTGGCGATAATTCCTTTGAGGCCTCCTTCAAAGAAAAAGATCTCCTGGGGATTTAAATAAAAGCAGAGAACACAGGTGAAGGAGGCCTCACGGTCTTCGCTAAGCTTAGAAAGCAGAAGCTCATTTTTTTCCAGGTCGGTTAAGTTGCCTCCACCAAATCTTGAGGAGTGAATTCCTAGGTCGTCTGGTAGTGCTGTGACGTTTAACCCTGAATCGTCTGCCAGAGTTGGTTTTTTAAACTTTTGGTAATATTTTTCTGCCTTTAGATGGGCATTTTCATAGTAGGTGCTGCCAGTTTCTTCCACGGCAATTTTTTCGCTAGCAAGCTCGAGATTAAACTGATCTAGGGGAGCAAAATAATTTTTAAGCTCTTCTAGTTTGTGGGCGTTTGAGGAAGCTAGAATGAAATTCATTTAAGAACTCTTTCCTGTTCTGCGAATACACTTTTAAGAGCTGTTTTACCCGCGGTTAAAAGTGCATCAAGATGTTCTTGCGAGAAGGGCTCTCCCTCGGCAGTTCCTTGAATTTCTACAAATCTACCACTTCCTGTCATGACCAGGTTTAGATCTGTTTCACAGGTGGAATCTTCTTCATAGTTCAGGTCTGCTATTATCTTTCCCTCTTTGGTTACTCCAATAGAGATAGCGCCAAGAGAATCTTTTAGCGGAGACTCTGATATTAGTCCTTCACTCATCAGTTTTTTAATAGCTAGACTTAGCGCTACATAAGCACCAGATATGGAGGCGGTTCTAGTGCCACCATCGGCAACCAGGACATCACAATCGATCATCACGGTTCGCTCACCAAGTTTTTTAAAATCGACCACAGCGCGGAGAGCTCTGCCAATAAGTCTTTGAATCTCCATGGTTCTGCCGCCGACTTTTCCCCGCTCTCTTCTATTTCTGGTGTGAGTAGAAGATGGCAACATGGAGTACTCAGCAGTCACCCAACCGATACCTTGATCGCGCATAAAAGAAGGTACACCCTCTTCCACAATGGCGGTTACGTGAACCTTGGTATTACCAAATTCCACAATTACTGAGCCTTGGGCATAGGGGTTAATTCCTGGAGTGATCGTTATCTTTCTGGGTGTTTCCCGCTCTATGATGGTCATGAAAATCCTTTGGACATATTATGTTAAGTGTCTTAATTACCTGAATAGGAAGGAAAATGCCACATATAACGCAACACATTCATCTCGCCACAATTGATTCTACCCAGAACTATCTAAGAGATAACTTTAATGGTGGAAACGTTTTGGTATCGACTGGTGAGCAAACAAGTGGATTTGGTAGGCAGGGAAAGTTATGGATTCATCAAAAGGAATCGCTGGCCTTCTCTTTCACCTTAAAACCCGGTGAGGTAGCAACCCTAACACCTCTGGAAGTAGCAGTTTTAATCTCAGATTTTTTTAAGAAAATCTTCTCTCTTGAACTTAAACTTAAATGGCCCAATGATCTTTTAAATGAAAAAGGTGAAAAATGCGGGGGAATACTCATCCAAAATATTGATGGCGTTCTTATGGTGGGAGTGGGAATCAACCTAACCCTTGGCCGGCCCATAAAAGAACGAACATTTTATCCTGCCAGTTCCCTGAAAATTACCCGCGTATCCGTGAGGAATTTATCTAGAGATATTTATGAATATATTTTAAAGCATAGATTAAATCCCACTATTATTAAAAAATCATGGGCCGAAAAGTGTATTCACATGGATGCTACGGTGCAAATAGATAAGCTCACTGGGGTCTTTAAAGGTCTAGGCCCTATGGGTGAGGCCTTGGTATTTAACGGCGAAGTTGTAAGCGTCTATTCCGGACAGCTTAGTCCTCTGACTTAGCGATATCTTTAATTTCTTTTCTGATCAGGTTTTCCGCTAAGTCCGGAATTACTTCCCACGCCACTTTTTCCAGGGTTTCTTGACAGTATTTTTTAACTTCTTGTTCAATTAAAGGCCTTAGACTCTCTTTGATCTTGGCCATAATATCATCAGTTATTTCCGTAGCGGCCACAGCTTGTTTGGGTTCTACTTCTGGTACTTTTACCTCTTCGAGATCCACCACCACTGTTTCATCAGCGGCCCAAAAATCATCCGGTGAAATATCCTCGTTAATATCCTCTTCAATATTGGTTTTTGATTCCGGGGTATGAGAAATTTCCCGGGTTTCTTCAACGAGATCTTCCTCAGGTAATGTATGGGGCATATTGAGCACTGTCTCTGGAAGTTCTAGGTCCACATCGCTTGGAATGGCCATTTCATCTAGCTCTTCAACATCTGGTTCAATTAGATTTATCGTTTCAATTAACTCCGCCCCTTCTTCTAGCAGGGATTCGTCCAGCGCCTCTATATTTTCCTCAATGACTTCAGGAATATCCACTCCCCAGCTTTTCAGATCATCCTCGGCCTCTTTCATAGAGGGTGTTTCAGCAATGGCCCCCACTTCAATGTCAGGAGCATTGACGGTCCACTCTTCATCTTCTACAGATTCCTCTTCAACTAGTGGGAGGGAGACTAGATCTGCCTCTAGGCCCGCTAGATTTCGACAGACTTCAATAAATTTAGCACTTTCAAAAGGCTTTATAATCTTTTCACCGATGCCGGCATCTTTCAGAGAATTTTCCTCAACTACATCAAAAGTCCCAAATAACCCTAGGATGGAAATATCGGGATCAATCAGCCTGAGTTCTTTAGACAGGTCATAACCGGTTTTTTGAGTTGAAAGGTTCATATCCAAAAAGACAAGATTGTACTCTCCCTTTTTGAATTTTTTAAACAGTTCATCTTCACTTTTGCAATAATCCAGTTCAAAAGGCTCTGATTCCAAAGTAAAATTGATCACTTTTTGAACTGTTAGGCTATCTTCTGCCACAAGTACTTTTGTCGTCATTAAACGCTCCAAAAGAGTTGGTCTACTACACTGAAATTCTCTCCTAAAAGAGACTAACTGTAAATTTTAGAATTGGAGAAAGATTATGGATTGATTATCAAGATTGCCATGGGAATTGGCCAGCTCGAAGATTTCATCTATTTTTTCTGGCAAATACATATTCTGCTTTTCAATAATATACTTTAATTCTTCATTATTAATTCGGGAATACACTCCATCAGTCATTAAAATTAACAAATCCCCTTCCATGGGCCTAATTTCTTTAATACTTAAGTGAAGGTCTTCAAAAAGGCCAAAACCACTAAGAGGGGTCGTTTGGAGATAAGAATTAAATTTTTCTCCTGATAAATACTCCAAACTATCTGGGTAATTAACCACTTCTAGGTGACCTCTCCGAAAGAGTCCTGTAAGACAATTTCCGGTAGAGGCAATAATAAGCAGGTTCTCTGATTGAACGGCAGCTATGGCCGAAGAACCGCCACGCAGAGAGATTTCTTTTACCTGGTTTTCATTAACTAATAGTTTTTGGGCATTATGCAGGGAGTTTATCAGAGCATTTCCCTCAAGGTTATACTTATGGCTATAAAAAAAAGGCATGGTTGAGTCCGGATCATCGCTAAATTTAGTGTAAAAACTTTTTATATTTTTTTTAAGCGACTGAACTGCCACATCTCCAATACCAGAACCGCCAAAACCATCAAATAAGAGATACATCTTATTGACCAGATCGATGTCAAAGTTGTCTTCATTTACTTGCAGGAAAGGGCCCTGATTGGTTTTTGCCGAATAGCTTTTTAATTTAATCATAATAATTCCTATTATTCATAATCCAAATAGTTTTTAAGTTTTTCTGTGGCCTTGGTAAAATACTCGGAATCTGAAGGAGAAACTTGCTGAACTTCTAAAAATTTAGTCTTTGCATCTTGAAATAGACTCAAAGATTCCGCAACAATGGCCTCGCGATATATTTTTCTGGCACGAACCGTCAAAAGATTCTGAATATTTTCCATTTCCTCTAGCGGTTTTTGTTTAGAGGGATCAAAAAACAGAACTTTTTTATATTCCTCATAGGCCCCTTTCAAATCCTGTCCCTCCATTAAGGCCTCGGCCTTTTCCAGGATTGGGTCGACTATATTTGCTAATTGATTTTTAGCATCTGTTAACATATCAGAGGACTCTTTAATAAGATCCTCATCCATACCGCTATTTTGCAAAAACTGATTGAGCCTTATAATGGCCTTATACCAGTCCTTGGCAAGATATGCGGTTTTTCCTGGAGAAAGTTGCTCTACCATCTTATCTCTTTCTGCTCTCTTTCTATCTTCTTCCGCTTGCTTTCTCTGTGCCTCTTTTTCCCATGACTCTATTTCTAGTCTTAATTGAGTGACCTCATAATTTTCTGGATCTAGTTTCAGTATTTGTGAGAATAGCCCCTTGGCCAACTCAGGTTGCCGTTCTTTAACCGCAACTTCCACTTTTTTTACTAAATCTTTAACTCTTTGTTCCCGTTTTTTTCTAGCGATCTCTTCTCTTCTCTTTCGTTCGATCTGCTCCATTTTAGCAAGTCCACGCTTGGCAAGTTCATTGATTTGTTTCGCGTTTTTATACTCTGGAGTGATTGAAAAAATCTTTTGCAATTCGAAGAGGGTTTCGGCATATTTCCCCTGTTTAAATAATTCTTTGGCCAAAAGATAGGTGGAATCAAGAAAATCCAGCTGTTCCGGTGTAAATTTAGATTTTTCTTTCTTCTCTTCTTTTTTTTTCTTTGCGTCCTTGGCCTTAGCGATCTTTACCGCTTTTTCTTTTTCTGTCTGTTTATCTGGCCCGGTATCAATTAATAAGAGGGCCAAGACAAGCACCGCCCCGATCATGATTGCCCGTTTCTTTTTCACCGGGTCGTTTTTAATTTGCTCTAACAAACTGACTTTTTTCTTCGGCCCTTTAGAGACCTTTTTTCCTTCAGCGGTCTCTTCACCTTCTTCCTCTTCTTCAAATGCCGCTTCAATATCTACTTCTTGCTCAACGTCTATAACTTGATTTTCTTCCACCGGCATGAGCCTTCCGGCCTCTTGCTCTAGAAATTTTGAATGGGCGCGAACAGAAAAAGTTGTGCTACCAATAATAAATTCATCTTCGTTAGCGATAATATCTCTATTTATCCTTTTCCCATTTAAGAGGGTCCCATTTTTAGAGCCCATATCTTCTAATTCACATTGATACAGGTTCTTTTTTATAACTGCATGAACAGAGGAAACTTCAGGGTCATTGAGGATAATGCTGCATTTAGATTTGTCTCGGCCAATAAATGTTTCTTTATCCACAATTTTAAATTTTTCATAAGGAGCGAATTCCCCAAATATACTCAGTTCAAATTCCACAAATGGCAAATCGGTGGTGGCCTCATCAGCAACTTCCATCCCATCATCTTCTTCACCAAAGCCGCCACCTTCATCATCAAATCCACCACCCTCATCATCACTTTCAAAGCTGGCCTCTTCCTCAGATCCCATATCACCTAAAGTCGAAGTTTCAGCATCTGGGGAGATCTGTTCGGATTCCCCCTCAGAAAAATCCAAGCTCTCAGCTTCATCATCCCCGCCAATTGCCTCATCTTCTTCTGCGACACTTTTATCTGCTTCATTTTCTTCCTCAGGTTGCTCTGGAGCTTCCTCCACCTGAGGTTTTTCGGCCGAAACAACAAGTATTCTGTAAGGGCCTAGGAATATATCATTTCCGGTTTCAAGGGTGGCCTTTAGAGTTGGAACCCCATTGATAATCAAAGGAATAGAAGGGGAAAGGTTCTTGATGGACCAGACACCGTCAGCAAAAGATATTTCTGCCTGCTTCCGAGAGATCTCTCGGCCTTCCAGTATGATCTGACAATCTTTAGACCTGCCTAGATAAAAAGAAAATGGTCCCTTGTCCCCTTCTTTAATAAATTGGGACAGGTCAATATCTTCTTTTTGACTATCGTTTTTCAGTACACTTAGTCGCACCTTTCTCCAGTCCTAGCTTTTCCTCTAGGATTTCTATTTGTTCTTTTGCTTCTACAAATCTTTCATCAGAATCATAACCCTCTAAAAGGTTTATAACCTGGCAATAAGAGACAATGGCCCCTTGATACTTAAGCGCAAGAGTTTCTCTTCTGGCCCTTAAAAAATTAAGGGAAATTTCATCATCTAAGGCCCCTTTCGTTTTACTAAGGTAAAAACTGGACCTGGAATGATTAGGGTGTAAAATTAAGGCCATATTAAATTCCTGAATAGCGCGGAAGTAGTTCTTTTCCCGAAGTTCTCTTAAACCCCGGTGTATGGCCCCGGCGAGTTTATCTTTAACTTCCTTGTCGGCGTCACTTTCGCCTTTTTTAAGCATAGACCTAAAATCTTTTTCTATCGAATCATCAACTTTTTTATCTTCACTGGCAGGCCTTCTTTTGGCCTTGGGCGCTGGCTCATCGGTATCAAATAAAAACAATACCGCTAGGACACCGATGCCAATCAAAAGTTTTTTATTTAAAGGTTTCTTTTCTTTTTTTTCGGGAATGATTTCCTCTTCTTCTTCCAGCTCCTCTTCTTTTTTTATCCCAATCAATGATGCTAGATCTTCTTTCACATCAATCACATCATATTTATACACTGTTTTTCCAATTATTAAACGATCCCCTGTTGACATATGTCTTTGCAGCACCCGCTCATCATTGATAAAGACTCCATTTAAAGAACCCAGGTCAGTTAGAATATATTCACTCCCTATTCTTTTCATCTCAGCATGTAGTTTGCTGGAGTTTATATCTAAAACGGGAATATCCACTTCTGACCCTCTACCAAGAACCAGCCTTTTTCCCTTTAAAAAATAAGAAGTACCCTTATTCTCCCCAGTCAAACAAAGAAGCCGATAATAAATTCCCGGTTGCGCTGGATTTTTAAATGTCTTTCTTATCTGTACATTCTTCATAATTAATTAATTGGAATAAAAGTTACAAAAAACGCCTTGGGGTAGTTATCTTTACCAATAAGCCCTGTAACATAAATGGTGGAGGGAACACCACCTAACTCATACTCAGCGTCCTGGCTGACCATATTATTTCCACCCGAATTATCACAAAGCTCAATTATCGTGGCCGCTAAACCTTTTTCAGGAGCACAATCGAGTAGATTTTCCCCTTGAGAGATATTCTCTCTTATACCTACTAGCTCTTCTCCCTTTTCATTTATATATTTTAAATTCTTTTCAGAATCGAGGATCATGGCGGATTCGCCACTTCCTTTCAAAAACTCCTGCAATTGGGCCACATATGGGCCATCATCTTCCATTTCCTCCATACCGCCACCGAAATCATCCGTATCACTTGAGAGTTCTCGGTTTTTTTGCAAAAGATTATTTATAGAGTTTTTAAGCTTGCTCAATTCGACCATCAGATATTTGCCCTCAATGGTTCTAATTTTTCCTTTCATTCCCTGGTCGATTAAATATCGAAGTTCATCTAAAGGTTTTAAAGTTAAAAAATAAATAATTCCATAAAATAAAATGGCAACTAGTGCTGAGGTGGTAAGCGCTTCTAAATAAGCGCGGGAGTTTTTTGTTGCCTCCATCGCTAAAGTTCTAGGAGTAAACCTAATGGCTATAATACCCACCGGTTCAAAGGCACCCAATTTTGCGTTATAGGCATTAATTCGAGAACCGACTCCTATCTCTCCTTCACCGAGCACCTGAACGTATTCATTTTTTCCAGATTTGCTGCTTTTTGCCCAATCCCTGGTTTTAATGGAAAAGGGATCAGAAATGTAGCTATTTAATTTCCCAATAGGTCTAACAATCCTTCCTTCCATATCAAACAGTTCATATGAAGCGACACCTTCTTCACTATCTAAAAATGCAGTGTCCACCTGATCTATATTTTTCTGTTCTAAGGCCCGGGCATTCATTCGTCCTATCTCTTGGGCAAAGTGCACTCCCCTTTTTGCTGATTCTATTAAAAGTATTTTTTTACTATCTTTTAAGACAGGAAAAATGGTGAGGCTTATCGTAGCGACAACAAAAATTGCTAAAAAGATGGCCACCATGACTCGCCATTCATATTCCTCATTCATGCCATTGATAAAAGACATGAATTTATATCTAAATAAATGAAGAACTTTTTGAGGCAAAGCACTCGGCATCGGAGGGGCCTTGTCAAAGGCATCTTCCTCTTCATCATCCAATTTTTTCTGCACTAAAATAATATTTTCTTTAAGATAAACTACTTGCAAAATACAATCTGGCAATATGATTTTATCTCTATCTTTTATGGTTGCAGATCTTACCAAATTTCCATTGACGAGGGTTCCGTTGCTTGATCCTAGATCTTTTAAATAGGCGGTATCCCCAGAAACAACAATAGAGAATTGTTTCGCAGATACGCCAGGAAGTGGAATAGAAATAGTTACGTCCTCATCTCTTCCGATAATGTTCTCTTCCTCGTTACTAAGTAAAAACTCTTCCCCTCTTAGAGGACCTGCTACGGCAACTAGTTTAAACATACTTCCTCGATATAATCCCCCTCCTCAACATCGCTGCTTAGGCCATTACCTGCAAACTCTAAAACTTGCCAAGCATCGAAATAGATCTTACTCATTCTCCAGGGAGGCATATTTCTGATTATCTTCACTATTTTTAAATTCTTGTTTAAAAAAACCACATCAATATTAAATTTCATAAAAAAGGTATGGATCGAATTGCAAGGCCTAATGAGCAGTCCATCGCCAGTTATTTTATTTTCAAACATAAGCCCTTTAACCCGAGTAAAAATGTTGTTCGCCAATTTAATATCTTTACCTAGATTTAAATTTTTACTTTTTATTACCAGTTCCATTTCTATCATCCAATTATAAGCTCAAGGGCGATGGGGGCCGCCACCACAATAAAAACGGCCGGCACAATTAAAAACAACATGGGAAAGAGTATTTTAGTGGCCGCGGTAGCACCTTGTTTTTCGGCCTCTGCAGATTTTTTCTGTCTTATTTCCACTGAAAGGTTTTTTAAAATTGGACCTATATTTGCCCCAACTGAATCTGCAGCAATCAAAGTTGCTGTAAAAGAGGTGATGGGAATCATATCTACCCGCCAGGCCATCTTTCTCAGCGCCTCGGCCCTAGTGGCCCCAATTTTTATTTCTTTTTGAATAAGATTAAACTCATCTACCAAGGCAGAAGGTCGCGCTTTTTCGGTAACCTTTGCCATGGCAGCAATAAAATCAAGTCCGGCCTCAACTGATAAGGCCAGCATATCAACGGCAAAGGGCATGGACATGATGATTTCTTTTTGCCTTGCATCTCCTAGGCCATTGGCCCATATATTGGGATATATAAAACCTACTCCTGCTAAAACTGGAATAAGAGTAAGTGGCCAGGTCTCATCAAGAAATTGCCTTATCCCTATAAAAACGATGGGGAAAGCGATGATTAAAAAAAGTTTGAAGGCAAAAAAATCTTCCGGCGTTAGCGCTTCGGTAAGTCCGGCACGGGCCAGCGGTCTTTTATATCTTTCTCTTAATTTCTTTTTACCTTTTAGGCCTGCAACTATTGGTGAAAAATATCTTACAAAAAACGGTCTAGAATAAGAAAGAATCGAGCCGAATTTTTTATAATCAATTTCACCGGCATTTTCTTCCCCTATAATTTCTGTGGCCTTGAAGGCCTCTTCCTTGGAAAGAACAGCATTCGCCACAATAAAACAAACAAGTCCAATGAGAAAAATGGATGCCCAAAAAATAATTTGGGACGATTGATCCCCTCTTAATTTATAACAGGCAGATTCAACGCCACCTTTACAGGCCCTTTGGATTAAACTCTTGGCCATCTGCTCTTTGGCACTCTCTTCATAAAGAAGGCCTAAGTTAAAACAACCAGCATATGCTTTTCTTCTACATTCTCTAATATATTTAAAGGAGCGACTTCTTTTGGCCCCACTGAAGCCTGAGATATCAAAGACTTCCTTTTCACCATACTTTAATTTTTCACAGGCCTTATCAATTCCCTTAGGATTAAATCTTGAGCAGGCCTTTTTAAAAATGCTGATGGATTTTTTATAGGCACCTTTTTTTTCGTAGTACTCACCAACTTCATAGCATTTCCTTTGCTCACCATCCCGGCATTCCTGAAAGGTCTTTTTCATTATGGCCTTTCTTTCTTCAACGGTGAGCGATCCAACATTTTGGGAAATTAAAAGCAAGGTGAGGGCCAGGCCAATTTTGGTAGTTAATCTATAAAATTTCACTATTTATAGAATATCAAAGATAGGGAACTCGGCATTCAAATGGAAATTTTCGCCCACCTAAAAGCTGGTATATCCGCTTATTTTAATCTGCCAATTTTTGGTTCAGATCTATCAAAAATTTCTTGGCATAATCAAAGGATATGTCACCTGGCCGGAAATCCTTTAAAGGCATCAGTCTTTCCCTTTTAAATTGAGCTATCTGGGCAACTTTAAGCAATAGCAATTCACCGGATATTTCCCGTTTCTCTACGGCCTTTTTTAATTCTTCCAGGCAGTTACGAGTGTAATCCATATCTCTATACTCAACTATATGAGTGCCGGCCAAAAGCGCCATGATTAAAGCCTTTTTATCAGTGTAATGCTTAGTCAGGCCTTGCATTTGAAAATCATCGGATATAATCAGTCCCTTAAAATTAAATCCCTCAATTAAAAGCTCATGGGCCACAGGCGAAAGGGAGGCGGGAAGGACTGGATCAATGGCCGGCACTAGTAAGTGCCCCATCATCACAAAATCCACACCAGAGTCAATGGCACACTTAAAGGGTAGAAATTCTCTCTCCTTTAACGTTTTTAGGGAAGTTTTAAGCATCGGAAGATCAAAGTGTGAGTCTTCTAGGGAGTCGCCATGGCCTGGAAAATGTTTGGCGCAAGTTAGGACATGAGACTCTTTCAATCCTTTTATAAAAGAAGGAATCATTTTATTAATGCTTGCAAAATCCCGGCCAAAAGACCTGTCACCAATCACTTCATTTTTGGGATTAGTATAAATATCGCAGACAGGGGAAAAATTTAAATTTATCCCACAAGAGGATAGCTCAATTGCCATTATTTTTGCTACTTGATAGGTAGTTTCGGTGCAGTTAAGCCCAGCGATCTTCAACATGGAAGGAAATTGGGTAAAAAACTGCTTAAAGCGAATAATCCTCCCACCTTCATGATCTACACTGATAAAAAATGGCCTATCTTTGCGCAGAGCTTGAATGGAACTGGTTAAATGGGTGAGCTGTTCGAGTGATTCAAAGTTTTTAGAAAAAAGGATGATCCCACCGATATCCTCTTCTTTTAAAAACTTTTTTTCATCAGTTGTTAAACTAGTTCCAGAAATTCCGGTAATAAAAAGTTGTCCTAATTTTTTCATTTCTGGGCCCTTATTTTATTTCTGGGATCCATAAAATCTCTCAGTCCATCTCCTAAAAGATTTAGGCCCATGATTAAACCGGCCAAGGCCAAACTAAATAGTATGGTTATATGGGGGGCCTCAAGCAGTACCGTTTTAGCGCTGGAAAGTCCCGCCCCAAAGCTGAACTCGGAACCTCCAAGTCCTAAAAAGCCAAGGGTTGCCTCTGCGATGATAACACCACTCATGCTTAAAAAAAGATGTACCAGGAGTACCGGTAAAACCGCAGGAATTATAATTTTAAAAAAAAGCCCCATGCTAGTTATGCCAGAAGCTATAGAGCACTCAACATAGGAAAGGTTTTTAACTCGCAATACTTCAGTTCGGACAATCTTTGCATAGGCCGGCCAACCGGTAAAAGAAAGGACAAACACCAGTCCCCAAAAAGATTGTCCTACTATGGACATAAATAAAATGGCAATAAGGATGCTAGGGAAGACAAATATTAAATTAGTAAGCATATCACTAGGAATTTTTATAATATTTTTATCACCCGCGCTGAGCTGGCCGATTACAAGCCCAATAAATCCTGAGATTAGACTCACTAGCAGGGCAATGCCAAAAGAGTACAATAATCCGGCCGACAGCATTTCTAAAAGAGATCTTCCATAGACATCAGTTCCTAGAATATAATTGGAATTAAAAGGTGCCACCAATTCTGTTTTTAAATTTGGGACGGGATTATAGGGAGCTGTGAGATTTCCCTTCATAAAATATGAATAAATAATCCATCCTAAGGCCCAGCATAGATACAATAGGACGATTCCTCCTCCTAGTTTTATCTCCAATCCTTTATTTTTTATTCCAAAGCTCATTTTTTTTGACCTATTCTAGGGTCAATTTTTTCATTTATAAAATCCACCGTAAAGTAGATCGCCATATAAATTATTGTACTATAGACAATTATTCCCTGAATTACCGGGTAGTCCCGATTTTGAATCGATTCAAAAAGCAGCATGCCCATGCCCGGTATATCAAAAATGGTTTCTGTTATCATGGTGCCGGCAAGCACAACTGAAAGCTGAATACCCACAATATTTAAAATTGTGGGCATACAGACTTTTAAAACTCTTAAATTAACACCCCTATCATCCATCCCTTTGGCCCGCAAAAACTCTACCCAAGGAACATTTACCTCTTCCAAATATTTGTTTCTAGTTACCTTAGTAATAATTGCTCCAAGAGGAATTACCAGGGTTAAAACTGGCAGAATGGCATGCTTTAACTGACCCCATTCTGAGACCGGAAATAGTTTTAATTTTATCGCCATTAAATAAACCAGTACAGGGCCAAGTGAAAAAACAGGAAAGGAAAGAGAAGTAATAGAAAAAAAGCGGGCCAGGTGATCGAAGGTTTTTGACTTATAAATCCCTGAGAGCGTGCCAAAAATCACCCCAAAAACAAAGGCCAGCAAAATAGAAAAGAAAGCGATAGTTAAAGTAGGAAGGAAGTGCTCCCCCATTAGTGTAGTTATTTTTTTCTTGCTGTAGAGAGAATTGCCAAGGTCGCCTCTGAAAATTCCGGTTAGATAGGAGAAGTACTGAATATGAAGAGGTCTGGTAAGTCCTAACTGTTCCCTGTATTTTGAAATTTCTTCCATCTTGGCATTTGGCCCTAGAATTCTTGCCACCGGATCTCCCGGGGCAAAGCGGATGAGAAAAAAGATCAATGTCAGAGAAAGAAAAACCGTGACTAAAAAATACATTAATTTGTTAAAAAAAAGTGACATATTAGTTTTTCAGTCTTTCAATTGATAGACCTTTAGCAATCCAATACTGGCCCACCAATCTATATTGGTTATCTATAAAAAAGAAAATTGATTCACCTTCCACCTTTAAAGAGAAGCGCCTATGGCCGCGCCTATTTTTTCCATCATATCTTAAAACAGCAGAACTTATTATGGGGGGATTAAAGTCAGTAAATTGCTGTTGAAAAAATGGATGGCCATCCCATATGATCTTCATCTTTAATTTGTCCGATTTCCCTCTTATGGAATCTGCCAAAAATTTTACATGTCTAGCACAAGCAATAACCTGAGTATAAAAGCAAAATATCTCTTTTCCATCTTTAATGGGAAAATATTTTATCCCATTATACTTAGGTTCTGGACTTTCCCAAGTGACTTTCAGTTGTTTTCCATCTCTGTTAAATTCGATCTGAGAAAAATGTCTATGCTTGTTATACCAAACACTAAACTGAGAAATTTTGGGAACTAAACTTTTTTTTTCTTTTATTGAGATGGATATGCTTTTTTCCAGAATTTTGGCCTTCTTATCTCCAAAGGTTTTTAGTTTTCTTTTTACCACATAGGTTTTGTTATCTTTTCCTGGGCCGGATTCTAGAGAGAGAGAGTATTGACCTGATTGATCTTTTAAACGGAATTCGTTTTTAACCTCGAGCTTTTCTTCTTTGGGGGGATTCGATATTTTTTTAAAAAAAGCGCAGGACGATAAACATAGACTAAAAATGAAAAATTTCAGTCCTGTTTGTATCATCTTAGGAAAGAGTTGTTACCTGCTTTAATAAATTAATTGACTCCAAGGCCTTGCCACATCCTCTAACAACACTGGTAAGCGGATCTTCCGCTAGTGAAACTGGAAGTCCGGTTTTTTCCTTTATTAAAACATCTAAGTTTTTAAGCAGAGATCCCCCTCCAGCAAGAATAATACCATTATCAACGATATCGGCCGCTAGCTCTGGTGGTGTTTTTTCCAAGGATATTTTTATCGCCTCAACCACTGCTGCAATAGGATCAGAGAGAGCATCTCTTATTTCATCGCTGGTCACTTCAATTATTTTAGGTGCCCCGGCCAGTAAATCACGCCCTTTAACTTCATATGTCTTCACTTCATCTTCAAAGGGATAGGCGTTTCCAATGGCCATCTTGATAGCTTCAGCAGTCCTCTCACCGATAAGCAGCGAATATTTTTTCTTAATATAAGAAGTGATGGCCTCATCAAATTTATCACCGGCAACTCTTACTGATTTGGAATAGACAATTCCACCAAGAGAGATCACAGCAACTTCAGTGGTTCCTCCACCAATATCAACAATCATATTTCCCGAAGGTTCGGTAATGGGAAGTCCCGCCCCAATCGCCGCGGCCATGGGCTCTTCAATTAGATAAACTTCTCTGGCGCCTGCCTGTTCTGCTGATTCCTTAACCGCTCTTTTTTCCACTTGGGTAATACCAAAAGGAATACAGATGATAATTCTTGGTCTTACAAGTTTATAACCGGTATGAGCTTTTTTAATAAAATACCTTAACATCGCTTGGGTGACTTCAAAATCAGCAATGACCCCATCTTTCATTGGTCTAATGGCCCTAATGGAACCAGGAGTTCTACCAAGCATTTCCTTGGCCTCTTTTCCTACCGCCAAAACTTTATTAATTCCTTTCATGCCCTGATGAACAGCAACCACAGAGGGTTCATTAACAACTATGCCCCTATCTTTTGCATAAACCAAAGTGTTGGCCGTACCAAGGTCAATGGCCAGATCATTTGAAAACCAATCTAAAATTTTACCAAACATTTTCTACCACCTATAATGGCGAATTTTTTCGCCCTCTTTTTGAATACTTTTCATCGCCTCAATACCGACTTCAATGTGTTTATCGGTATACTTTTGAAACACCGCCCGAGCAGATTTTTTAGTTTTAATTCCGCCTTTTTTCATTGGGCAATCTGATACCAAAAGCAGGGCACCAACATTAACTTTGCTGACAAAACTTGAAATGAAAAGTCCTGCCGTTTCCATTTCTACTGCGAGTACTCTCTCTTCTAGCAAATTTCTTTTAAATTTGGGATCAAATTCCCAAAATCTAAAGCCAGTGCAATGAATTGTTCCGGTTCTATAATCGAGTCCTCTCTTGACCAGAATCTGACTTACAAATTTTTGCACTTTAAAAGTTGGCAATGCAGGAACTTGTGGCGGTAAGAAGTGGCCTGACACGCCTTCTCCCCGAATAGAAGCAATGGGTAAAATGAAATCCCCGATATTCAATGATGGGTGGACTGCACCACATAGGCCTAAAAACAGCACTGCCTTAGGTTTTGTGACCGCCACTAACTCCCCTACCAGCGCTGCCATGGCCGGCCCAACACCAAATTCGATAATTGTTACCTTATACTTTTTGGAAGAAGCTGCCTGAAAGCTGACCCCTTTTGTGACCTTAGCATCACCTGTTATGGCATTGAACCTTTCCAGGTAATAACGAAAATTGGTTAGGATAATCTGCTTTTCAAAATCTTTTATCTTGTGCCCCGTATAACGCTCTAGCATATCCCGGGCCACCTTCTCTTTCTCCGCATTAGAGTGAATGCGGTTGTTATGCAGGTTGACCAACAAAGGGTCATTATTGATGGAATTTTCAAAATCTGAATTATTATTGCCCATAAATTCCTCAATCCTTGGAAATTATTCTTAAAATTTACCTTTGGCCCTTAAGTATGACAACCGGGATGGTGTGAAAATCAAGTGCTTTCAGCTATTTAAATACTAGATAGGCCCTTTCCAAATGGTGTTTAGGCCATTATACTGCGCAAACAAATTTTTTAAAAAAAAGGAATAAAAATGGGTCGTGGTAGAAAAAGATCTGAAAAGAAAATGAGACAGAAAACGAATCAACGCAAACTAAAGCTTAGACTTAAAAAGAAAATTCTGGCCGCTCAAAAGAAATAACTGCCTTAAATACTTTGCGCTTCAGGGTTATCCTTTGTCTGTGGTAACTCCTCTTCAAACATCTGTACTATCTTCCCTCTTCGCAGTTCGAATGAGGCCAGTTGCTTTAACCAAATTCCCTCTTTTAAAGTCCAGGAACCGGTTATGCCGCTTAGTTTTTCCTTTTCCAATATAACCCTCTCCAACTCTGGTCTGCTGGTTAGCGAAACTTCCGAAATAAGAGAGCTAAAAATCTCTACGGCATCATAAGACCTCATCTCAATTAATTTTGGCGCCTTCTTATGCAGAAGTCGGAATTTCTCATTAAATTCCTGCACCGAAGGATTCATATTGTCCCCAATAAAATGAAGCTTACCTAACCTTCTACTCTCCTTAATGATGGAGTTACTTCGCCAGCTAGGGCCGCCAATGATATTTAATTTGTTGGCATCAAGATATGCAAAGGTTGGGACAATCTGCAGGGTATCTCTTGGCAGACTTGGAATAAAGATCCAATCAAAATCAATTTGCGGTTTAAGCGTTTGAATTCTTCTGGTTGATACATGTTTTTCTAGTTTATGAAGGTTTGAATACAGCTCAAGCTCTTCCTGTCTCTCTCGTTTGAACTCCAGCCCCATAAGATTTCTTAAATTTGCCAGATAATCATTTTGATCTTCAAAGGATTGAACTCCGGTAACCACAATATTTTCAAGTTTTGCCTTTCTCCAAAATTCATTTACGTAGGCATCTCCTCTTGGGCCTTGGGGATAGAACAGGGCCGCTTTTTGGCCGAATTTTTCCAACATCTCCTGATTGAACAGCTGATAAATCTGGGATTCGATGGACCCGGGGATTTCAATAAGAAGATGATTTTTTTCTTCTTTAGGCAAATAAATTTGCGAGAGGGAAATAAATAAAACGCCTCGTTTTTTGGCCTCTAAATATTCTTTTGTGGCCTCATCGGAAAATAGTCCGCCAATGATGGCGGCGCATTTTTCTTTTTCTACTAATTGCTTAACCCGCATTCCCCCCACGGCCCCATTGCCCTTAGAATCTTCAATATGCAGGGTAATGGGGTTATCAGGTGAAATATTTTTTAGTGCTGTATCAATTCCTAGCAGCACTCTTTTACCAAATGCGGCCTTCTTGCCTGAAAGTGGCAATACCACTCCTAGGGACCTGGGATTCATCTCTGTAGAGAGACCAATCTTATCTGTGAAACCTTGAGTTAACTGAACTAGTTCTGGGTGAGATCCATATTTATCTTGAATCCACTCCAAAAGTTCCTCGCCATTAACTTTTGCGGCCCCGTAATATAACCTTTCCGCTACCAGTACTCCTAGATATCCCACTGCCAAGTATTGCTCATCAGAAAATTCTTCTACGAAACGGATTTGGGTTCCCTTTTCCTCTTTGAAAAATTCTTTCTTTAAACGATGAAAGTATGGATTATTACGAAGATCAAAAAGATTTTTTTCATCTTTTAAAATATTAACCAAGGCCACCATTGCCTCTCGGTTCTTACCTTGGTCCTTTGCCACTTGATATTTTAGCTTGTGATAATTTCTCGCCTCTCTGGGACTTAAATTTTGGAACTCGCAGTTAGTTAAATAATAATGGGCCTTTTGCATGAACCCCAATTTGAAATAACTGCTTCCTAAATTTAGATTCACTTGAGCAGTTAAGGGCCTATCTAAGCTGGTATTGGCCAACGCCAACTCAAAATTATATATGGCCTGTTCATAATTTTCTTGATCAAAAAACAAAACCCCCATGAGATTTCGCTTCATACCTTTCTCTGCCGGTAGCAGGGTTTGCTCATCAATGCCTTTTAATTTAGCAGAGGCACCCCCAAAATCGCCTTGTCGGTAGGCGACCTTTACTTGTTCCACCTGATGCATGAAATCTTCGCGGTAAAGATCCTTAGGATCTCCCGTGGAAATTAAGGTAATCCCCGAACAGGAAATGAAAATTTGAGAGAAAATCAAAAAAGAAATAATGTTTTTAAACATAAAATTAACCCACTCCAATGTCCCAGGTATTTTATCTTCTTAAGGAAGGGAAGTAAAAATATGCGCCGCAATACGACTAAAATAAATCCTTAAATTTATTAAAAAACCCTTCTCTCATGGGGTTGGACTTGGTTTTATCAAAACTGGCCAACTGCTTTAGGAGTTTCTTCTGCTCGGTATTCAATTTAGTTGGTGTCTCCACGTGAACAGCTATGATCTGATCACCCAGGCCATGACCGCCAAGTCTCTTAATACCTTTGCCCTTGAGCCTCATTTTTTTACCAGATTGGGTCCCTGCAGGAATAGATACAGCAACTTTTCCATCTAGAGTGGGTACTTCAAGTTCGGCCCCTAGGGCCGCTTGAGAATAGCTTATAGGAACGGTACACAAGACATCAAACCCAGATCGCTCAAATATATCATGTTCTTCTACTTCAATAACCAAATAGAGGTCTCCATTTGGGCCTCCCTGAGCTCCTGCCGCACCTTCACCAGATAACCTTAACTTTTGTTCATCATCTATACCTGCAGGAATAGTTACTTCAAGATCTACTTTTTTCTTCTTTCGTCCTTCTCCATGGCATTTAGTACATGGGTCAGAAACCATTTGACCGGTTCCGTGACACCCAGGACAGGTGGAGGCCACAGTAAAAAAGCCTTGCTGTCTTCTCACTTCTCCATAACCGTTACATTGATTACAGGTAACAGGTTCGGCCCCGTCTCGGCCACCAGTTCCGTAGCAATCTTCACAGGCCACTTTTTTATTTAAAGCGATGCTCTTTTTTAAACCAAAGGCAGCTTCCTTAAATGAGAGGCCAATTGTCATCTGCAGGTCTTCACCAGGAATCCCCCTAGAGCGCCTTCTGCCACCTCTTCGGCCACCACCGCCAAAAAAATCACCAAAGATATCACCGAAGATATCACCGAGGTCACCAAAATCTCCGCCTTGGCCAAAACCGCCTTGCCCATCAACTCCGGCATGGCCGAATTGGTCGTATTTCTGTCTTTTTTCTTCATTTAAAAGAACATTAGCAGCAACAGAGGCCTCTTTAAATTTTGCTTCGGCCTCGGCATTATCGGGATTTTTATCAGGGTGATGTTTAATCGCTAGTTTTCTATAGGCCTTTTTGATTTCGTCCTTGCTGGCGCCTCTAGCGATACCAAGAACCTCGTAGTAATCTCTTTTACTCATAACATCTACCATTAAAAAATAGGGGCTATATGCCCCCTATTTACCTTATACTTCTTTAAAATCCGCATCTACAACATCTTCATCGTCTTTTTTATCAGACTTTGGTTCTTCTCCAGCTGCTCCTGCTCCGGGGCCATCTCCCCCGTCAGGGCCGCCGCCTTGTTGGTAGAGTTCGGTGGTAACCTTATGTGAAACTGCTTGGAGCTTCTCTAGTGCTCCCTTGATTTCATCAGCAGACTGACTTTCAAGATGAGTCTTGGCCTCGGTGCAGGCATCTTCTAATTCTTTTTTAGAGCTATCAGAGATTTTTCCTTCATCTTCTTTAATCATTTTTTCAGTAGAGAGAATTAATCCATCAAGCTCGTTTTTCTTGTCGATTACCTCCCTTCTCTTTTTGTCTTCTTCGCGGTGCTCATCGGTCTCTCTTACCATTTTTTCGATTTCTTCTTCGCTAAGACCGGAGCCCGCCGTAATTTTAATTTGTTGAGATTTTCCTGTTGCTTTATCAACAGCATGAACATGAACAATACCATTAGCATCAATATCAAAGGTCACCTCGATTT
>SMWT01000029.1 GCA_004356615.1 Deltaproteobacteria bacterium | reverse complement strand
GGCCTGTTGATAGTAGTTATCTAAATCGGGGTACTCTTCCCGATCCACTTTAATACAAACGTAGTTGGCATTTAAGTATTTTGCGATCTCTTCATTTTCAAAAGATTCATGGGCCATAACATGACACCAATGACAGGAGGAATAGCCAATGGAAAGAAATATTGGTTTGTCCTCTTCCTTGGCCTTTTGTAAGGCCTCAGGGCCATAGGGGTACCAATCCACGGGATTTTTTTCGTGTTGCTTTAGATAAGCGGACTTTTCATCTTTCAGTCTGTTTGGCATTTGTTATCCTTTAAAAATAAGGCCTCATCTTAGGTCATAAGAAGAGTTTTGAAAAATGATATAATAGAGAGATGAGTAAATGGATAATGTTTTTCTTATCTCTACTTTTGGTGACCGCACTTTATTTGGTGGAGAGAAAACCAAAAATCATCTGCCGAGTTCCCTGCACTCATTGTAAAAATGGGTATGTGGAACAGGATATGACCAAAGAGGCCGTGGCACTCAAAGGGCGAGTGGCCTATATTAAGACCAAAGAGGGAAAGGTTTTGCGTTTTGATGATTGTTTTGGGTTTAAGAAGAGCTTTTTTGGGAGAAAATACACCCGACATGGTGACCTGTTCTGGGCACCTATTTTCAGTACTTTAGAGGATTCTAAATAGGGTAGAGATTACAGGATAGGCCTGAACTTGTTGCCCCAAGTCAGTTGTTGCTGTATCAATAGATACTTATGAAAATGATACAGAGCATTATAAACAATATTGTTTTAACAGGAGACTTTAGGCCCTTTTTAGGTCTTTTGGTCTTCTTGCTTATGGGAATGAATTTTTACCCGGCACTTTTAAAAGATGTTCACCATCAAGACCTTAATCAAATAACCACTACCACCTCGGTTTATGGGCCAACAAAATCTTTAGCGGCAGAAAAAGATCCATATAACTTTTTTGGAGTTGTTAAATCCTTTGGAAAAGTACCACTTCATAGATTAAAAGAACTTAGTAGTGCAGAACTTGAAGGACTTGTTTTGGCCTCACTTCCTCTTAATATGAGAAAAAGATTGAGACCTTATTTATCTGATGCCCTGAAAATTTCTGAAAATCATCAGGTTGATCCTTTTTGGACTTTGTCGATAATGTATACAGAAAGCCATTTTGATCCAAAAGTTAACAGTATTGTGGACGCCAGAGGATTGATGCAAATCATGCCAGATACGGGCAAATTTTTGGCGAAAATCATGGATAAAAATTATGTGGTTAAAAAACCGGCAGATTTAAACCGTAACTCTCGCATGAATATTGATATGGGAGTTTACTATCTTAATAGACTGTTAAAAAGGTATCGCTACAATTACACCATTGCAACCGTTGCCTACAATATGGGACCTGGAAACATCAGAAATATGATGATTAAAGGAATCACCATTGGAATGAATAATAACTACCTAAGCAAAGTTACCGCCTCTTATAATAAAATTACGGAAAAAGTAAGAGTTCATCTAGCAAAAATTAAAAGGCCTTATAAAGAAACCTTTATCGTTAGAAGAAGATGGAGAGTTCGGGATTCAAGAAGAGTATTTAGGCTTTTTAACCGAGTTGTCCCCCAAAATCTAGCTTATCTGCCTTCAACAAAATTTGATCGAAAGATTGCCCGAAAACTTATCTTCTAGAAACATTAAAACGCCAAGTGAAAGTGGCCCCTCCTACAATAGAGAGTCTGTTCATATGCTCCAGTGGATTTAAATTAGCAAGTGGACTCATAAACATGGAATCAAGTACGGTTTTTAGATTACCCCCCAGCCCAAAAATAGTTATGTTGTATGAGGTGGCCAGCGCCTGAATATTGGTGAAACGCTTTCCTTTTAAAATCCTTCTCACAAACCTTCTAACCCGACTAGACCTTCTAGGGAGGTTTTCAAAAACGTCTTTAGGTATTTCAATCGCCCCGTTTAAAGGGAGGGGATTGATACTTAGGCCCCTTTTTCTGGGAACCTGTCTTACTGTTTCCCTGGTATGCAATTTTAGTTTAAGTACTTCTCCTCCACCTAAATTGATTTCAAGATCTGCTGGTGAGCAATAGGGATTGAAGTTTTTAATAACCATCTTATTTCTGCTAGAGATGTATTGTCTGGACTCATCTTTACCAAGTGTTAAATGAGTCGAATCTTCTTCAGTATTTTTAATCAATCTTCCTGCCAGAGATCTTTTTGTGGCATAAAATACCCACTCTTCTTCATCAACCTTCTTTTCAAAATATCCCGTTACACCACTTTCATTGATTCCTTCCACCCGTAGAAATTTATCGTGAACTTTTCCCTTATAGATGGTTATCCGGTCGGTAATCTTACCCATTATTTTTGGCTGTCTATGCCATCCCTCAAGAGAAATGGCGCGAAAGTTAAACAGTGGTTCGTAAAAGGCCGGTAGATTATCTCCACCCTCAGAGGAACTCAAATTATGGTCATATGTGTATTTTAAAATTAAATCGTTTCCCCCAGAGATATCAAAATCATAAGTCCGGGTGTACATGTCGCCATATTTGTTAATCAAAAAAATAGTGGAGCCCGAAGCAGAAAGATTGTGGGCCTTAAAAGTTCCTCTGACCGGTGAGCAAACTTCATAGCTATAATCTGCTGGCAACCAAGGATCAAGGTAAGTAATACGCCTACCATCTTTACTTAAGACATAGAGGGTGGTGCAACCCACACCAATGCCATGTTTGTTTCCCGCTTTATCCACATAAAAGGCCTCCTCACTAGGTGAGAAAAAAGAAATCTCCCACGCTTTTCTATCTTTAGGGAGAGACATGCCAGGGCCAAGCCAAAGTGGTGACCCCCAATTCCGTCTCCAATCGATGGATTTTATCGCTTCTGATTTTGCCGCTTCTTTGATGGTAAAAATTATCCCTTTTTGATCAACTGCCACAAAGTGTTCAGCATCGGTTCCAATTTCTACCGGGGTATTTAGGCCCACGGGCAGAGGAACTGCTCGCCAAACTTGTTTCTCTTTTTTTCCCTTAAACCAAATGATTCCATCTCTGAGGATAAACTCATTTTGTGAATTGAAGTTTTCCGCTTTGGTTCTAAACAGAATTTCTTTAGGAAAATTTTTCGTCGCCTGGTGATAGTTATTGCTGCAGCGAAATTTAACATTAACCGGTGCCTTAGGAGATATGCCAAGAAAAAAGGCGCCGAGTAAAGTCGAGCTATTTGGTTTTTTAGGACACTTTATATCTTCTGAAGGCAAGACCCTATAATACTCATCCTCTATGCATTTTTTTAAGGCCAGTCCTAGGGCCTCTGTCTTTAACTCGCCGCAGCTCGCGTGGGTCGAATAATGGTACAGAGAGGCGGTATAGAGCTTACTGCTCATCGAAGCAATGGTGCGACCGCCACCTTTGTGTGACGCACAAGAAGAGAGAAGAATTATAAAGACAATTACTATGTTTTGTTTCATCATTTAACACCCTAAATAAAAAAAATTTATTTACTTGTATCGGCATAAACGGACTTTATTTTTAGCGCCATTTTTATTTATAGAAAGGAATTTAAAACATGTTTAATCGACTTATTCTCATCTCCTTCATACTTATGTCCTCATGTAAATTAGTTCCAGAGCCAGATTTAAATCCGAGTAACCAAAGGCAAATTATCTACCCAGCACAAATTCCTGGAGTGGGCCTAGATGTGCAAACTACTGGTTGGGCCAAATATCCTATATGGCAATACATGCCAGAAAATATTCCGGCGGAGTTTGCCAAGCAAAAAAAGGAATGGGAGCACTACACAATCGTGGGCAAAGATTATTCCATGAGTATTACGCTGATGAATGTAGGATTTGCCGCTGCGGCGCTAATTGATTTTTGTCACTACAGAGAGAAATTTGAGGTTAGTAACCTCTTTTTTGAAACGAATAACTTAAAGGGTTTTAGTTTTCCCCTCACTCCTTATGGAGAAACCATGTGGGAAAAAGATGGCGACTTTGTACATTTTAAGTATGAAAACGGTAAACGGTATTTGGAATTCTCATTTAAAGAAAAAGTAGTGATGAAATCAGTTAAAGGAAAACTCCTATTAACTGATCCTCCTGAAAGTATTGCTGTAGTTAGGCCCTTCAATAAACCCAAACAATTTTTCTACGAGAATAAGGTTTTTGCCATGCCGGTAGAAGGGGAAGTTACCATTAGAGATAAAACCTATCTATTTGAGCCTGAACATACTTCCTCCATATTAGATTGGGGACGGGGTGTATGGCCTGGGCTTGGTAGTTGGTACTGGGGCTTTTTTAGCGGCGAGGTAGATGGTAAAGAAATTGCCATCAACATGAGCTATGGATATGGAAATGATATTAGAGGGACAGTGAATGCCCTTTTAGTGGACGGTAAAATCCAAAAAATAGACAAAATTATCGCCAGGGGAGATCTCAAAAATCCCAAAGGTCCCATCCACATTTTTAGCAATGATGGGAGAGTGAATGTTCATTTTAAACCGCTATATCATCAAGTCGTCAATGCAGATGTTCTTGTTTACTATGCCAAACTTGATAAGCTCTATGGTACTTTTGAGGGAGATATTGTTTTAGATGATGGTACCACAGTTAAAATCAAGGATTTCTACGGCTTTGCCGAAAATGTCTTTTATAAATGGTAGATCAAAAAGTAATCGCTATTGATGGCCCAAGTGGTAGTGGCAAGTCCACCATCGCCAAGTCTCTAGCAAAAAAATTAAATCTTTTATATGCAGATACCGGGGCCATGTATCGGGCCTTGGCATTGGTTGCCCATAATCGTGGATTGGACCTCACCAACTTAGAGCAAATGAAGGATTTTATCTCTGGGGTGAAATTAATTTACGGGGCAAATAAAGACTCCCTTGTTTCCATCGACGGAGAAAATCTCACCCAAAAAATCCGTGAACATCACGTTTCAAAGCTCGCCTCGCAAATCTCCAAGCACCCCCCAGTACGGAACTATCTCCTTGAAATTCAAAGAAAATTGGCCAAAGATCGGGTCATCGTCATGGAAGGAAGAGATATAGGAACCGTTGTGTTTCCCCACGCCTTCTGTAAAATCTTTCTCACCGCGAGTTCAAAAGTGAGGGCAAAACGCCGATTTGATGAGCTAAGGGGGGGAGGAGAGCAAGATATCTCTATGCAACAAATCCTGGCAGATGTAATAGAAAGGGACCAT
>SMWT01000028.1 GCA_004356615.1 Deltaproteobacteria bacterium | reverse complement strand
CGTTAGGAGGATGGGAATCAGTATATTGCGGAAAAGAATATCAATTTGCCTGCCAGAACAAAGATAAATCTGGTATTTGGAATATAACTTACAGAAGAGGCACTTTCAATGAAGGAGAGGCGGCCTGCAACCGGGAGTTTAACAATCATAAATTTTCTCATCCAAAAAATGGCTGGGAAAATGCTAGGCTCTATAAAAACCATGGCAAAAAAGTTTGGATCAATTTTAGAAACTAGGGAATTTTTTGTTAATTACCGCGAGTAAGATTCCAAAAATTCCAAACGGAAGACAGAGATATAATGTTTCCATTCCAAGGAAGGCAAAATCTCGCGCATCGGGATTTTTGGCCATGAAGGCCAATACATGAGAGGTCCAAAAAAAGATCCCAATCCAGCAAATATATTTATAAACTGCAACTTTTGTGAAATTCTATCCCACCATAAGGAAAATCCCCTGCAATAAAAGGAGTATCAAATGATGCAACTTGATCACACCATAATACCGGTAAAAAACAAAGAAGAGGCCGCGGGTCTAATTACCAAATTATTTGGACTACCAAATCCTGAGACCACGGGACATTTCTGCGCAGTTAAAATCAATGACTCCCTCACTTTTGATTTCGCCAACTCTAAAAATATCAATTCTCATCACTACGCCTTTTGGGTGGATACGAAGACCTTTAAGGAAATTTTAGGGAAAGTTCGAGCGGAGAAAATCATCATCGGCAGCAAACCCCTGGAAAGGGATGACCAGGTTGGTGAGAGAGAAAATTCCAAGCACTTTTACTTCTTTGATCCCGATGGACATAACTGGGAAGTTATGGTGCGGAAATAGTTATATATATTACAAAATAAGGGCCTCTAAATTGACTAACAGGCCAACTTCTAATATTTAAGGGTAAATATAGGAGGATAAATTATGAAATTTCTAATAGTTACAGCTTTTATAGCTATTTTTACCAGCGCAAATGCCAGTACCATCTACCTAGGTGTTCTCACTGATAAAAAGGTAAATGCCGGAGTTCTTTCTCAAGATCAAAATCAAGCAGTTAGAGATGTTATGGTTTTCAGTAGAACCGCAGAGACCCCTAAAAAGGTTGAAGTGACCTTTTCTTTTAATTATGTCGACAGAGCTTGTGTGGATTACAACGTTAAGTCTAAATTCATCCCACCTTTTTCCAAGGTAGTTTGTGAAAAATCTGGTCACGGAACTCATAATTGTAGAACCAGGGAATTTGAGGGCTACAGTGAAAATAAAAGGGAATGTGTAGATAAAGGTTATGAGCTAAAAACCAAAAAAGTTACCGTAAAATTTAACTTCAAAAATGCCATTCCACTGAACGTTGGCTCTGTTGAAACCTTCACTGTTTCTCTAACTCAGAAAAAGATGAAAACAGATTCTGTTAAATTTGAGCTTACTTCTATCGATTCAATCGGGCTTTATAAGCTTTCAAAGCTTGGTAAGACTTATTCATTTAAATTGAAATAAATTGAAGGCCGGAGAAACCGGCCTTCAATTTATAACTAGTTATTTTCATTAAATAAAAATTAGCCTTTTAGTGCCGCAATCACCATCTGGGAGGCCTTCTTGCCGTCAAACCTACCCTTGATTTGGGGCGAGAGCTCTTTCATTACCATTCCCATATTAGGATTTTCAAGTCCTTTAATGATTTCCCCTATGAGGTTTGCTACCCCTGCTTCATCAAGAGCTTCAGGCATATAAGGTTTTAAAAATGTAAGCTCAAGGATGACATCTTCTCGTTGCTTAGAACCTTCAGGAAAAACATTGATGGAGTCTGCTAGCTTTTTATAATGGCCAACAACTACGTCAAGTTCAGGTTTTGGACTTTTGCTCACTTTGTTTTCTAGGAGCATGGCCTTCAAATATCGAAGGGCACTAAGGCGATCTTTTTCCCGTGCTTTCATCGCCGATTTAATCTCTTCACTTAATCTGTCGTACATTTATACCTCACTTAAACAGATATCTTCATTTTCAGACATCTTTATTATTTCTGATCGATTTAGACTTTTAAATCTTTCACTTATTTTTTGAAACAAACGCTTATCGGGATTAAACCGAAGGGTAGCAGGAATATCAAGCGAAAATATTTCACAAAACGTATTCCAGAACTTTTTCTCTACCGCTCCAAGTGCCACGTATTTATTATCTTTTGTTTTATAGATGCTATAGCAGGGATATCTGCCATTGTGTAAAAACTTGGTCATCTTGTCTCTAGTTTTTTTAGGCCAGAAGGGGCCAAAGATTTCTTCCGTTGATTCAAGCAGGTAACTCTTTGCAAATATGGCCGTGTTTTCATCCCTCGCTTTGCATATGGCACACATTAGATCAAACGCCGCTTTTACCCCAAAGTTTATGCCCGAAATAGGTAGATATGGGGGATCCACTATATCATCATTTCGACCTTCAACGTGGAGAGCGAGAAGTCCTGAAATGGCCATGGCATTTATATCATGCATGGATTTAGTGACTTTGTTGCTTGCAAAGAGTTCCACTACCCCAATAGCTCTATTTTGAGCTTTGATATCTTTGTCTGTTACTCCTAATCTTTCTCTAAGCTTAGGCGGAATTCCCATAATGATGCCATCTACTTGATCTAAAAGTTCTTTGATTTTATTTGGCGTCTCGGGATCTTTAAAATCCAGACGGACAATCTGTTTACCACTATTTAATTCATCATACATTGCCGGAAAGCTCTCATCCATTTCAGCAAATAGGCCATAAATAAAGGGATCTTTAAATTTTAAGTCTTCAACCTTAATCACTTCCGCACCTTGATCCAGCAGGACTTTTCCCCCAAGAGGGCCTGGAAGCCGGTGGCTTAAATCAAGGATTTTCATTCCGCTAAGTAAATTATTTTTCATCTCCAGTTTCCTCCTTTGCTGCGAGCGTTTCAATAAAGTTATCAATACCCTCTCCGCTAAGTTCACAGGCCTTTAGAGAGCATATTTGCCATTTATCTTTTTCATCTTCCACAAAATCTATTACAAAGCGGGGAAGAAAATAATTTACAAATTTTGAAAATTTTGGCTCTTTAACCCAAGCGGCCGGAACCTTTACTACTTTATATGCATCTTGGGGATAGGTAAGGGCACGAAGCGCCTCCCCTGAACCATAAGGATATCTAAGTGTTTCGAGCGTAAGGTTTTCCTCCAAATCTTTAATCGCTTCAAGCAGATCCGGATCTTGGAATAAAACTGCTCCTCTTCTTGTTATGGAAACGAGAGTTGAAAGCGGAGATCTAAAGGAAGAATCAAAAGAACTTAAAGTTAGATTGGGGTATAGAAGAGCATCGTCTAAACTTTTTGCCCTAGTATAGGCCTTGCCATCTGAAATAAATTCTGCATGGATAAAATTAAGAGTATCTAAAAAGTTGTTTTTAAAATCCTGGTTTCCCGAAATCTCATAGAGCCTTAGCATGGTCTCAGCAAAAAAAACGTAGTCTTCAATATAGGGAATAGAGTCGTCCATGGTAGTGGAATGTCTGATTTTTGTTCCAATCTCCTCTCCCGTGGTTTTGTTTTTAACAACAAAAGTCTCAAAGGCCCCCTTTAAGGCCTTATTTAGAATTTTTTGCGCCCGATATTTTATTGGTTCAATAGGACAGTATTGAATAACATCAATGAGTCCCCCCAAAGTTAAAAAGTTCCAACTGGCCACGCCTTTGTTATCGGTGGCCGGTGGAATGCGATTTTTTCTCTCGGCCAAAAGGGATTTACGAACTTTTCGAACCAGGTCCCAGCCCTCTTGAGTGAAAATGTCTTTGGCGTATTCAAAATCAAGAGAGATGACGTTTTGACCACTTTCAAAATTACCCTCTTTTGTAATTTTAAACCATTTTTTTATTTTTTCTAAATTATTGGTAAGACTTTTTTTATCGTCATCACCCTTTTTAAGAGCTTCTTCAAACTCCGCTAGAGTAAAGGTTTGATAGAGACCTTCCACACCTTCAGAGTCAGCGTCTTGAGCACTGAAGAAATACCCCTTATCCGATTGCATTTCATTTTCCAGATAATCCAAGGTATCCATGATGCCGTCAAAAACTAGAGGAGAAGGATAAAGTGGGCCGACTTTGGCCAAAAGCTTTAAAAGTCCTGCCTGATCGTAGAGCATTTTTTCAAAATGGGGTACAAGCCACATTTCATCAACGCTGTAACGATGAATTCCTCCACGGGCATGATCGTTGATTCCGCCCATAAGCATTTTATCGATGGAATCAATTATATGTTTACCAAAGGTTTGATCAACCTTACCTTCAAGCATCTGCTCTACGGCCCATTCTAAAAAAGCAAAGTTGGGAAATTTAGGAGCTTGCCCATATCCACCATACTTATCATCTTGTAATTCTTTAAGTGCTTCTAAAATGGCCATGGGTGGTGGGAACTGAGAAATATCAGGTTGCTCCCCTTCAAATTGAGGGCCTTTTATAATGTCTTCTATTATTTTTTTGGCATCCACTTCAATTTTTTCTCGTTCATCCTGGTAGAGAGAATTTACTTTTTCAATTATTTCCCCAAATGGAGTTTGGCCAAACTTTGCTTCTACCGGAAAGTAAGTCCCTACGAAAAAGGGTTTCATCTCTGGAGTTAAAAAAGCAGACAAAGGCCATCCACCACTTTGGGTAAAACGTTGGCAGGCCTGTTGATAGTAGTTATCTAAATCGGGGTACTCTTCCCGATCCACTTTAATACAAACGTAGTTGGCATTTAAGTATTTTGCGATCTCTTCATTTTCAAAAGATTCATGGGCCATCACATGACACCAATGACAGGAGGAATAGCCAATGGAAAGAAATATTGGTTTATCCTCTTCCTTGGCCTTTTGTAAGGCCTCAGGGCCATAAGGGAACCAGTCCACGGGATTATTTTCATGTTGCTTTAGATAGGCGGACTTTTCATCTTTCAGTCTGTTTGGCATTTGTTTTCCTTTAAAAATAAGGCCTCATCTTAGGTCATCGGAAAAGCTTTGAAAAATGATATAATAGAGAGATGAGTAAATGGATAATGTTTTTCTTATCTCTACTT
>SMWT01000027.1 GCA_004356615.1 Deltaproteobacteria bacterium | reverse complement strand
GTCGACCCTGTCAAGGCACAGAAGTCTTTTAATATTCTTAAAAAAAGGGGTATAAAGGGTGAGTTTTATGGAATTGTGGGAGAAGGACATACTATTTCTCCTCCAATAAAAAAATGTTTAGCAAAAATAATAGGTTCATAACACATGCTTAAAAAATTTGTTTTGCTTTTATTGATCCTAACTTCTCCACTTGCCATCTCCAGTGAAAAGTGGACTTTGGTTTCCAAACAACGGGGAATTTCACTCTATGAACTAACAAATCCACCTGATCGAGATATGCTTCCTTTTCGCGCAGAAAAGGTAGTCAATCTCCCCCTGCGAAGACTGCTCTATATCTTGGTTGATTATAAGAATAAAAGTAATTGGGCCCCTAAATTAAAAAGTGTAAAAATCCATAAAAAAATAGGGATAAACCAATTTGTATTTAGTGAATACTACCAGGTTCCCTGGCCATTTAGTGATCGACAATTTTTGTTAAAGGGAAAGGTTGAACTTACTGAAAACTATATTCACATCATGGCCCATTCAATAGAGGATAAAAAATACTTTGCTAAAGACCATGTTAGGGCCGATGTAGATGTAATAGATGTAAAACTTTACCGTGAATCTGAAAATGAAACTAAAATTGTATTTGAATTCCTAGGTGATATGGGTGGATACATTCCAACCTTTGTACAAAATATAATTAGAAGAAGATGGCCGAATAACTTTCTCGAAGCACTTGAAAATTATGCTAAAAAAACTGAAAAGGTTGCTCACTCTGATTGGGAAGGCCTCATGAATACCTTTCTTTAAACATAAGGAAGTATTTGTTTCCTTACCCGCTCAAGGGCGCCGGCCAACTCAGAGTCCCCCTGTTTTAAATTTTGTTCGACTTTAGCAACCGCATATAAAACTGAGGTATGATCCCTTTTAAACATTTTACCTATTTTAAAAAAACTGATACCAAGGCCCTTGCTCATTAAAAACATGGAAATATGTCGGGCCATAATAAACTGTTTTTTCCGAGAATTAGAATAGATATTCTTTGACCCGATCTCAAATTGTCTACCTACACTTTCTACCACCTCGTGAGGAAAAGAGACTTCTTGGTCAGGTTCTTTGGTAATCTCTTTCGCCTTTAATTTAAGCAGTGCCGATCTTAGCGATCTTCCATCTAGCTGGGCGTTTTTTAAAAGAAGTTTTTTACCTGCCTGATCAATAGAAATATTTTCTGCCGAGGCCTTCTTGGTAATAAAACGCATGGCCAAGGCAGAATCCATGGTACCGATCTCTTGTACCAATCCACCATTCAAACGAGAATGAAATTTTGGAAAAACCCCTTTTAAATCTCGAGGTGAAAAGTGACCGGCCAAAATTATTTGTTTGTTCAAAAAATTAAAGTGATTGTAAATATGGCAAAAATCATTTTGAAAATCCTGGGAAATAAAAGCATCTTCAATATCATCTAGAAGCAAGACATCCACATTATCTACGAAATCCGTCAGAAATTTAGCGAAACCGTGATTTTTACATTTTATTTGAAAATAATCTAAAAAGGCCTTAGCGGTACTAAGATATAGACCTTTTCGCCCTAGAAGTTCCTGATAAATAGCATGAAGCAAGTGAGTCTTCCCAACCCCTGCCCCCCCGACAAAAAAGACTAAAGGAAATTCCTCTCCTGGTTTTTGAGTAATTCTTTTGGCAATCTTTATGGCGGCCTGGTTACTCCTACCTTCTAAAAAGTTTGAAAATGAACTTTTTGAACAAATTCCTAGAGGCGGGAAATCAAATTTCTTTTTCCTCTTTGGCCTGGTATCAGATGGTGGCGCAAAGGGCCCACCGAGAAGCTCCAGTTGAGTACTTGCCTCTACATTCACCATAATTCCTTTTATTTACAGATTTTTAAAGTGTAATGCAAAAAATTAACAGGTCAATAAAAGTGCATAGCAGTATTTAAAAAAAGATATTTTATGATATCTAGGCCCATGATCGAAAATTATTTAAAAGTTAGAAGGGCCACGGAAAAATTAGTCGAACCTTTAGAAGTTGAGGATTTCACTGTTCAACCTATAGGGGATGTTAGTCCACCAAAGTGGCACTTAGGACATACCACCTGGTTTTTTGAAACATTTATTTTAAAAGAGTTCAAAGAAAATTATAAATTTTATAACTTAAAATTTCAGGAAATTTTTAATTCATATTATAAAAGTGTGGGGCCCCATTGGGTACAGGAAAACCGAGGGAACCTATCAAGGCCCACCGTCGCGGAGATATTTAAATTCCGTCACTATATTGACGAAACTATCATCAATTTTTTAGAAATTAACAATAACCCAAAAATAGAACAAGTTTTAACGGTAGGCCTGGAACATGAAAAGCAACACCAAGAACTTTTACTTATGGATATTAAATATATTCTTGGTGCCAACACTATAGAGATTACTTACTCTGACTCTCCCCTATTAACCCCCTTGCCAAAAATCGATATGGAATTTTTACCTTTTGCGGGTGGGGTAATTGACGTGGGTGCAAAAGATAATTCCTTTTCCTATGACAATGAAAAACCAAGGCATAAAGTTTTTGTCGCTCCTTTTAAATTGGCGAATAGGCCCGTTACCAACGGGGAGTATTTAAATTTTATTGAAGATCAAGGATACTTGGATCCCGCCATTTGGCTAAGTGATGGTTGGGCCCACAAAGTTGAACAAGGTTGGCAGGCCCCCCTTTACTGGAAAAAAATAGATCATGAATGGTATGAATTTACTCTTTGCGGAATGGAAAAATTAAATCCCCATACACCTGTGACGCATATAAGTTTTTATGAAGCTGATGCTTTTGCCCTTTGGGCCGGAAAAAGACTTCCCACCGAATTTGAATGGGAGTGCTCAACTATAAAAGATCATAAGAACTGGGAATGGACCTCAAGCTCTTATCTTCCCTACCCCGGATACCAAAGAGAAAAGGGCCCCTTTGGCGAATATAACGGGAAGTTCATGTGTGGACAGAAGGTTTTAAAAGGGGGGCCCAAAAATCATACAAGACCTAGCTATCGCAACTTTTACCACCCAGAAAAAAGATGGCAGTTTAGTGGATTAAGATTGGCCGATAATATTTAAATCATTTTTCCCGCTTGGAATTTAAGTAAGAATCCTGTTACAATTTAGTTACCTAGCTTTTTTAGAATCAAGGATGATATTTATGAGCGGGAAATACCAAGATAAAAAAATTCGTTGTTTCGTTATCGCAGATGATTATCGGTGGCATTTTCTAACGGACTCCATTGAAGAGTTCGAAATCAAATCCAAGTCCTATTTAGAATTAATGAATAGTTCTCGTAAGGAAAACCAATATTATTTTAAAAATATCTTTCTCACACAAGAGGAATACGTCAGTTTTTTAAAAAATATGATGGTCTACTCGGGCAATACCGTTAAACCAAATCGCAATGCTAAAAAAAAGACTCCTCATCTTTATATCGTAGATTGATGAAACTCTTGGCCCTACTTTTTTTTCCTCTACTAACCTTTGCGGATATGCAAAAAGAGCGGACTGAAATGGTTCAGGTCATAAAAGACTATGGCATCAAAGATAAAAATATTTTAAAGGTGATGAGCTCTATTCCCAGACACCTTTTTGTGCCAGGTTATCTTAAATTAGCGGCCTACGCAGACCGCCCTCTTCCCATAGGTGAGGGCCAAACCATATCCCAGCCTTATATTGTTGCCTATATGACTGAGCAATTAAATGTGAGTAAAAAACACATTGTTTTAGAGATCGGAACCGGCTCAGGATATCAGGCCGCGGTGCTGGGAGAACTTGTTAAGAAAGTTTATACCATTGAGATCGTAGAAAATTTATGCAAAAGGTCTACCAAGCTCTTAAAAAAGCTTAACTATAAAAATGTTAAAGTTTTTTGTGGTGATGGTTATGGTGGCCGGCCTAAATACGCTCCCTTTGACCGCATAATCCTCACTGCTGCTCCACCCAAAATCCCCCGTCCACTCATCGATCAATTGGCACCAAATGGGTTATTAATTGCACCAGTTGGTGTAGGTTATCAACAGATCGTAATAATTAAAAAAGATGCCAAGGGGAAAACGGTGAAAAGCAAACTCTTACCGGTTCGCTTTGTTCCCATGACCGGTAAGGCACAAGATGAATGATGTAATTAAAAGTAGAAGAACCATCCATGAATACCTACCCAAAAAAGTTGATGAGAATTTAATTTTAAATACTTTGCAAACTTCTTTGTGGGCCCCAAATCATAAACTAACTAATCCCACCAGGTTTTACATGGTGGGCGTGGAAAAACGGATGGAACTGGTGGATCTGGCCCTAAAAATAAAGTCGGAAAAAGGTTTTGATGTAAATGTGGAACTAGTGGGCAAAGTTAAGAAAAAAATTTTAAACCCCTCCCATTTGGTCATCATCACCCAAAATCTCTCGCCAGATCCGGTAACTGAAAAGGAAGATTATGCCAATATCGCGTGTGTGGTTTATAATATCTCCCTTCTTTTATGGCCTCATGGAATCGGCTCAAAGTGGAGTACAGGCCCCATTATTAAAAGGCCTGAAATTTATAAAATTTGCGGTATAAACCCGCAGATTGAAAGAATAGAGGGCCTCATCCGGATGGGTTATCCGGATAAGATAAAAGCTCCTATTGCCCGGCCCGAGCTTAATACCATTCTAAAAAGACTCCCCTAAAACCCTGATATTTGTCATATCAATTAGAAAATTTTCACTCTATCTATACTCATTACCCAAAATGGTGTATCTAGTGTTTTTTAATTGGAGTATGAAATGCCATCACTAATGAAAAACCTCATTATTGTAATCGCTTTTGTTTCAGTATTTGTTGGGGGTTCTAAAAACAAAATAATTGTGGAGGACAGTAAAACAGTGGTGAAAAGTAAATAACTAATTATCCTGTAACTTTTCCATCCTCATTTCTCGAAGTCCATTTTCCTTTAGATATTCTCTGGCGATTTCTAATTCATCATCGATCCTAACTCTTATGTCGGTATCTGGAATTAAAGGCCCTGTTCCTTTTTCCAAATAATATAAGGCGGTGAAAATGGAATCGGTAGCGCCCACCAAGGTGCTAAGATCAGTCCTTTTAGCAACTCCTACACTCTTTCCCACGACAAAAAGTATAGAAATATTAATCGCTCCGGTAATCACCACAATAATTGCGCCAAAAAGGATTTTTTCCTTCAAATTCATGTTCTACCCCTATATTTTCTATCTCTTAGAAGATATCTTAACCAAATGTTTGCCATTGGGGAAATAAAAGATAAAAAACTAGGCCTAGAATTAGGCCATCATCTAACTGAAAAAGGGATTGGCAACCGAGTCGTCTTTAATCCTGATAAAGATAATTATCTATTACTCGTTTACCTCGAAAAGGATGTACCACTGGCCCTTGATTATTATCGGTCGGCCCTTGGCATGCCAAAACCCATGAAGATGGATCCCATGTGGGAAAAGGTCATGTCACTCCCGGAAGGAAGGCTAACCTTGGTTTTAATTGCCATTTCAGTAGT
>SMWT01000026.1 GCA_004356615.1 Deltaproteobacteria bacterium | reverse complement strand
GCCCGTCATGACGGGCGTTTAGAGAAAAATGGCGGAAGTGAGAGGATTCGAACCTCCGGTACCGCAAGCGGTACGGCACCTTAGCAAGGTGCTGCCTTCGACCACTCGGCCACACTTCCAAAAAAAGAATGGCGGAGGACACAGGATTCGAACCTGCGGACCCTTGCAGGTCAATGGTTTTCAAAACCATCGCTTTCGACCACTCAGCCAATCCTCCGCTAATCGAGGTGTCATAATAGATATCCCTTGTTATTTTGACAATAAATTATTAGCAGTGAGCATAGCGTTAATGGGTAATATTGATTATTAATTGCTATTGTACGCCTTATGGAAAAAGAAACTGTGGTTATTTTAGGCGCCTCAGATCATCCGGGTCGATATTCCCATATGGCCCAAGTGCTTTTGCTCGAAAAGGGCCATATTCCTCTACCGGTAAATCCTCGGCTTGAGTCAATCGAGGGGATAAAGTGCTTTCCCCATATCAAAGATATTGATGAGAAAATCGATACCCTCACAGTCTATGTTAATCCTCATATTTCAGATTCACTCGCCAAGGAAATTTTTGATTTGGGAGTTAAGCGGGTTATCTTTAACCCAGGTTCAGAAAACGAGTCACTATATAAACCTCTAAGAAAGAGAGGTGTTGAAATTATCGAAGCTTGTACCCTAGTGATGCTTAGAACCGGCCAGTTTTAGAAATAGGTAAATTGGATAATGTTTCTAGAGAGTTGATGAGCATCAATCCAGATTCCATGAGATCTTCCTCCTCCGCTCCATTTATTATATTTAATCCCCCGGTGGAGGACGCATTCCCATGTATCATCATAAAAACTACAATCTTCTCCCCCAGTATTTTTTAGAAAAAATTCACACCTGCCATTTCTCTCCCTTTTGCCAATGATGATTGAAGCGTGAAGCCCGCAATTTTTCTTGGGAAAATTTATTCTACTTAGGCCTACGTGATCTGAATTCATCAGAACGTCCATACAATAGGTTATCCCAACAGGTTGTGGGTTTTTACGATTTAAGGATTTTATTATTTTTTTCTTTACCCATTTGGCAGGTCTAAGTGTGTAGGTTTTGGGAGAAGGCATTTTTTTGGTTATTAAATATTTATTTTCCGGTTTTTGGCATTCTTTAAAAATTTCATCATAGAGTTTAATTGCTTTCCCCTTGGCAAAATAGGGAGTTATAACATCGTAAACCTTAAGGGCCTCTCTACAGAGATTTCTCTGTAGGCCATACCTACAAAAATAATTCCTGAAACGATTATTAAATTTCTCTGGGTTGGTGGAAAGTACTTTCTTATACCATTCTCTATCTCTTTTAATGGCATTGAAATGGCCGAATAGATAATTAATCACTTCAAGTAAAGTTCCAGGGGTCACCCCAATTTTTCTGGCATAATTTTCAATGCTTTTAGATACAGCAAGGTCAGTGCACATTCCATATTTTCTTATTTCATCTATAATGGATTGAATCAGACCGAAATCAAGAGGGGTATGAGTTGGTTTTCCAATAAGATTAACCAAGGAACCCAATTTGTTAGCAAAGGAATATTTTTTAAAAAGGTAGGCCGCATACATGGGATCACTCAAAGCGATGTTTTTGGTGATTCGAAGACCATGGGTGAGTCTCCAGTAATCCATTAATTGAATGGCCGTATAGGCATAGCAAGTATTTGTGGCACCCTGGTCATAATTGGGCATATTTTTGTAATTAAGATCCCATTTATCTCGGGCCAGATATACACGATTACATTTGTCAGAGGAGTACAGGAGGGATGAATAAAATATTGTGAATAAAAATAAATATTTCATATTTTTATTCTTTAGTTTTTTTAAACGGATGTAAATGAGGTTATCCTATGCTTTCCTGTCCGCCCATATAAGACCTTAGGACTTCTGGAATTTCTATCGTTCCATCTTCTCTTTGATAGTTTTCCATAATAGCAACGACAGTTCTTCCAACTGCCAGTCCCGAGCCATTTAAGGTGTGGGCAAATTGCGGTTTCCCGTCCTTATCTCTAAAGCGAATGCTCGCTCGTCTTGCCTGGAAATCTCTACAGTTGGAAAGGGAGCTGATCTCTCTATATTTTTGTTGTCCGGGAAGCCAGACTTCAAGGTCAAAACAAATAGAGGCGCCAAAACCGATATCCCCGCTACAAAGAAGTATACTCTTATAGGGAAGCTTTAGCGCTTCTAGAATTGAGCAAGCTCGGTGGATCATCTCTTCATGGGCCTTTTCAGAATCCTCTGGGGCGACAATTTCAACTAGCTCCACTTTGTTGAATTGGTGCAGTCTAATGAGTCCCCGGGTATCTTTTCCGTAGGAGCCGGCCTCAGATCTAAAACAAGGTGAATAAGCACAGTATTTTATAGGAAGTTCATCCCCGGAAAAGAGCTCATCTCTTTTTAAGTTGGTAAGGGGAACTTCGGCAGTGGGAATGAGGTACCAGTCTTTGTCTTCATGATTTAGCTTAAAAAGATCTTCCTCAAACTTAGGGAGCTGACCAGTTCCATAGAGAGACTGCGCGTTTACAATAAAAGGTGGAATGATTTCTTCATAACCAAATTTAGCGTGCTCATCGAGCATATAATTAATGAGCGCCCGCTCTAGCCGTGCTAGCGATTTTTTATAGACCACAAAACGCGCCCCGGTTATCTTGGCCCCTCTTTCAAAATCAAGCATGTCTAAGTTCTCACCTAGGGCCACGTGGTCTTTTGGTTGGAACGAAAATTCTTTAGGTGTCCCCCATTCTTTGCAGAGAGTATTGTCCTCTTCAGAAGTGCCGGTGGGAACTTCTGAGGATAATAGATTGGGGATTATCGATAGGGTATAGTCGAGTTTTTTTACGATCCCCTCAAGCTCGACGTTTTCCCCTTCAATGGATGCCTTAATGTTTGCGACTGTGCTCATGACCTCACTGGCATCTTTGCCTTCTTTTTTAAGCATGCCGATTTCTTTGGAGATATTTTTAATCTCTGCCCGGTTGTCCTCTACCAGCTTGGTGAGTTCTTTCCTTTTGGCATTTAGCTCAAGGGCCTTATCTACCAGGGAGGTGTCAAAGTTTCTCTTTTTTAAATTTTCTTTAACTGCCTCTGTGTTGGCCTCAAAAAATTTTATATCGTGCATCTATAACCTCAGTTGCTTAATCCATTGTTTCATCCTCGGAGCATCTTTTGCTGTGGGATCTAACTTTAAATAAGTCTCAAAAGACTCAATGGCAAGCCCACTTTGGCCCATAGACTTATATAAAAAGCCCATTTCCCGGTGTAGGGGTGCAAGGGAGGAGTCTTCCTTTAACGCCCGGGCATAGAGCTCTTGCGCCTCGGTGAAATAATTTTGCCGTTGTTTTATCCAGCCCAGCCCCATCAAGGCCTCGGTAAATGAGGGGTCTAGGGAGATGGCCTTTTCAAACTGCCGAACTGCATTGGACCAATCTTTTTTATTTTTGTAGACCTCTCCTAGGGCGAAGTAACCATAGGCACGATTGGGATTCTCTTTTATTTCTAGTTTGGCCGCCTCTTCTGCCTTTTCCGGTTGTTTTAGTATGGTGTAGACCTTGCTCAAGTAGTAGTTCACTCTGGGAAATGAGCCTAGTGAGCTTTTTACCTCTTCAAAGACCCTGGCGGCATCTTTCCATTTTCTCATTTTTAAAAGGTATTCTCCTAGGGTCATCCTTGCTTTTAAGTCACCTGGATTGAGTTTTATGAGTTCAATGGTGTACTTAATGACATCATCCACTCGATCTTCTAACTTGGCCGCATCAACTAAAAATTGATAGAGGCCTTCATCTTTTCGGGGAGATCTTTCAATTTTTTCTTTGATCTCTTCAAAGTTTTGCTGCTGTCCCGATTTATAGTAGTAGATGGCGATATCCCCGAGAACTTTAGGGTTGTCTTTATCAAGTTCCAGCACATCTCGAAGGTAGCCAATGGCGGTCTCTGCGCTATCGAGTTCATACAAAATTTTTGCCCACAAGGCCCGATACTCAGTATTTCTAGGATCTAAATCGATGGCCCGAGCAAGAAATTCCTGGGCCCTTTGATACTTTCTATATTTTAAATACTGACTGCCAAGTAAGAAGAAGTTCTCGTCATTTAGGGGATCTAAATTTAGCGCCTGAACCAAATTTTTAAGCGCTAATACGATATTATCGGAGGCCAAATAATACCTCGCTAGAAGTGAATAGTACTCTGGTGTTTTGGCCATAGGAGTATTTGCCAAAGCGACAATTTCTTTCCTGGCAGCATCTAACCTATACGAGTTGATATTGGCCATAATGAGAGCGCGGTTCACCGTCATATTGGTGGGATATTCTCTTCTCAGTTTTACAAGCGTATCAAGAGCGGCCTGGTAAAATCCCCGGTTCACCTGAACTTCGGCCAAGAGTATTTGTGCGGGAATATATTTTTCGTTGAGATCAGATGCCTCAATGGCATAGTTGAAGGCATCTACCCAATTTTTTCTTTTCATCGCTTCGCGCGCCAGCTTCATATTTTGTTTTATTTTACTTTCGATGACCAGACTTCCAACTGCTGAATCTCCTCCCATATTTAAGGCCGCGAGTTTTGATCTAAGCTCATCCGAGTCGTGAAGTTTAAGCGCCATTCTAAAATATTTAACTGCCTTTTCATCCTCTTTTTTAACCGCTGCCAGGGTTCCGAGGTATTCCAGATATTTGGAATAATAAAATGGTGATTGCTCCGCCTCAAGATTATTTATCCGCAAAAGTATCTTCTCAAGTTCTTTAAACTGGGAATCTCTTATGAGGTAGCGGCAATATTCAAGATATAGAGGGACGGAGTTTTTAAAATTATTAAGCCCCTTAACTACTTCTTTTTTTCCCAGGGTAAATTGCTCGTCACTGTCGAGAAATCTTGCAATGGAGCTGTAGGATTCAATGGGCCTATATTCAATGCCTTTAATCTTGTCATAAACTTTTTTGGCCTTGGTCAACTCTCCGGTTTTAACTAAGATCTCCAAATAAATTGAGAGCAGCTTTAAGGAAGGTTTGCCTACTCGAAGATAATTTTCCACTACATTTAAGGCGGTAAAATATTTTTTGTTATAAAAATAAAAAAGTGCCGTTCCCATCACCACATTGATATCCGTTAGGCCCTTACTCTTAGCGATTAAAATCAGTCTAAATAGCGTTTGTCCTTCTTTGCGAGGATTTTTGGAATTAAGGAGCAGCTCGGAATAAGTGAGAATAAGATTACCCAGGGCCGGATTATTTTGAAAATGGTGCTGCAAAGAGAGCAGAAATTGCTTGGCAGCGGCCAGTCGCTCCATGTAGTTGGACTTTTGATAGAGCTTGAGGCCCTTCTCAAGCGCCTTCTTGCTTTTCTTTTCATCGCTAAATTCAAAAGTTACCGGAAAGCGAATTTTTAAGGGAACAACTTTTATCCCCTCCGGGGTGGAAGGGCCTGGTTCTAAAAGCTCCAGTAAAAAATAAATAGCAATAAACGAAGCTGCCACTGCCCGGATAATTATTTTTTTAGTGATTTTTTTTGCTGGGGCCTTCACTTTCTTTTTTTCTTCAACGGGTTTTTCTTCAACTATTTCAACTTCTTCTTCATCTTCCTTTTCCTGCGCCTCTAACTCTCTTTCCATATTCAGCAGAGAGCGATCCGCCTCGCCATCAATATCTTTTAAAATTTCAGCTACATTAAACTGCCCCGTGGCCATTTCCAGGTCTACTTTTTCAAAAACCTCTACCGGTTCGGCCTCTTCCTCTGCTATTTCTTCCTTTTCATATCCTGGCAAAATTATTTCTTTTGTGACATCAATCTCATCTTCTAAAAAAGATCTCAAATCAATCACTTTTGTGGCCTCTACTTGAGGTTCCTCCTTTTGTTCTGGTTCGACGGGTGGTCGTGGAGTTTCAGAGGTACCGATAGTGTATTCAAATTCCTGGTGTTTAAACTCCTCCTGGGGTTTCTCTGCCGGAGCAGGTCTTAGTTCATTTAGTAGGTGATCAAGATCTAGCCAGTCTCCTGCCGGGAAAAATTGAGCAAGAACTCCGGCGGGAACTTCAATCCCTGCTAGATGGGACTCAAGTAGATCTAGCGTCATGGGGCCTTCGAGACGACCGTCGGGAAATTTGATTCTGATTTTTTTCTTCACCTAGGAAAATTATAACCTAAATAGAGAGTCAAAAAAACCGGAGGAAGGCCAAAAGACCTTCCCTTAATGAACGAAAAAGAGCTTAGCGTGAAAGATTTTAGTAATCAGCCCGGACCAAAAGATACCTAAAAATAGCACTGGTAGCGCCAAGGCGGTGATTATACCTTGGTTGAGGTAACCAAACCCACCAATGGTTTCCTCCGATTCTGCTGGAGCGAAAAACATAAATCTTATCAGTTTTACATAAAAGTAGAAGGATATAACGGAGGTAAGTCCCCCAATTAATACCAAGGTATAAAGCTTTTGATTGATGGCCGCATAGAAAATATTAAATTTAGCGATAAATCCCGCAAAGGGCGGCAGCCCCGTGAGGGAGAACATAACGGCCGCCATAACAACTCCCATCAGGGGATAGCGGAAACCAAGACCTGAAAACCGTTCAAAGTGATCATTACCGTATTTATCGGCAACAAATGAGGTGATGAAAAAGGCCACCAAGGTCATGAAAAGATAGGTCACCATATAAAAGAGCACGGCCGAGACACCCACATCATCAACTACCACAACCCCTAAAAGCATAAAGCCAGCATGGCCGATGGAAGAGTAAGCAAGCATTCGCTTCACTGATTTTTGAGCAATGGCGGTAACATTTCCCACAATCATGGTCAGGGCGGCCACAACTTGTAAAACCCCAACCCAGGAAACATGCATTACGGTATTTTGATCACCAAAAAAGATCATGGTGACTCGAAGAAGAATTGCTAGTCCTGCCATTTTAGGAATTAAGGCAAAAAAAGTAGTTACGGGAATCGGTGCTCCCTCATAAACATCAGGTGCCCACATATGAAAGGGTACTACTGCAATTTTATAACCAAGTCCCACAAAGAAAAAGATAAAGGCAGGTATTAAAACCGCCATTTGCATATTGGTGAGACCTTTTATCATGGGATAGATCTCCACAAACTGGATAGTGCCAAAAACTCCAAAGATATGACTTATGCCAAAAACCATGGCACCGGAGGCAACTCCTCCATAAAGAACATATTTAACTCCCGCCTCAGAACTCCGGTCATCATTTTTCTTTAATGTGGCCATAATGTAGGAGAGGATGGAAAGGGTCTCAATACCTAAATATGATGTCAGCATATTATTGGCAGAGGCCAAGAGCATTCCCCCAATTAGGACCCCAATGGCCAAAATGGCAAACTCTGATTTCATGTGGGGATAGATGTCTTTAGACTGTCTGCTTAGATAGATGGTAAAAAAGGTACCGACCACCATTAAAATCTTAACCACAGTGGAAAAGGGATCGATTATAACCGCGTTGGTAAAAATCGCAGTTGGGGCCACGCTTAAATTTTTAATCAACATAAAAATGGCCAGTACAAGGCCCGCGTAGGTTGCTCCAAAAAAGAGCTTTCTTCCTTTTTCCTCTTCCGAATAAGTGGCCTCAATCAATAAAAGACCTACCATGGTGAAGATGGCCAAAAGTTCAGGTATGTATAAACTTAAATTGGCCAGGTAATTAATATTCATAACCTAATCCTTTTTAGGGCGCGAACTTGGCCAGATCTATTACTAATTTTCCAACTGAAGCCTTCATCACATCTAGTATTGGAACTGGATAAATTCCGAGAAAGATCACGAGAAAACATAGTGGGGCCATGTAAAACATCTCACGTGTATTTACATCAGTGTATTCTTTACAGGAGTCGATTACTTCTCCAAAAAACATT
>SMWT01000025.1 GCA_004356615.1 Deltaproteobacteria bacterium | reverse complement strand
TGGCTATTCATGGGATAAGTATACCTACTTTGGCAGTAAAACCATGGCCGATTTTCTGGCAGAACTTCTAAAGGGAAACACCTTGAAATTTAACCTGGACAGGCTTTGTGCCTTGAAAGAAATCATTCCCGTGAATGAGGGAAAATTTGTAGCGGGTAATTACCCTCTGGTGGATAACCCAAATATTTTGGCCAACTGTGAAGTATTAATTGGCGACCTCAATCTAGGGAGCACGGCCATTATTGAAAATGTCGAGGTAGGGGGCTTTGATCAAAAGATCAGTTTAGATGGAGACATTCTCTATTTAAAGGTAACCCCAGATATCTTTTCCTTTGGGCAGTACTCTTCGAGTACTCGGCGAAGACTTACCTATGACAAGGTAGGGCATACCCTCTCCGTAGAAACACTAAGGTATCTAGTAGGAAGGGATCCTCTTGTTAGGATTTATTATGATGGACAAATGGGTAGGGCCTCCATTTTAAATAAAAATGTTGATCCCGAAAATTTTGAAATGACCTATTCCGTAGAGATGGGAATGTTAATCCCTCGCTTTGCCAGACTTGATATCAAGGCCGAATCCCTCGGTGGGATAGAAGATGAAGCGCCAGAGGCCAAGGCCTGTTTAGATATTGAGAAGGGACTTGTCAGTCAATACAGTTATGATAACTGTCCCATAGATTTTGGTGTAACTCTTGAAGACACCAATGCTCTCTTACTTGAAGACAATTTTACTCCAGATCCCGGTTTTATTGGCCCAGTGGAATTTAATAGTGTGGATGATGTGTTTTTCAAAGATCTTTAGGCCGCTTTATTCATGCTGCTATAAAAATTAATCATCGATATGTTTTCAGGAATTGCATATTCCAAAATATAGAGAAAATGACTTTCATTAAGGCCCTCTTCACGGGCCTCTTCCCAAATAGCATCTATTTTATGATTTAGTTTATCAAAATCCAAACCATCCTCTGTAGTGCAATCAATTACTGCAGTACTTATTTCATCTGCAATAAGCTTAATCGTGCCATCTGGAATTTCCATGGTGCTATTATACCATAAAGGAAAATATCAACTAATCTTGTTTAATAAACGATCTTACTTTATCCCAAAGATCATCATTATTAGGGGTGAGGTCGTTGTGACCTCTGCCTTTAAAGGATTGAAAGTCATATCCCACGGGGAAATTTTCGGCCTGTTTTCTTCCTAAGGAGAGGGGAATAATATTATCTTCTTCCCCATGAAGAAGTAAAATTTTTGTCCTTACATCGGGGGCCCACTTCTTGGCCGGGAAGTTGTTTCTAAGAAGCAGACTTACCGGCAAAAAGGGATAGGCCTTTTCTCCCACTTCTCCCAACGAGGGGTAGGGGGATTGAAGTATTAACCCCTCAACATCATATTTGGTGGCCAAATAAGTGACGATCCCCGTGCCAAGGGATTCTCCAAAAAGGAAGAAAGGTAAATCTTTTTGTTCCTTAAAATAATCCATGGCGGTAGAAGCGTTTTCCAAAAAGGTCTTTTGTGACTTCTTGGTTTTATCACCGGAATACCCCGGATATTCCATGATGACTAAATTTAAAGGTAGCTTGTAGAGTTCTCCAAAAACGAAATCCCGATCGCAGGCCCTGCCGGCGTTACCATGAAAGTGCAAAAGCCAGGCATTGGCATTTGCATTTTCTCTAATATAAAAGTTTAATCTATGATTTTTATAATCTATGGACTCGATCTTGGCGGAAAAACCGTTGGTCATAGGACAGTTTTTCAAAGGAGTATTATCAGGAAAAAATAAAAGCTTATCTTGAATTAAAAAGACCACAACTACTAAAAAGAGGTAGAAGGATAAAAGAGGGATTAAAAATTTAAGCATCAGGATTGCTGTTGAAATAAGTCCACCAAAAATTCTTCGTTGTAATAGTGTTTATCCATAAAATCCTTATAGCCTTTAAGGCTATAGGATGGCGCCACTCCCATCCACTCTTTGATCAAACCATCAGAATCTCCAGCGTGGAGCCATTTAAAAATTGCGGCCTGACGAAGAGATTTTGGGGTAAGTCCTATTAATAGCTTATTTCTCACCTCTTCAAAAACCTTTTCTAGTCCCCTCGGGGATATACCGCCCGATAAAATCTTATAAGGGTTGGCATTAAAAAGTAGGTAGTTTTGTCCCCAACCAAGAGCATTTAAACTTTCCAGGTAAGAATTAAAAACCACACGAAAGATTGCCGGCAAGGGAACTGAGTAGGGGTCCCGTTTTGGCGGTGTGATGATAACCCTGGGTTCATCTTCTAAGATAATATCATTTATTTTTAAATTTTCTAAATCAGAAACCTTAAGTCCTCCACCAAAGATCAGCAGGAAGATTATTTGATTTCTCTTAAACATAAGCTGCTGCAAAGCTTTAGTGGCCTTAACTTCTTTAATCAAATGCATCCACAAGGTCTTAACATCCATTAAAGGCGCAGGTCTTGGGATGTCTTGGAATTTTGGGCTTGGCCTAAGTTTTCTAACAGGATTGTTGGAGAGTATTCCTTTCTCGGTCAGGTAGTCACAAAACATCCTAAGCGTTTGTACCCGTCTTCTCCTTGAATTATCAGAGGCATATTTATTGTTTAAAAAGGCCCCATACTCCTCGATTAAAGGGATATCAAAATCCCTAATTCCCACCGTATCTCTAAAGGATCCTATAAATCGATTGAAGCACTCCAGGTCGGTTCGGTAGTTCTTAATGGTGTTGAAGCTTCTGCCTAGTCCCTTAAGGCCATCTAAAAATCCTAGCTGGTGGCCCCTAAACCCTGGTTCATCCATAAGGTCGATTTCCATAGTTCCCTTTAATTTTCAGTAATTTAAGCCTATATCTTAGGCCAGAGGAAAAGATTTCTCAAGTTCTTGAAATTGACTCTATGTGATGTTAAATTCACCGTGTTTGAAAATTTAAATATAAGTGTATTTTATGAAAGAGACGACCTCCAAAGGCCCCATTTACGTGCCAGAACTATCGCTGTCATCAATTGATGATATCTTGCGATATATATTGGAGGAAACTCATTCAGATACGCTTATTAAATCTTTTGACTATCAGTTTAATGATCCCCAACTATTTTTAAATGCCCTGACTCATACTTCAGCAGTCCATGAATTTAGCGAACTCTCTTTAAAATCCAACGAAAAATTGGAATTTCTAGGAGATGCCGTTTTAGATACGCTTGTTACCTCCATCATCTGGCGAAAATACCCTGAACTCTCTGAAGGAGATCTTTCAAAGCTTCGCGGAGCACTCGTTAACAAGTCTTCCCTTGCCGGTCTCGCGCGATTTATAAACTTAGGCCCGTGCCTGATCCTTGGAAAGGGTGAAATTAACTCCGGAGGAGATCAAAAGGATGGCATCCTGGCCGATGCCTTTGAAGCACTTATTGGGGCCATCTTTCTCGATAGTGATTTTAAATACGCCCAAAAGGCCTTCGCTAGTCTCATGAGTTATTACCAAAAAGAGACGGGAGAAGAGTTTATTGATGTAAATAAACTCTATGAGTTTGATTCTAAAAGTCAGCTGCAAGAGTTAACCATGCAGTTATTTAAAGAATTTCCAGTTTATACAGCACACAAAGAAGAAAATGAATTATTTAAAGTAGAAATATTTCTAAAAGGAATCTTACTGGGACAGATCGTTTCCAAATCCAAAAAGGAAGGGGAACACAAACTGGCGGAAAAGGTTTTAAAAGAGAAATCATGGGAGTCTAAATTATGTTAATCACTCATCAACACCCACTGAACAGATCCATTATGGTCTCAGTACTTGGTGCCCCAAATGTAGGGAAGAGTTCTCTTATTAACTACCTTTTAGGTTTTGATCTAACCATCGTAACTAAAAAGGCACAAACCACAAGAAATAGATTTCACTGTGTTTTTACTGTAGATAGAACTGAAATTATTTTAGTCGATACCCCAGGCCTGCACAATTCTAACAAGGAATTTAATAAAAGGCTTAATCAACAGGCCAGAGAGGGAGCAAAATATGCAGATCTTAACTTGCTTTTAATCGACCTGACAAAACCTATTACTGCCCAGATTGAGGCACTTAGAAAAAATATAATCGATGAAATTGGGCCGGTATGGGTGATCTTTACCAAATCTGATTTAATTAAAAATGCTGGTGAACTTCCACTACAACTGGTTTTAGATAAAGTAATAGAAGTTTTTCCCTCAGCAGAGAGATATTTCCTTATATCTACCGAGACCGGTAATAATATTCACGAACTTACCGGTGCCTTGGTTGATCGTGCCCCGGAAGGACCGCATCACTACCCAGACGGAGAGACCAGCAATAAAAATGAAAGATTTTTCGTTACTGAGTATATTAGAGAACAGGCCTTTAAATATTTAAAGGATGAGCTGCCATTTGAAGTGGCAGTAATTATTGATGAATATAAAGACTTAAAAGAAAGGCCCAGCAAAATTGTAAGCCATATTTCTGCCTCTATTTTAGTAAACAGGCCAAGCCAGCGGGCCATTGTAATCGGCTCTAAAGGATCCATGATTAAAAAAATCGGTTACGAAGCGAGAAGGAAAATTGAGGCCATGGTGGGTGGACAAATCCATTTAAACCTCCACGTTAAAGTTTCTCCTAACTGGTTTAAAAACAACTTTATTTTAGAAGAGATCGGACTTCCAAGGGCGGTCAATTCCAATCGAGTATGGAGAGCATAATGGGCAGATCGTTTGTTGTCTCCTTTATTGGAAGACCTAATGTTGGAAAAAGCACTATATTTAATCGCTTGATGAGAAATTCTCATAAGGCCATCACCTTTGATGAGCCTGGTGTGACGAGAGATCGTCATTACGGAATTACTTCCATTGAGGGATTGGAAGACGATTTTATCTTAGTTGACACCGGGGGATTTTACACCCAGGAGATTAAAGAGACGGAGATTCAAAGAAATCAGGATACCTTTTTTAATTTGATGAAGGCCCATGCTGATCAGGCAATTAAAGAATCAGATTTGGTTTTACTAGTGGTGGATGTTCGTGAAGGACTTTTACCCCTTGATCGGGAAATTGCTCAGTTTATTCGTGAGAGAAAAAAAGAATTTTGGATTTTAATTAATAAATTTGATGGCCCCAAGCAAGATGGCCTGGAGGGGGAGTTTTATTCCCTGGGAATAGATAAAGAGAATATGCTTTTAGTTTCCGCTGAGCATGGCCGGGGACTGGAAGGGCTTCGAGATAAGTTAAAAGAAAAAATAGAAAGCACTAGTAGTGACTCTGCTCCCGCCCTGCAAAAAGGGACCACGCCAAGGGAAGATGTGGTAGCAAGGATGGCCTTAATTGGTGCTCCTAATGCTGGGAAATCAACTCTTTTAAATCTCCTCGTAGGCGCCGAAAGGGCCTTGGTTTCAGATATCCCGGGAACTACTGTGGACCCTATTGATGGATATTTTGATCTATACTTTGGACGCAAGATTGAAAGTTTAAATCAAGAACGAATTAGTGCCTCTAGAGGTCATATTTTAAAACAGTACAACTTTTTCAGAAAAAACAATCCCGAAGTATTTAAAGATATTGAAGAGGCCTACTCTTCCGCCAAAATCACGATTGAAGAAACTGAAGACGAAACCGCGCCAGAAATTGTCGAAACCGAAAAACAAGGAAGCTTTTGGCGCACCATTCATTTAGTGGATACTGCCGGTATTAGAAGACAAAGTAATATCGAGGGGTTTATTGAATCCCAATCCGTCGTTCGCAGCTTAAAATGTATTAATGACTCAGATATAGTGCTTTTTATGGTCGATGCAACTAAAGGCATTTCTCATCAAGATAGAAGGCTTTTAGGTATCGCCCTTGATAAAGGGAAATCTGTAATCATTTGCTTAAATAAAATTGATCTGATGAAAGAAACCATGAATGATGAAAAGGCCAAAAAAGAATGGTCCGAACGGCTAAGATTTTCAATTCCGTGGTTGGAATTTTGTGAATTAATTCCCATCTCCGCAAAATCGGCAAAAAATGTAAAAAAGCTAAAAGATGTAATTAAAAAAACCATCCTCATTCGCAATAGAGTCATACCTACCGGAGAATTAAACCGTTTTATCTTTTCTCTGGTTGAAAAAAATCCTGTCAGTCCTAAAGGGGCCCACGGAAAAAGGCTAAAGCTTAAATACGCCTCCATGGTGAAAAACTCACCACCCACCTTTTTGCTTTTTACCAATAAATCAAAAGGGATTCCTGATAACTATAGAAGGTATTTGCAAAATTCTCTTAGGATGGAATTTGGCTACGTAAATACGCCGATTCATTTAGTCTTTAGATCAGGTGCAGACCTGTCACCAGGATTGAGTAAAGGAAAACATTAAGCTGTAACCAAAACCAGTTAGATTGGAATAAAGAGGATCCAACTTTTGGGTGTATTCGTCAGGCAAGTTTAAGCTATGGGCCAAGAATTCAATCCCTAAATAATATTCTTTAAACTCGATGGGAAACTCAAGACCGAGACCAAAGGAAAAACCAAGTCCCCCGCCTTTTTGATCTTCAATATTGGGTTGATCCTTAAATTTATTGGTCTCATTCCAGTATTCGGCCCGGCCCACCAAGTAAGGGTTGGAAAAGGTAATGGCGGTTCCCAGGTTTGTGGTATCGATGTAATAGCGGATAGTGTAGAAAACACGAAACAAATCCACCTCGACAAGTCCCACCCCATCTTCTTGTGGATAACCTCTCGTAGGCTCCTCGATAAGCATGGCATGTTTGGAAAAAGCGACACCTAAACCCATGGTTAAGTTTGATTCCATAAAGTAATGGACTGCGGCCCCAAAAGTTGGATTTTGATTATCATAGGCCGAGCCGCGATTTCCATCAAAGGCAGTGAAGCCCAGTGATATTTCAAAACTAAAAAATCTAGAGTAGCGAAAAAACCTTTCATCCCGCAGAATTCGGGTGGCCTCAATCTCCTCATTGAAATCTGAAAAGATATCACCACCTAACTCAAAATCTGAGATTTCATCATGAAAGGATTGATCCTGGGCCATGGAGAACCCGGAAAGTATTAACAAAAATAGGAAAAGGCCTATTTTAATTTTCATCTACAAATAAAAATGTATCGCGGCAGTGACAAAAGAGTGTCCTGTCGTTTTAAAGGTAAATTCATTTAGGGTATTAATCGAGAGCCCGGTCTCAAAACTTAGTCCTAGACTCTCAATCCCTGGAATAAAAAACTCAGAGCCTATGGTTAAGTCTGCTTGAATTCCTGTGGTGTTACCGCCAACGTCCTTATATTTTTTTGAATTTAAGATGCCAAACATAAATGCCGCATAGAAAAATAAATTTGGTTCCGCGAAAAAGTTTTTGTAAACCTTTGCGCCAATTCCCCAACCACCAATTTTATCATCGGTATTAAAATTACCATTCAAACCCCAGGCCCACGAGTCTGAGATGTAATTTTTGATAGAGAGGGAGGGGATTTGATTTTCCAACTGGGTGGTTACCCCGGCCCCCAAATGGCCAACGTAACTCCGGGCCATTATTTGGATAGGGAGAGTCAAAATAATTAAAAAGGGAATAATTTTTTTAAAATACATAGATCCTTCCTTGATGCCTATAGTCATTAGATATACCTTAATCATAACTTTAGAGCCTATTTTTGACAACTTATGGTGTGAGACTTAAACTCAACTGGTTTTTTTAATATAAAAAAGGAAGCAAAATGAACGATAAAAAAAACTCGTCAGCAAGTACAATTGAATCAGGCGCTCTATTTGTTAAGTACAAGGTTCCGGCCATTAGCTTAATTGTAGTTCTGCTTTTAATCCCCATTGGCATTGGAGGGTACCTCCATTTAAAAGGTGAGAAGGAAGAGGCCTTTGGGGAAAAGATATATAATTTTACCAAAGCAAATATGTCAGCTTTAAAAGATAACGAACTAAAGGGGGCGGAATTTGTTACAAATTTTAAGGCCTTGATGGAAGAAACCGAGTATTTTCGTGGGAATCTTCCGCTGCTAATTACTGCAACAGATCAATTGGTTAAATTAAATAATTTTGCCGCAGCAAAAGATCTTTTAGAACTTGCCGATCAAAAATTTGCAGGAAAAAATGAATATACTAATTTTTTGATTGATGTAAGACTGTCCTCAATTTATGAAGACCTAGGAGAGCTCGATAAGGCGATAGCTATTTTAGAGGGACTTTTAAGCTCTGGTGAGAAAATTCTGGAAGGAAAAAATCAATTGGACCTTGGCCGTTTTTATCTAAAGCAAGGGAATAAAGAAAAGGCGAAAGAGAAATTTCTTCTTGTACTTAATAACTTTGATGAAGAAAACTATAAGAAACTAGCAAGACTTTACATGTCTAAACTATAAAAATGGAACTTTGATGAAAATACTATTGGCCTTGGCGCTCCTGGCCTCATGCAGTCATTTTAAAAAACCGGAAAGAACCTCTAGAGGGCTGAAAATTGCCTGGGCCAAAAATCAAGATACCAACTATCAAAGTGGAAACTTAAACATCGCTTTAAACTCACCCTTGATTAAAGAAGGACTTGTTTTTGTGGGCCATAACGACGGTCATATGATGGCCTATGAACTGCAAACGGGAAGAACCGTTTGGCGAAAAAAAGACGGCGATCCCAATTTATATAATGGCACACCGGTTTTTTATAAAGATCATATTATCTATGGCACCAATACCGGACGGGTTTATTCCCGCCATTACCTCACCGGTGAATCAAAATTTATAATCGACCTGGGTAGCTCAGTTGATGGGAAGGGAGTGGTCCATAAAGATAAAATCTTTTTTCATTTGAGAAATCACAAAATCTTTTGCTTAGATGCTTTTACGGGGAAGGTGCTCTGGGCCTATCGAAGATCCGTGCCCTTTTTAAGTACTCTGCAAAGGGTCTCCACACCGCTAATAGTAGATAACCTGGCCTTTGTCGGTTTTGCCGATGGCCATATTGCCGCTTTTAAAATTGAAGACGGACTTATGCTCTGGGAGCAAAAGCTATCCACTGGAACCAAATTTTTGGATGTGGATGTATCTCCTATCATGATTGATGACCTTCTATATAGCGGCTCGCTAGCAGGCCCTTTCACTGTTTTAAATCCCAAAACGGGAGAAATCATAAGACAGGTTGATGTAACACCTACCAGACCTCCGATTTATACTGATAACAAATTCATCTTTGGGACTACCTCCGGAGAAGTAATCATCTTAGATAAGGTCTTAAATATCGTTAGTAGAGTGAAACTTTCTTCTCGCAATGTCTCATCTGTTGTTTTATTTAATGGAAAAATCGCCGCCTCAACCATGGAAGGTGACTTATTTTTGTTAGATAAGAAAAGCCTTAAGATTTTAGATAAAAGATATTTGGGGCATGCCTACTCTGCAGTTTTTGGCGACATATCATCAGATGAAGGCAGGATGGCATTATTATCTTCTAGAAATCGGTTATATATTTTTAAATAATTAATTTTTTTGCCAGTACTTTTTAAAGAACTCGGATCTTCCTGACCCGGATTTATAATATTTATATTTGAATGGAGAGCATTTATAATATTTTTGATGATAGTTCTCGGCCTGGTAGAATTCCTTGACGGGCAATATCTTGGTTACCATTATCTTGCCACTAAACTGGGGAAGTCTTTTAATCTTTTCTAAAGATTCTATTGCCTTATTTTTTTGAGTTTCATGGTGATAAAAAATAGCGCTCTTATAGCTTTCTCCTCGATCAACAAATTGTCCGCCATCATCCATGGGATTAATGTTTTTCCAAAAAACATCTAAGATCTTTTCATAAGTGGTGGTGTAAAACACTCGAACCACCTCAAGATGTCCAGTCTTTCCGGCGGTTACTTGTTGGTAGGTGGGATTTTTAGCATGTCCTCCAGAAAAACCAACCCAAGTGTGGTGAACTCCCTGGATTTTGTCAAAGGCCTGTTGGGTGCACCAAAAACATCCTCCTGCAAAAGTTGCCACCTTCCATTTTTTTTCGGGTTTTAAAAAGACACTATCTGGACACCTTCCACCTTCATAGGTTCCCGAGGCCAAGCTAGTGGTGGAAAATAAAAGTAAGCTAAGGAGAGATTTCTTTAAAGTAGTCATCGGCCCAATCCACTTTTAGTCGGTATAAGACATGTTCATTTAAATGGTTTTCCTTTTGAATGGAAGCTGGGTGTCGGCCGGGAGCAATTGATTGGGCGTTTAAAGATTTAATCAACAGCATATTATAAAAAAGTGTGGTTTTTAAAAGTATTTCCATGTTTTTTTTCGATGGATCGAATTTTCTATCAAAGTTTAGCGTATAGGTAATCAAGTTTCTATAGGCAAAATAATTGTCACTAATGCCCCGGTCACATAACTCTAAAAGCTCCGATAACATTTTCTTTTCATGAATAAACATCGCCTTTCTAACGAGTTCCGTGGCCTTTTCAATTCCCTGTTTCCTTATTTCATCGGCCACACTCGGTTTTAGATCGTCATCAGATAAAGGAAGATAAACCTCTGGATGGTTGGCCAGATAGGTCTCATTTTTTAAGTCTTTAAGGTCACTTATCTTAATTTTCAGACCTCCAACTTTGGCGTCTAAGGGAGTGCTCTCTTTTAAATTTAAAAATACTGTATGGAATTTGGGGCAATGTTTTACCTCAGGAACTGGATTGTGAGTAAAGGCCCTCATTTGACGGAACTGAGAGGCCAAGGTGAGAAAATACAAGGTTTGATTGGAATAATTCACCATCTTTTTAATATCGCCTACTGAAGCTGGTTTTCTAGACATGGCCCGATAATTCATGGAGCGGGCCACGGATCTGGGAACTAGGTTTCGATCTATATGGGTGGCATCGGTTCTGCCCATGGTTTGGCGAAAAGATTCCGGCCTTCGATAATTTCGAGAGGAACAAGAAATAAGTGTAAGTAATATTAGAAGTTTAAGGCCCATGGGGACTTATCGGAGGAAATAAAAAAGGTTTTAACCGGCTAAATAAATATTATGGGCAGGACAGGCCGATTAGCAGAGGGTGGAAGGTCCGGCCTTTAGTGTCATAGATCGCCCGACAGAAATACCCTATATAGAAACCATCGGTATTAAATTTGGCAAAATGCTCAGTAAGCTCTTTTGGGCAGGCAATATCCTCTAATTCGAGCTTTTTGGCCGGACTTTCCAGAAAGCCAAGCGCCCCCCCAGGGGAGATTTTTAAATCAAAATAGACGCCATCATAAAATAGAGAAAAAATGAGATCAGGACCATCCATATAGATCGGGTATTCTTTACGGGGGATAGGGTAGCTTAAAATTTTATTGTTTTTTATGATAAAGGCCTGCTCACTGATTATTTTAGGAGAGTTTAGCTCTTTTAAATCTTTGGTAAAGACTTCTGCCAGATAGATTTTGTCATCGCGTTTATGGTGGTTGCGACAGGGAGAGTCCCACCTGATGATGTCTTTATCCGTTTCATCCAGTGATTTGGCCCAAACTTTAAAAGGGATGCCTAAGTCTTGTCTTATTTTTTCTAGCAGTTTTGCCTGGTTACCTTTAAAGTGCTCAAATTCCTCACGCCATTTGAGTCTTTTTTTTCCCATATTGGTATAGCAAACAGAATTGATAGGGCAACCAGGATTTTCATGTTCCCATTTTATTTTGGTTTCCGCCATTATCAGTAGGGGGAATATCAAAAGTAAAAACTTCATGTTCTCCTCATCTTTTGCAGGCCTAGGGAAAACAGCAGTAGGGTTAGCTGCACCACCGCTAGCGTGGCCCCGGAAGGAAAGTTTTTAAGATTGGCCAGGTAGAGTCCAAGCATGGAACCTATGAGAGAAAAACTAACTGAATATAAAATCACTTGTTTAATATTTTTACCAAACTTCAGGCCAAAAACACCAGGTACTAAAAGCAAGGTATTGACTAAAACCGCCCCGGCGATTTTTAAGGAGCTTACGATTAAAAAAGTTAAGAGGATAAAAAACAAATAGTGAAAAAATTTAACTGAAAGCCCCGATACAATGGCACCTTCCTCATCATAGATAATATAGAGCCATCTTTTTAAGGGAAATAGAATAATGGGTATAAGTAGCAGTAGCAGGATGCCGGAGAGGAATAAATCCCCTTTGTCTAAGAGTAAAATATTACCAAAGAGATAACCCATCAGATCACCTTTTTGTCCGGCAAAGGAGCTGTGGATGATGACCCCCAGGCCCATGGAACCGGTAAAAAATATTCCAATTAGGGAATCGCTGGGCAGGCGTTGGCGAAAAGTGGCGCTTGCTAAAAAAAGCACCATGATTAAGGTGACACCTAAAGTAATTAAGAAAATATTCACACTAGCAGTATCAGGAACCAAGCTTAAGGCCAAGGATAGTCCCAGGATGGTTGAGTGGCTTACAGCTGCTCCCATGAAGGCATATCTTTTAGCAATGATTAGCGGGGAGATGAGGCCACAGGCAAGGGAGAGAAGCAGGGTCCCAATAAGCGCCAAAAAAAGAAAATCATATTGAAAAAAATCGGTCATTCCTTGAACTAGGCTCAATGGTCCTCCTCGTCATGTTCTTTGTCACAAAAATGATGATCAGGAAGTGCCTTGTCTGTACCTGTATTCTCTTTTTCATGGAGTAAAAGGTGTTCAAATTCACAATGATAAATAGACTCTAAAACACTTTTAGTTAAATAGTCTTTTTCTTCATGCCAATGGGAGGTGCGATTTAGACACAGAATTTTATCACAATGTTTTATAATTTGATTGATATTATGATCAACAATGACCACTGCCGTATTAAAATCAGTCCTAAGCTTTGCCAAAAGCTCTAATAGCTGGTCTTGTCCCATGCTATCAAGTCCTGCGGTGGGCTCATCTAATACTAAAAGCACGGGAGCGCCCACTAGGGCCTTGGCAAGTTGTGCCCGTTTTTTTTCTCCCCCAGAGAGCTCGCTAAATTGCTTGTCTTCTTTTCCCGCAAGCCCTACTAGCTCTAAAACATTTCCTACAAGTTCTTTAGATGAACTGTTGATTTTTCCAAAACCGATAAAATCCCAGATCCTTACGGGTAAAATGGTGTTTAAAGTGGAGAGTTGGGGAACATAGCCGATTTTTGGCCCATGCAGTTCTTTTAAGCTCTTAACCGGTTTTCCC
>SMWT01000024.1 GCA_004356615.1 Deltaproteobacteria bacterium | reverse complement strand
GTAATCCTTCTCACTATTATAAATGCCCCCAATAACTTGTGGGCCTCCAGTGACAGAGCCTGCAGGAATGATGGTTGCAAAAATTTGTGATGAAAATAAAAGAATAAATATTAAATATTTCACGATTAACTTCCTTTGTTAATTACTACAGATTAAGTCCATTTAGTAGTACTTGAGTAAAATCGTAAGAAACTTATAATGAAATGTAAATACCTGTGCGTTTTTATAGTCTATTTTTTGATTGCAATAAGTCGCAGAGAATCCGGATCTGATAGAAGAGGAACGCTTCTTCCCTCGTAGGGAATTATCTTTCTATTCCCAAAGACGTAAAGATAAATGATTTGAAACCCTGCCTGGATGATCTCTTGTTCAACATCCATGGCGGTTTTAATTTTTCTAATGGGGAGATAAGGCACACCATCAATAAATTTTAGATCGTAACCGACGTTAGTGAACAAGCGGTACAAAATATTATTTTCAAAGTGTAATTTTTCCTCAAAGGACATATTTTTGTGCGCAGTCATAGTCTCCAAAACAAAAAGTCCATTTGGTCTAAGCGAGTTATAAATATTTTCCAAGGATGTTTTCCGATCCTCATCACTAGTCAAGCAATGGAGAAGGTGGCCATCAAATACTAGGTCAAACTCTTCCTTAAAGTTCATTTCACAAACATCTTGATTTAAATATTTTATATCTTCATTTTTGTTTAACTCCTGTGCCCAGGAAATAGCGCTTTTTGAGATATCAATACCTAATACTTTGAGCTGGGAATCGTTTAAATCATGGAAAAGGGATTTGGCCCCACACCCTATTTCCAAGAGGTCACAAAGTCCCTGGTCGTTCAAGGGGAGCCGGGATTTGACCTCCTGCTTAAAAAAATCCACTAGGGAGATGTTGGGGAGTGGGTTGAAATGGTTATTTTTTCGCAAATCTTGGTAAACTTTTTCATAACTTTGATAATATTTCATATGTTTAGGATAGTTCTCTTCGATGCACTCAATCAACTTTTTTTCCAGCTATTGATGCGTAGTCAATTTTCATCGAAATCTGTTTGAAATGCTTACAAAACATCCTATATTGCAGTCTTTAAATTCAAGAGGCCTTAAATGGAAAAATATAAATCAGATGTTGTAATCGTAGGTGGAGGACTAGCAGGAATCACTACTGCATTAGAACTCCTTGATGCAGGCAAATCTGTAACCATATTAGATCGCAGTACAGAAGATAGATTTGGTGGTCTGGCCAAAGAATCATTTGGCGGTGTCTTTATAGTTGATAGTCCCACACAAAAGAAAAATGGAGTTAAAGACAGCATTGAGCTGGCCTGGTCAGATTGGTGCAGCTTTGCAGAATTTGGAGAAGGTGATGAGCTGCCTAAAAAATGGGCGCGAAAATTAATCGAAAATTCTGAGCGGGATATCTTTTTTTGGCTTAAAAAAAGAAATGTGGGATTTTTCCCGGTAGTACACTGGGTTGAAAGAGGAATTTACCGGCCTGGTAATTCAGTTCCTCGCTTTCATATGATTTGGGGAACCGGACAAGAACTTATTGTTCAATTGGTTAATAAACTTTATGGCCACCATAAAAAAGAAAATTTACAGGTGTATTTTTCCCACAAGGTGGAAGACTTTATCTCTCAAAACGGCCAGGTAATCGGTGTTAGAGGTGAAAACTTTGAAGCAAGAGGTTCCTCTGTCGTTATGGCCTGTGGTGGTTATGGGGGAAATATTGATCGCATAAAAAGCAATTGGCCCAAATATCTTGGGTCTGCTCCAGATAAAATGCTAAATGGCTCCCATGAATTCGCTGATGGAGTTTTGCACGACAAAGTAGAAGAGTTTGGTGGCAAACTAACCCATATGGAGAGAATGTGGAACTACGCCGCTGGAGTTCACCACCCCAGGCCTTTTAGGGAAAACCATGGGATCAGCTTAGTTCCTCCAAAATCTGCCCTATGGATGGATCACAGAGGAAAACGAATAGGGCCTAGACCTTTAATGACCTCCTTTGATACCAGTGATTTGGTTAAAAATATCTGTCAAACCGAGAAAAAATATTCCTGGCAAATTCTAAATCAAAAAATTGCCCTAAAAGAGCTTGCTGTTTCCGGTAGTGAATTCAATAAGGCCATTAGGGATAAAAACTTTTTTGGATTTATAAAAAGTATTTTGTTTGGCAATAAAGAGCTGGTGGAAGATCTTACTAATAACTGTGAAGATTTTGTGATTGCAGGATCTATTGAAGAGCTGGCGGGAAAAATGACTACTAAAAACTTTGGCGAAAAAGTAGATCCAGAGTTTTTAAAAAGTGAGATCAAAAAATACGACGACCAAATAGACCGCGGAGTGAGCTATCACAACGATGATCAACTCAGACGAATTGCCATGGTAAGAAACTACCGTGGAGATAAGGTTAGAACTTGTAAATTTCAAAAGATTTTAGACCCGAAGGCCATGCCTTTAATTGCCATCAGAGAGTTTATAGTCTCGAGAAAAAGTCTTGGGGGAATGCAAACTGACCTTGAATCAAAAGTTTTAAGCAGCGATGGAACAGTCGTTCCCGGATTATATGCCGTTGGTGAGGCCGCTGGTTTTGGCGGTGGTGGCATGCATGGCAAACGGGCATTAGAAGGGACCTTTTTGGCGGGATGTATTTTAACCGCCCAATCCGCTGCACAATCAATTAGGAGTAATATATGAAAAAATCAGGTGGATCACTTTTAGTTCACGCACTAGAGCAAGTTGGAACCGAGTTCACCTTTGGCATTCCCGGTGTTCACAATACGGAAATCTATGATGAGCTAAATAAATCAAAACAGATAAAACCTATCCTTACTACCCATGAAGTTGGCGCCTCTTTTATGGCCGATGGAGTAAGTAGAACGGGAAAATCGGTTGGTGTTTGTGTGCTCGTTCCCGCAGCTGGAATAACCCATGCCGCTTCAGGAATTGCTGAGGCGATGCTGGATGGGATTCCTATGTTTGTTATTACCGGTGGCATAAGAAGAGACACCGGACGCGCCTACCAATTGCACGATATGAACCAGGAGCTTTTAACCAAGGCCATGGTTAAAGGTTATTTTAGGCCAAAAACCCACGCTGATATTATTCCTATGGTGTATGAAGCTTACAACCTGGCCATCTCTGGTGTTCCAGGGCCGATCCTATTTGAAATGCCTGGTGAGCTACAACTCCTACATGGTGAAGTTGATGAAATTCAAAATTATACTCCACCTATTAAAACAGAACATTTCAGTGAAGAAGAACTAGATAAAGCTGTGGAGCTTTTATTAAATAGCAAAAAACCCGGACTATATTTAGGCTGGGGGGCAAAAGAATGCAGCTCCAGCAGTACCCAAATTGCTGACGGGCTAAACTCTCCAACTGCCACTACCCTACAGGGATTAAGTGTATTCCCGGCCAATCACCCTCTTCATGTGGGGATGGGGTTTGGAAATTCAGCTGCTCCAGCGGCAGTAGAGACCTTTAAAGATTGTGACTGCCTGTTGGCAGTAGGAGTTCGCTTTAGTGAACTGGCAACTGGTAGTTATGGCATGGAGATTCCAGAAAATTTAATCCACGTGGATATTGACCCTGAGGTATTCAATAAAAATTACCCTGCAAGGGTTACCCTGCAAGGAGATGCCTCAGAGATTATGCCAAGACTTCTCGCTAAATTAAAAGAAAAGGGATTTAAAACCTCTGATAATGAAATAAAAAATAAAATCGCCAAGCTTAAAAAAGAATATTTTGACTCTTGGACTAAAAAGAAAAATGACAAAATAGTCTCGCCAGGTTTTTTCTTTAAAAGCTTAAGGGAACATTTAGATGATGATGCCCTTATTGTAGCTGATGATGGCAATCATACCTTTTTAACCATGGAGCTTATGCCTATCTATAAGCCTGGAGGATTTATTTCTCCTAGTGATTTTAATTGTATGGGATATTGCATTCCAGCAACAAATGCCGCCAAGCTCTCTAATCCGGATAAACAAGTTGTAGGGATTGTCGGAGATGGTGCTCTCTTAATGACCGGACTTGAGGCCATCACTGCTACCAACCAAGGCGTGGGTGTTATTTATTTTGTCTTTAGCGATGGGGAACTTGGACAGATTTCTATCTTTCAAAAAATTCCTCTGAATAGAAAAACCTGCACGGTCTTAGGTGAAATGAAAGTTAAGGGAATCGCCGAGGCCACAGGAGCCCATTTTGTGGAGATAAATAATGATTTTGAAATTGATGAATCTATTATGTCGGCCTTAGAACTTTCTAAAGAGGGAAAACCGGTTTTTGTAGATGTTAAAATTGATTACTCACGAAAGACTAAGTTTTCAGAAGGTGTAATTAAAACAAATCTCCAACGCTTTCCTTTAAAAGATAAAGTGAGAATTATAGGTCGGGCCATAAAAAGGCACACCTTTGGTTAAGAGAAAATTTCAAGTTTAAGTTTATAGGATTTTCCGAGCCATAAAGTGCGCTCGGTGTGATCGAGAAGTCCATCACTTGTATTAGGATGAATCATCACTGAAAACTCGCCTCTATTAAGGGAAAGCCAAGAGGCGGCCTTTCCTAGATCAGAGTAAAAATTTGGCCCTTTAAGCACTAATTGCCACATAGGGGTAGGCCAAGGCCCTACAGGTTTTTCAAAGATTCGATTATGTTCAAAGGGTACATGGTTTTCTTTTAAAAAAGAAAGGAAGTTATCATATATTTGGGTGCAATTTTCAATCTCTGGAAGGTCAAAGAGGGTGTGAATATCTACCCCTCTTTCAATAACGATGTCTGGATTTAAGATCACTTAACTTCCCAGGTCTCTCCGGATTTTAAAAGCTTGGAGATATCACCTTTACCTTTCTTTTCAGTCACTTGGTTGATTTGATGAATCACGCCTTCTTCATAAACAGGACGTTCAACTTTTCGAAGAACCCCAAGTGGAACGGGAAATTCAGGGTGATGAAAGGCCGAATACATATGGGCCTTAAAAATATCCTTTTCATCATGGACCATAAGATCACTTTCGGATATTTTATTTTCTCCAATAGTTACCACTTCTGGTTTATCGCCTCCCCAATGAATACCTTTATTTTTTTCCTTGCCAAAAATCATTGGTTCGCCATGCTTTAGTCTTAGAGTTGTATCATCTCTTTTCATTCTATTTGTATATGCATCGTGAATTTTATCGTTGAAGATAAGACAATTTTGGTAAACTTCAATCATGGAGGTACCATTGTGCTCAGATGCTGCTTGGAACACTTCCATCATATGCTTGGGATCGGTATCAATTGTTTTAGCAAAAAAGGTGGATCCTGCGCCAATGGCCAGGGAAGCGATAGAAAAAGAACGATCAATTGACCCGTATGGACTCGATTTTGTTACCAACCCTGGTTCAGAAGTTGGGGAGTATTGTCCTTTGGTAAGCCCATAAATTTCATTATTAAATAAAATAATATTTACATTTACGTTTCTTCTTAGGATGTGAATCAAATGGTTTCCACCAATAGAAAGGCCGTCTCCATCACCCGTTACCAACCAGACTTCAAGATTAGGGTTAGCAAGCTTTAGGCCTGTGGCAAAGCCAGGAGCTCTACCATGGATCGTATGCATTCCATAGGTGTCCATATAGTAGGGAAAACGTGAGGAACAACCGATCCCTGAAACAAAAACAATATCCTTTTTCTCTTTTCCAATTTTGGTCATGGCCAGTTGGACAGAAGAAAGGATTGCGTAGTCTCCACAACCGGGACACCATTTAACTTCCTGGTCACTGACGAAATCTTTTTTCTTATAAGTTGGCATTTCGGTCATAATTGCTCCTAAATTACTTCTTTTTTAATTCTTTTTCAAAGGCCTCATAAAGTTCAGAGATTTTAAAGGGAAGACCTTGAACTTTATTATATCCCGATGCGCCTAAGTTAAACTTGGCATTTAAAATATCCTTCATTTGACCTAGATTTAACTCACAAATTAGGACCTTTTTAAATCCCTTTAGGATTTTTTCAACGTTTTTAGGCATAGGATTTAAATATTTCAAATGCATAAGGGTGACACTTTTTCCCTCTTCCTGCATTTTTTTAACTGCCATGTGGGTGGCCCCATAAGTTCCACCCCAGGAGACTACTAATAGGTCCCCTGTTTGTTTACCCTCAACTTCTTGAAGTGGAATTATTTCAGTAGCATTTTCAACTTTTTTAGCTCGGATATGACACATTTCTTCATGGTTACTTGGATCATAACTTACGTTTCCTGTTCCCAATTCTTTTTCCAGCCCTCCAATTCGATGTTCAAGTCCCGGAGTTCCTGGAATGGCCCATCGCCTTACCAAAAGATCATCTCTTTGGTACGCCTGAAATTTTTCACCTTCTTTAGGGGCCTTATCAAAAAGTTTGGTTTTAATTTTTGGATAATCTTTTTTAAGGTCTGGTAATCTCCAAGGCTCTGTTCCATTGGCGATATAACCATCAGAGAGAAGTATCACTGGGGTCATCATTTCAAGAGCTAGTCTGGCGGCCTCATAGGCCATAAGAAAACAATCATTAGGTTTTGATGCTGCTACAATGATCAGTGGAGATTCCCCATTTCTTCCATAGAAGGCCTGGAATAAATCCGATTGCTCAGTTTTAGTAGGAAGACCAGTAGAAGGCCCACCTCTTTGAACGTTTACCACAACAAGCGGTAGCTCATACATCATCGCCAGTCCCATGGCCTCACCCTTAAGAGCAATTCCAGGGCCTGAACTAGTAGTTATAGCGAGGGCCCCACCAAAGGCGGCACCAATAGAAGAACATATTCCGGCAATTTCATCTTCTGCTTGAAAGGTTGTTACGTTGAAGTTTTTTTGCTTGGCCAGTTCATGTAAAATATCTGTAGCTGGAGTAATAGGATAACTTCCAAGGTATAGGTTTAAACCAGCTGATTCCGCGGCCTGAATAAATCCCCAGGCCACTCCAGTATTCCCATTAATTTGTCTATAAGTCCCTGGCGCAATTTTGGCCGGTGGAATTTTATAGGGAACAATTGCTTCTTCAATCGTATCAGCGTAATTTCTTCCTGCCTTTAGGGCCACAATGTTGGCATCAATTAGAATCGGTTTTTTGGCAAACTTATCTTTTACCCATCTCATCGTGGGTTCAAGTTCTCTACCAAACATATAGTAGGTCATCCCCAGGGCATAAAAGTTTTTACACCTGGCCTTGGCCTTGGCATCCATATCAAAATCTTTTAGGGCCTCAAGGGTTTGGCTGGTAATTTTGGCCTCAATAACCTTGTAGCCTTTAAGCTCTTGTTCTCCGAGAGGATTTCCCTCATACCCACATTTTTTAAAATTGTTTTCAGTGAAAGCATCAATATTGGCGATAATGGTTCCGCCTTTTTTTAGCATGTCAAGATTTGCCTTTAAAGCGGCCGGGTTCATGGCCACTAAAACATCTGCCTCATCTCCTGGAGTATTAATTTCAGAAGCACCAATGTGAATTTGGAATCCGGAAACTCCGGCTATGGTTCCTTGTGGTGCTCTAATCTCTGCTGGAAAATCAGGAAAGGTTGCTATATCGTTTCCCATTAACGCAGATGTGTTAGAAAATTGAGTTCCGGTAAGCTGCATTCCGTCCCCGGAGTCCCCGGAAAATCTGATGACAACACTTTGTAATTCATTCATGGAGATTGTGTTCCTTTTTGCGTAAGGATTTAAGAAAATACCCTTTAATTTATAACACTAAAGTATCTCACCTTGCAATGCAGGCAAGAGGAGTAAATTATTCCCTTGTAACCCGAAAAGGTATAATTTAATTTGTATGATTAAGGAAGTTATTTAATGAATTTTGATCAATTAACTGGCAGAACTAGAACCCATTTGACTTGGAGCGATAAACTGGAAATCTTCATCCATCCTCCCGTTGAGAATGATCTGGTCGGATTAAAAAATAAGGCCTGGGAAAATGGATTTGATTTGCAGGTGGCCAGTGGGTTTAGAGACTTCCAAAGACAAAAACTAATTTGGAATGAAAAGGCCCAGGGGAAAAGACCAGTTCTTGGTAGAGGTTCAAGTGTTGGGTTTGATTTGGCCAAGAAAATCCTGACCTGGTCCGCCTTACCTGGCGCGAGTCGTCATCACTGGGGCACTGACTTTGATCTGTATTGTTTAAACTCCCTCCCCCTAGATTATAAATTAAAATTGACCCCCGAGGAATTTGGCCCTGGAGGAGTTTTATCCTCCTTTGGAAAATGGCTTCAGGAAAACCTAAAAGATTTCGACTTTTTTTGTCCCTATCAGGAAGATAAAGGAGGAGTTCTACCAGAGCCCTGGCATTTGGCCCATGGCCCCTCCTCAGTAAAATTTATGGAGTCCTATACCCTGCCAATTTTTGAAAAAAATCTCCAGGAATCGGATCTAGAATTAAGCGAACATCTGCTTAAAAATGGGCCTAAATTATATAAAAATTATTTTAAAAATATCTCGCTAAATCCCTGGAATCTAAATTCAATATCTTAAAATTTCCCATACCATAAACCTCAAGTTTTCCCCCTATTCGACGAATGGAAACTGTATAATAAGATAAGGTCGAAATCATGGGCAAAAACAAAATCTATTTAGTTATTATTTTTTTCTTTTCGCTACCCCTTTTAGGGATCACCTTTCAAAAGTGTTCGGATCGGGCCGGAAATTCTATCTCCTGCGGACTGGCCGATAACGGTTGGGACGATGACAGTTTTGGCGATGATGTCGGCTGGGATAAACCTACTTCCGGAGACCGAAAACCAAGCTCATCTGGGGGAGATATGGGCTGGGATACCGACCTTGATGAACCGAAAGAAAAAACCAGTGCTGGAACAGAAGAGCCTACCCAAAAAGGAAAACCTGAAGATAAAAGTTTGGCCGGAAAAGTCATCCAAAAGAAAGGTCAGATGGAGGCGGTTGAAAAATTTAAAGCAGGAAGTGGAGGGCTACTCCCCGAAGTACCAGCTATTCCATTTGCCAGTGATACAGATAAGTCCTTTGAAGGAACCGCTGCCGTAAAGTATCTTGGAACTTCTATGTTCGTGCTCTGCCAGCAACAGTCCCAAGCTGAATGGGATCAAATTGTGGCCAAATATGCAGAGTCCCCCAAGGACGAAATGTGGAATGAATCTTGGTGGTCCTTGGCCAAATCAATTGAACAGAATTTTGAAAATTTCCGTCTCACCGAAAAAGAAGTTCGCGCTCT
>SMWT01000023.1 GCA_004356615.1 Deltaproteobacteria bacterium | reverse complement strand
TGGCCCTAAAGATAAGATCACCAACGATGGGATGATAAAATCTTATATCTCCCTCACCCTTGCCCCATTTTTTATCTCCCCCAACACCCATATATTCTCCTAAGAGAGAAATATATAAACCTTTTGTTGGCTCAAAGAGGTTGTTCCTGGCATCGCGAAGTAGTGTGACCTGCAGACCTGATGATAATCCGTTTTCAACATCAGGATCGATGGTTGGATTGCTAATTTCTTTTAGTTGTAGGTCCTCGTAGAGGTAACTAAAATAGAGTCTAGTGTAATCAAAGATAGGATAACCAATTCTTAAGTCTCCCCCCTTTTTCTTGTAACGATAACTTCTACTTTGGTTGTCATCTTGTGAGAAGAGGTCAAAACCAAATACCCATTTTGTATCTAGCGCGTAAGGTTCAGTGAAGTTAATGTTAAAAGAGCTGGTTTTTTTGGAATAGTTGGCAGAGACCGCAAGGCTTTGCCCCAGTCCTAGAAAGTTGTTTTGCGAGACGGAACCCTGGAAGAAAAAACCTGAGGCGGTGGAATAACCAGCACCGAGGGAAATTTGCCCCGTATTTCTCTCTTTAACGGTAATCTCCACATCAATAACATCATCTCGATCCGCACGATTCACCGTATTAAAAACGATGCCTTTGGGATCAAAGTAGCCTAAACGCTGAACATTTTCTTTGGATATTCGAAGATCGGTCCCGCTAAATTTGGCCCCTTCTCTTATTTTCAACTCTCTTCGTATAACCTTATCTCGGGTCTTGGTATTTCCTAAAATCTTAATTTTTCCAATATAGGCAATCTTCCCTTTTTCAAAGGAAAACTGTACGTCGACCTTATTTTCACCAGGGACTATTTGCAGTGTTCGCAGGACGTTAGCAAAAGCATAACCTTCGTCTTGAAAAACCTCTGTGAGTCTGATGATATCTCTCCTTAGAAGTTCTTCCGAATAGACTTCATTCTCCTTAAGTTTAATTTTGGATCTAAGCTCACTCTCGGAAAAAAGGTCATTCCCTTCAAAGTAAATATTGTTAATTTTAAACATTGGGCCTTCATTGATCTTGATGGAGATGAAAACCCACTTTTTATCTTCTGAAACAGTAATTTCCGGAGAACCAAGATTTATCTGCAGATAACCTTTGGTTTTATAGAAAAACTTAATCCGTTCAACATCGGTATTAAAATTAAACTCTTTAAAACTTCCTGACCCGGTGAGAAAAGAAAAGAGAGATTCTTCTCGGGTTTCCATGATCCCCTTCAACTCATTATCAGAGAAGGCCACGTTGCCGAGAAACTCAATCCTTTTAACGCGAATCTTATCGAATTCATCGATTTGAAAAACAAGCTCGACGTTATCTTCAGAAACTTTAATCAATTGATAATTAACTGCAGCAAGAAAGTATCCCTTTTCCTCATAAAATTTTTGAAGGGCGCCAAGATCTCTTTTAATCTGATTTACGTCTAATATAGAGAAGTCTTTGGTTTTTATCTGTTCAAGCAGCTCATCATCATCGAGATCAAAGTTACCATCAATAGAAATCCTCGTAATAATAGGTCTTTCTTTGACCACAAAGAGCAGGATGTTTTTGCCTTTTACCACTTTGTGCTCTGCTTCGATAGAATCAAAATATTTTAGGGAATAAATAGTTTTTAGATCTTCTTGTAGCAGATAATTATCAAGTTCCATGCCGGGACGAGAGCCAATCTTTTCTAAAATGGCCTCTTTCTCTACCCGCTTTAGGCCCTTGATCTCAACCTTATCAATTTTAAATAAAATTTTTCTCGGACCTAAATCATCGGCGGCAAATCCCAAAAAGGAAAAAAAGAAGGACAATAGAAAAATGAATTTTATGAATCCAAGGTTCGGGGTGGCCTTCAAATTATTGATCCTCTTCAAAATACTTGTATGAACCTTCAACATGGCCCAACGATGAGTCTTAGAACGAAAAAATCTACCAGTAAACCCACGAACTTAAAAGTGAATTAGTCCCTTAAAATGCCATCTTTCAAAAAGAATTTAAAAGGAAATTGGCAAGCAACGCTATCATTATGCGTTACTACTACTAGAGTCGACCCATATTTTTCTGCTAATTCTTTAATTAGGGAAATAACCTTATCAGAGTTAGTCGAATCAAGATTACCTGTAGGTTCATCGCATAACAATAATTTAGGTTTTAAAGACAAGGCACGAATTATATTTATTCTTTGCTGCTCACCACCGGATAACTCATAGGGAAATTTCTTTAAGCAATGAGTAACTCCTAAGTGATCAGCAATGGTTAGAACTTCCTCTTTAACCTGCTTATTGGTAAATCCCCCTATTCTGCTGGGAAGTAAAATATTTTCTAAGCAATTCATGGAGGGGAGCAAAAAATGAAATTGAAAAACAAATCCCACATTAGTGTTTCTATAATGGGCCAATTTCTCATCGCCAAATAAAGCGAGATCTTCTCCGGAAAAAAGAATCTTTCCACTACTCGGTTGATCTAAACCACCCATTAAGTAAAGTAGCGTTGATTTCCCGGAGCCCGAGGCACCTTGGATAACATAATGGGCATCTTGCTCTAATTTCATGGAAACATTTTTAAGAGCGTCAAAACGGCCATAACTTTTTTTAATATCTGTTAGTTCAATAAAAGAGCTCATGCAAATTCCTTCCTTAGGCCCTCAAGGATCGGCCTTTTTCTAAGGCGGATATAACCTGCGCCAAAAACTAGTAAAAGCCAAACCAGTGCCAGGCCAAAAACCAATATATAATCCTTACTGGTAAGTAAAATATTTAATCTTCCCAAATGATAAATTTCTCCGGGAACTTTAAAAATGGAAACATACGTTAATAGATAATTAAAAAAAGCGACTAGTAAAACAGAAAGGCCGCAGGATACAAACCAAACCCCTGTGATAATGGTGAGCCATATTCCTAAAAGTTTTCTTTGATTTAGGCCAAGGGCGCGAAGGAGAAAGATCTCTTGGGATTTTTTTTCATTTAGAAAAATAATGAAGGCCAAGACATTAAAAACCGAAATAACAACCACCAATTGAAAAATCAGGCCAATTAAGATCTTCTCCACCTCAACGGCCTCAAGCAGAGAGCCAAATTCATGCCAAAAGGTTTTTACCCGGAAGCTTCCGCCTAAGCTTTCACTTAGCTCAAAACGGGCCTCTTCAAGATCTTTTCCTGGGATATTAAGGGTCACCACATTGATTTTATCACCGACATTAATCAGTTTTTGCAATACGGATTGAGCTATATAAATAATGCGTAAATCCTTTTCATAAATGCCATGGGAAAAGATTTGCCCAACTCGAAAACTTTTTAAATCGGGCAGTCCCTTAACTGCCCTGTTCCCTTTAGATAATGCCAAGATAAGATCATCCCCAACCACAAGTCCCATAACTGTGGCCAACTGATGGCCTATGGCCACTTCCCCCTTACCTAACTTTATTTTTTCACCGGTTATTTTTTCAAAGGTGGTGAAGTGAATCCCTTTAACCAAGACCCCTTTTGAAATTTCACTACTCACCACGAAGCCTTCTGTCTGCAAAATGCTGGTGTGGTCCATCTCCTTAAGAATATCTTTTATTTTTTGATCGAACTTAAAGGGCCCTCTAACAGAATAAAAGTAGAGGTCTCCTATAGATTGTTTCAGGCCTTTTTTTAAGGAATGCTCAAAGCCATCCATGATACCAATAGTGGCGAGAATGACAGAGATGGAGAAGGCCAAACCGGCAACTACACCCACGATAAATCGCTTGATGGTTTTTTCTGTAAAAAAAATGTTGAATATAGAGCTAAACATTAACTAACTTTCCACCTTAAAAACGCTTCCATAAAAGGATCTAAGTCCCCATCTAAAACCTTGTCGGGATTTCCTACTTCATGGCCTGTTCTATGGTCTTTAACCATTTTATAAGGATGGAGAACATAGGACCTAATTTGTGCTCCCCAACCAATATCTGACTTGGAATCTTCAATCTTTTGGTTTTCTTTTCGTTTTTTCTCCATCTCAAAATCATAGAGTCTAGAGCGCAAAACCTTAAAGGCCTGTGCCTTATTCTGCACTTGTGATCTCTCATTTTGACAGTTTACTACAATACCTGTTGGCATATGAGTTATCCGTACTGCTGAGTCAGTGGTGTTAACAGATTGTCCACCGGCCCCGCCAGCGCGAAAGACATCAATTCTGATATCTTTATCTTGTATGTCAATTTCGATACTGTCATCAATCTCCGGAGAGACAAAGATGGAGGCAAAGCTCGTATGCCTTCTAGCAGCAGAATCGAAGGGGGATATCCTAACCAGTCTGTGAACCCCGGTCTCAGATTTTAAAAACCCGTAGGCAAAGTTTCCTTCAATAAATAAAGTGGCAGATTTTATTCCCGCCCCATCGCCGGCCTGATAATCGATTTGGGAAACTTTAAACTTTTTAGCTTCCGCCCATCTTACAATCATCCGGTAAAGCATTTCCGCCCAATCATAGGACTCGGTTCCTCCCGCCCCGGCGTTAATTGAGACAATGGCATTGTTTGGGTCGAGCTCACCAGAAAGCAGCAGCTGTTTTTCCGTATTGTTACACTGATCCACTAATTTATCGAAAACAAGTAGAGATTCTTGCGCGGATTCAACGTCGCCTTCTTCGGCAAATTCCATCAAGGTGACCCAGTCGTCGTATAACTCTTGCAAAGAGGAAAAATTATCTATGGTATCTTGTAAAATGGATTTTTCTTTAGAAATTTTAGTGGCATTATCTGTGTCGGACCAAAAGCCCTCTACTGCCTCTAACTTGATAATATCTTCTATTCTTTCCTGTTTTTTTTCAATTTCAAAGTGACCTCCTGAGAAGGTCTAATCTTTCAGAGAATTCTTTTTTCTGACTTTTATTTTCACCGATTTTAATTTTTAATGATTCTTCCATTTTTTCAGCCTAATTTAAAAAGGTTTTCTTTACCAGCTTTTCTTCTAAAGAGAACATCAACTTTTCTTCTTTTTCCCCTATCTCATGATCATACCCATAGAGATGGAGTAGGCCATGGATAAATAAGTGAATAATTTCCCTTTCAAGTGATATATTAAATTCTCTCGCCTGTTTCGCTGCTACTTCTTTACAGATAAAAATATCCCCTAAATTTATTAAGCCCTGCGGCACAAATTCCTTGTGCCCTTTTCTGAGAGAGGAATAAATAGGAAAAGAGAGTACATCTGTTATGTTATCCTTATGTCTATATTGCCTATTTAAAGACCTGATTTTTTTAACCCCGCAAAATACCAGGGATATCTCTGCCAATTGATCTTTTCCAAACAGCTTCTGAGAGGCCATAAGGGCACTTTTTAAATTATTTAGCAGGCGTTTTTTCCCCAAAAGGGAGCTAGATCTCCCGGTATCCTTAAGATAAAGGTTAATTTTTGGGGTGTTTATTTTTCTTTTCATTGCCGCTATAAGTAATATAGGAGCTATTATATGACAAATCCAGAATATAAAAGATTAAAAGAAGTAATTGAAATGCTTCGCCACCCAGAAAAGGGTTGTCCATGGGACCTCAAACAGACGCATGAAAGTCTACTTAAATATCTGCTTGAGGAATCTTACGAATTTATCAATGCCGTAGAGACCCAAGATTTTAACCATATGAAAGAAGAATTGGGAGATATCCTGCTGCAAGTCCTACTACATGCAAATATTGCCAGAGAAGCAGGTCATTTTGATATGGAAGCAGTTTGCGAAACTCTGGCCGACAAGATGGTTCACCGGCATCCCCATGTCTTCAAAGATGGAGAAGGAACGTCCTCGGTGGAAGAAGTCCTCACCAACTGGGATAAATTAAAAGAAGAGGAAAAGGGAAAAAAAGAAAGAGAAATTGATCATTCCTACTTAATGTTTCCAGCGCTCCATAGTGCCTTAAAAATAGGCAAAAAGACTGAAAAAATAGGTTTTGACTGGGACGATCCCACTCAGGTTACTTATAAGGTGGAAGAAGAGTGGCAGGAACTCAAAGAGGAAGTCCTACCTACTACGAAAAACAAAGCGCGAGTAGAGGAAGAATTCGGTGATTTTTTATTCTCCATTGTTCAACTAGGTAGACATCTCGGCATTGACTCAGAAAAGGCCCTCCGCGCGGCCAATAGAAAATTTATAAAAAGATTCAACCAAATGGAAGACCTGATAAAGGCAGCTGATAAGAAATTTTTGGAAATGAATCAAGCGCAGATGGATGTATATTGGGATCAGGCAAAAAAAATGGAAAAAGCTGGTGTATAAATTAAAACCCGAGTTTATTCGCCTAAATGAAACCAACAGATTGTACAAACTGAAAACTCCCGTGATCGGACTTACTGGTGGTGTTGCCACGGGAAAATCCACGGTAACTAAAATGCTTCGAGAGTTTGGCATGCCCGTAATCGAAGCTGATAAACTGGTCCATAAAATCTATGCCCAGGACTCTTCCCTGGAATTTATAAAGACCAATTTCCCCGCTGCTATAAAAAAAGACAAAATTGATTTTCCCGCTCTGAGAAAACTTTTTTTTGAAAGTGGAGATAATCAAAAAAAAATTGAAAAGTTTATTTACGCCCAACTTGAAACCGAGTTCCTTTTGGCCGCAGATAAGTTTAAAGGCATGGACTTTTTAATCTATGATGTGCCACTACTATTTGAAAAAAAGTTAAACACTTTAGTGGATACTTCTGTTTGTGTTTATGCAGGCCTAGAAATCCAAATCACTCGCATGATGGAAAGAGATAATATCGAAAAAGAGTTGGCGCTAAAAATGATTCAAACTCAAATTGATATAGATGATAAAAGAGATATGTCTGATTGGGTTATTGAAAATGGTGGGCCACTTAAAAATTTAGACAGCGAGCTGAATAAATTTATCGAACACCTCTTTAGGAAATAGGTGGATGCTCAAATAAAGTTTGCGTTCTTTTAGTCACGGTCTCCATGTCTTTTTGAAACTCATAAAAATCCCTAATGGCCTTCACCAACCGATCATCTCCTTCACTCATTTTGCCCACTAAACTGGAAAAATTAGAACTTACCTTATTAAAGGCATTTTTAATGTCTAATAGACCTTCCTTAAAATCGTTTAATCCTTCTAATTGATGTCCTCCAAGAGTAATTTCCAATTTTGAGGTGACCACTTCAATACCAATCATCAAATGGTTGAACTCATCTAATTTATATCCCCTGGTTTCCTGCAACTCCTTTATCACAGGTCTAAGCTCAATTAGTTTACCCAGAACCTTTCTATTTTCATTTACCACACCACTAGTTTCTTCCATGCTTGAATACATAAGTTCTGTTTTTTTCAAAAACTCTTTTAATCGATTTAAAAGCTCCCCTACCTGCTCTTCCACCACACCCCGATTTTCCACATTGTTGATGAGAGTATTTTTTATTTCAGAAATCTTCTTAAAACCCTTGGTTTGAATCGAAGAGTTCTCTTTTACCAGGGTTTTTAAATCTGCTTTTATTTTAATTTCATCGTAAAGATTCCCTTCCATATTTTGAACCTCTTTTAAAAGTTCATCTCTTTGATGACCGATATTCTTATCTAAATCTTTAAATTTCGACAACAGCCCGTCTATACAGGCCACATGAAAGTCCTTCTCAATGGATTTAAGTAATTTACCATTAAATCTATTTGAAGTTAAGGCATCCAGTGAGCGATTTATAGGGCCCACGATTGATTTAGTTTGTTCCGACAAGGTTTCTTGCAATGATTTCAGAGGATAAAAGAAAATGACAATGTTTTTATTTTTCCCTTCTCCGTTGGGGGTAACATACATTTCATAGGGGATCGATTCACTGCCAGTTTTAACCTGTATTTGATAAATTCCTGCCAGGTTTTTACCGGCAGCGATTAAGACCGGATCATTTTCTCCTAGATTGGTAAATGTCTGCAGAAAATCCCACGTGATATTTTTTTTATCTTCTTTGATTTCCCATTCTTTATAAAATAGATTGTTGGCCCAAACTAAAAGCAAATTTGAATCTAGTAAAATGGCCGGGAAGGGCAGGGTTTCTTGAAATATCAGTCCTAGGTTTATCCTTTTTTCCAAATATACCTGAACTTTAGCAAGCTCTTCGTTAAAAGCGGGAGTGAAATGTTTTATCCCTCCTTTCTTCTGGTAGATGAGCTTCTCTTTTACAAAATCAAGTAAATATTTCTCCAGGTATTTCTCATCCTTTTCAATTCCCAGACGATTGATCCATATACCAATTACCCAGGAAAGAAAAAGGAAAATAACCATAACGCTGAGTGAGCCAAAAAGGTATTTTATCCGATTCTCATACTGGATTTTTTTGAAGGAAATGCTTATCATTAAGTTTTTTATCCATCCATTAAAGCTTTTATCTAAGATCTTTAAGGACTTCTTTAATTCATTTTGTTTTTTAATATAATTATTAAGCATTTTTGTTTCAGTTTTAAAATCGCCCAGTTTAGAGAAGATATGTTCTTTAAACTCTGGTTTCAAACCAGAAGAGCGGGTAATTCTTTCCATCTTTTTAAGATGCCTCCCAGTATTTGCCAAGAGATGAGGGATTTTTTTAAGCGTCCAGGATCTTCTTTTTTCTGGAAAAGAACGGGCCAAAAGCCTACTGGAAATCCTCGTAAGACTTTTCCAGTTGTTCTCTTTTACAAAACTGTGAAGTCCTACCATTTTCCTTTTTAGCACAAGTAAAACCGAGGAGAGCTCCGGAAAGGAAAGGAGCTCATTTAATTTCCTACTGTTATCTTTTATTAATCTATTAAGTTGCTCGTCCCTCTGGGTTAGTTTTGAGATATGCAAGATATCTGATTCAAAATTTCCGATTGCTTTAACTGCGCTTCGTATCTTATTTTGTTCTAAAAGAACTCTTAAACTTTTTATGTCATTTCGCTTAGATACACTTTGCGCTGTAATATCGGCCTCAAAGATGGAGGTCACATTTTCAAAATTTAAAAATCCCTTCGACCAGAAAAAAACAATACTCACACTTAAAGAGATGGTGAGTATTAAAAGTATGGAGGAATGATAAATCCCATCAAATTTAAATCTTTTTAACTTCATATTGAAAACCCAATGAAAAATTAGTTGATTATCTAATTTTATTATTGGGCGGGGTGAAAAAGGAAGTTAAATGAAGCAGAGTTAAAGGGTATACTATTAGACCGTATCACCTTCGGCCAAACACTTTAGTTTGGCCTTTAACTTCATAATGGCCTGGGTATGAAGTTGAGAGACTCGTGATTCGGTGACATTTAAAACCTGTCCAATCTCTTTTAAATTTAGATCCTCAAAGTAATACAGGGATAAAACAAGTCTTTGTTTTTCAGGAAGGGTGCTAATACCCTCTTTAATCTTCTCTTGAGCATTTTTAAAATTTACCGCGGTAAATGGATTGGTAGAGCGGTTATGCTCCGTAACCCCCGCCAAAAGCTTTTTATCACCCCTATTAAAAGAGGCGGCATCATCAATATTTAAGAGGGAGATGGACTTTGCCTTATTTATCAGATCGTAAAATTCATCTTGAGTTACCTGTAACTCCTCACACATCTCCTCATCCGTGGCCGGACGCCCCTTTTGGGATTCTAGCTTCCTGTAGGCACGCTCAACTAGCTTTGCCTTCTCACGAATAGATCTTGGCACCCAATCTTGCGCCCGAAGCTCATCTAATATGGCCCCCCTGACTCTAAATTCGGCATAGGTCTTAAATTTATTATCCCTGGTGGGGTCAAATTTTTTGATTGCATCCATTAGGCCGATAACCCCGCAAGAAATTAGGTCATCTAATTCAATATTTGAGGGCAACCGGGCGGCAATTTTTTGCGCTATATACTTGATCAAAGGGGCATATTCAATGATTATTTGATCTTTTACCTTGGGATCTAGGGTACATCGGTAGTCTTTTAGGTTTTTTAGCTTCTTAGATAGAGAGGACATTTAGCACTCCTTGCGTATTTTTAAGGCCTTAAGTATTCTTCCTTGAACCGGCCTTCCTCTATATTACTTTCGGTGAATTTGGTTAAAATTTTACTTAAATTTTTATGAATACCAGAGCACTTATCATTTAATAATCCATCAAAATTATCTGTGTCTTTTGTTTCCCTAAAAACCCAGCCTAAAACATGCAATTTTAGATCGAGAAAATTTTTAGTGGTATCGCTTAATACTTGAACTATTCTCTTGTATTGGGTAAACGAACTCACCATATTTAACAAAATATGATTTTCCCTTATACCAAAATTATTTTTAAGGATCTTCATCAAAGAATAAGCATCTGTAAGAGAGGATTTGTCCGGATTTAAAATTACAAACCGATAATCGCTATAGGCATTTAAAGTGAGGATATCTTTACTCAGCCCTGCAGGACAATCAAGAAAAATAAAATCGTAATGATCTTCTTTTTCAAGTAGCAGATCAATAAGAAATTTTTCTAATTGGATATTTCCCGAAAAAATATCCATGTTTCCACTACATCCTGGCAATAAATGGAAATGTCCCTGTTTATACAGACAATCTTCAAAAGATATTTCCTGGTGTACTAATTTGGCAAAGTTATTGTTTAACGGAATGCCAAGCTTGATTGAAGTATTGGAAAGATTGTAATCACAGTCCACAAGCAGGACTTTGTATCCCCTATCCGACAGAATCTTGGACATTTTAATAGCTATGGAGGTTTTCCCTACTCCCCCTTTTCCACTAGCGATGGAGATAGTGTGAGTCCGGCCCAGTTTTCTTTTTTCTTTTAAGCAATCATCTTGAAATTTATTCTGCGATAAAAGCCAATTCCTAGCTATTTTCTCTGACATCCTGTCTCCAATTTGTTCAATTATCAAATTTAAAAAGTCCCGCAAGTATCCGCTCTGGTGAGGCCGCCTCAATATCATCTGGAATCGTTTCCCCGGTACCAAAGAATTTAAATGGAATCTCAGGAAAATTAATTGCCAAATTAAAAAGCGGGCCAAAGCTCATACAAAGATCAAGATGGGCCACCGTAATTCCATCTATATATTCCCGGTACTTGGTCAAAACCTTCCTATTATAGGTCTCAGAATGGATAGAAGAAATATTAACTAGTACCTCAAAACTTGGAAATAATCTTTTTAAGGCCTCGATGACATTTTTTGAGTCATTTAATTCCTTTGTTTCCACCTTGTAATCAATAAAAACAGACCTTTTCTGTTCCAAGGCCTTTCGACATTCAGAGACAATGTTCGTTATTCCGCTGGCATGACAGACAGTATAATCAAAGACTTCACCCGCCATGGGTTTTTCATTTTTGGATTTGGTATTTTTAATCACCAGAGAATTGCTCTTAAGCGAGGCCAGTTTCTCCACCATGGATGTTTGTCCACTTGATGCCTCTGAAATTAAAAGAGTAATCACTCCTTCTTTTTCCGCATTAACCACGGAAAATTTAGGCATTTCTGTTTTAATCTCCCCTATCATCTCTCTTAAGGCAAATTCAAAAACAAGATCATAGGTTTCCAGATCATCTAACGATAACTCAAAGGTTGCCCTTTTAATTAAGTTTTGAATATAGGACTCTTCGATATCGAGACTTCTTAAATTATTCCTAAACTTAAACATCTCTCCGGGTACCTTATCTTCCAGCCCAGCTATCTTTCTTTCCAGCTGCAAAACTTTTGATTCAAGAACACTATTCATTTCAATATTTGGAATTTTGGCCACCACTGGGACAGACTCTTTTTTATCACTACCTGAGAGGAATTGGTCTAGATCGACATTATTTTTACCTATAGTTTTAACAGGACGATTTACTGCCATCCCTCCATACCCATCAATGGTTTTAGCAATATTTTCTGATGATCCCTTGTAGAGATTATCTCTTTGCTCACTATCTAAAATGGTATCAATAACTCTTTTCCTACCGTAATTCTTTTCAGATATGGCGGCCGTTATTTCAATTTTTTTCTTCTTAATCTGACCAATAAGTCCCTTATTGGTTTTAGTTTTAAGGATTATGGCATCTGGCCCAAGCTCCCTTTTAATTTCCTTTAGCGCCTCATCTAAAGTGTCGGCATAAAATTTTCTTACATGCATCTATAACCTCACTGTACCTAATGATCTAATATTTATACTGGGATTTATTTCATTGTGACTAATAACCACTAAATTTGGAATGAATTTCTCCGTAAGTTTTTTAAAATGCCCTCTAATGGAGGGAGAGCAAAGAATAATCATTCGCTCACCTTGATCTGTGGCCTCTTCAATCTTTTCATTAAGTTTTGAAAGCAAGTTTTGTGTAACTTTAGGATCTAGTGAAAGCTCAGTTCCCTTTTCTGTCTGAATCAAATGTTCCGCTATTTGTTCTTCAATATTTTTATCCAAGGTATAAAGAGGAACATCACCGTTGGCAGATTTTATTTCCTCGGTAATTGTTCTATACAAGGCCTGCCTTACAGTTTCTGTAAGTACTTCAGGGTCTTTTTCATTTGTTCCAAACTCAGACAAATTTTCTAAAATACTTCTCATATCTCTAATGGAAACACCTTCTCTTAAAAGGTTTTGCAATACTTTTAAAATAGTTCCAAGCGGAAGGATGTCTGGAATGAGGTCAGTAATAATCTTGGGATAAAGTTCCTTAAAGTTATCCATGATTCGAACCAATTCCTGGCGACCAAATATTTCATGTAAATTGGTTTTTAAAATCTCTGTCAAATGTGTAGCAATGATCGTAGGCAAATCCACTACCGTATAGCCATTGTACTGGGCATTTTCTTTTTGATCCTCACCTATCCAAACCGCATTAAGGCCAAAGACCGGCTCGACCGTTTCAACTCCCTCAATTTTTTCAACTATATTTCCCGGGTCCATGGCGAGCATATGATCCGACATGAGTTCACCCTTGGCCACTTCTATACCTTTAATTTTTACGGAATATTCACTAGGTTTAAGCTCTAGGTTATCCCTTATTCTAATAGGCGGAACAATAACACCCCAATCTAATACAAATTGTTTTCTGATATGAGAAATCCGCTCCAATAAGTCACCATTTTGTTCAGCATCCACAAAGTTGACGAGTCCATAACCAACTTCAAGTTCCACCAGTTCTAAATTTAAAAGCTCTTCCAAATTCTCTAGCTTGGATTCCTTTTCTTCCATTTCTTTTAATACCGCCGCATTTTTCTCTTCCCGGTTCCATTTATTCATAGAAAGACCTACAAAGACGAAAAAAGTTGCCACTAACATAAATGGCGTAGTGGGCAGCCCAGGAATAAGAGCAAATACATATAAAACAAATGAAGAGATAAAGATTGATTTAGGGTGAAGTTTAAATTGTTTTTTTACTTGTTCCCCAAGAGAGCCATCCTTGGTATTTCGGGTAATCAACATACCAGCGGCAGTAGAAATAATCAGAGCAGGAATTTGTGTTACCAATCCATCACCAATGGTTAAAAGAGTGAATGTTCTGGTGGCCTCCTGAAAAGACATATCATTTTGAACCACCCCTACGATCATTCCACCGAAAATATTTATTAGGGTTATCATGATACCTGCGATGGCATCACCTCGAACGAATTTGGAAGCACCATCCATGGCCCCGTAAAAATCTGCTTCCTCGGCCACTTCTTTTCTTCGATCCTTGGCCTCTTGTTCATTAATAAGCCCGGCATTTAAATCGGCATCGATGGCCATTTGCTTACCTGGCATGGCATCCAAAGTAAATCTAGCGGCAACTTCGGCAACTCTACCAGCACCTTTAGTGATAACCACAAAGTTGATGATGACTAATATGATAAAAATAATTAGACCTACGAAATAATTACCTTCAACAACAAATTCCCCAAAGGACTCAATAACTTGCCCGGCCGCGGAGGTTCCATCACTCCCACCTCTTAAAAGGATATTTCTTGTTGAAGCAACGTTAAGAGATAGTCTTAAAAGGGTAACTCCAAGAAGAACTGAGGGGAAAGTTGAAAACTCAAGCGGTTTTCTGGCATAAATCGACATGAGGAGAATAATTATCGCAAGACTTAAGGTGAAGGATAAAAATAGATCTAACATCCATGGTGGAATAGGAACGATCATCAAACCCAGAATACATAAAGAGCCAAGTCCCATGATTAGGTCAGAATTTGATTTAAAATCTTTAAGTCTATTAAAAAATTCTTCCATAATTATTCAGCGCTTAAGGCCTTCCTTTTCTTTTTAAACTTATAAACAAATGCTAGAACCTCTGCTACTGCCCGGTAGAGATCCCGAGGAACAGATTCCCCTATTTTAACTGTCTTATAAAGATTTCTAGCGAGAGTTATATTTTCGATTACAGGAATTTCATTATCCTTTGCCAATTTTCTAATCCTAAGCGCCATATGATCTGCACCTTTAGCGATTACTTTTGGAGACATCATGCTTTCAGGATCATATTTTAAGGCAACCGCAAAATGGGTGGGATTGGTTACCACTACATCCGCCTTTGGAACTTCTTGCATTGTCCTTCTTTGACTTACTTCCCTTTGAATAGTTCTAATTCTCTGTTTAATTTCCGGATTCCCTTCATGTTCTTTTTGTTCACGTTTGGCCTGTTCTTTCGTTTGCTTAATTTTTTTCTGGTAGGAATATTTTTGAAAGGCCAAATCCATCAATGCGACAAAAAACATCCCCATTAAAATATAAAGTGATAGATTTATTATTAGATTTTTCCCATAGAGAACACTTTGAAAAATATCTAATTGAAGAAATCCTTTTAAAACTGGAATCTTATCGCGAAAGAATAAATAGACGATAAATAAAATAATAGCAAATTTCATCATTCCCTTAAACGCTTCAAAAACTGACCTTAAAGAAATTAATTTTTTAAGCCCCGCAATGGGATTTAGTCTCTCTGGCTTCATCTCTAAAACCTTTGGTGCCCAAAGAAATCCGATCTGTCCAACAGTAGCGAGAAAGCCGATTAAAGCAGAGACGAAAAATATGGGAAGCGTGCATTTCATCGCTGTCCAAAGAGTTTTACTAACGATTTCTTTTAACATTTTTGGTGAGTAGGCCTTATCAAAATCCAAAGCATATAGCCAGTGAACATACTCTTCCAAAATTTCAAAAATAAAAAGCATACCAAGAGAAATGGTTATAATGTTGGCCGCAAGAAGTAATACGCTGGTGAGTTCTTTAGAGGAGGAAACCTCGCCCCTTTTTCTAAATTCCTCAATCCGATGGGATGAGGGCTCTTCCGTCTTCTCGCCAAAATCGTCATTATCATCGGCCAATTAAACCTCCTCTACATTAAGAACTTGAACCATACGCCAAGTTGTTCCGTGTATAACCTAAAGGCCACCTGGAAAAACTCACTCGAACAGGCCCAAAAAACTAAAAGGCCAAGCCAAATATTTACAATAAAACTAACCATTAAAACGTTCATTTGCGGAACCATTCGGGCAATAATCCCTAAAATGGCCATAATTATTAAATTGGTAAAAATTAAAGGGGATGCCAACATTAATGATGATAGAAATACTGATTTAAAAAATTCATTAAAAAATGAGGGCATGGCAATCAATTTATTTATATTTAAAATAGTGATGGAATCAAAGGTGGCCAGAAGTCCTTTAAACATGGGGAATAACGCCCCCGATGTAAGAACCATTATCAAGATTACCCAGCTAATTAATTGCTCAAAAGGTCCTAGTTGTTGGGAAAAAGTTGGATCAAAGTATCGAACCATTCCAAACCCTATTTGTTGGGTGATAACCGAACCGGCCCCTACAAATAAGTTCATAATCAACTTAACTAAAAGTCCTACGGTAATTCCTACAAAAGCGTTAAAAAGAGTTAATATCCAAAAACTATTATCACCTACGTAGGCAATATCACTAAGAAGCCCCCCAGAAATTCCTGGAAAAAAGGCATAGGTCATAATCAAGCAGGTTAATATTTTTACTAAGGTAGGAATCGCTACGTTGTCAAAAAGTGGCAACTGCATGGTAATTGCCAAAAACCTAGTGAAGGCAAACCAAAATGCTAGCAGGAGATTGTAATCAACTATATTTACATTGATCATCTACCAGTCGCCACCTTTGGAATGGTTAAAAAGATTTCTTTGGTATAAGTTGTTAAAACATCCGACATCCACGGAGAAAAAATCATTAATGCCCCGACGATTACTAAAATCTTGGGGATGAAGGAAAGGGTTTGCTCGTTAATCTGAGTAACCGCTTGAAAAATTGAAACAAAAATACCCATTAAAAGGGCACCTATCAGCATGGGCGATGCTATCATCAAAGCGACCTTAATCCCCTCATGGGCCACATCACTTGCAAAATCACTCCCCATAAAAACTCCTTCTTTAATTAAAGGATCTTAAAATTGATCCTGTTATCAAACGCCAACCATCGACTAAAACAAAAAGTAGTAATTTAAAAGGCAGGGAAACCACCACCGGTGGAAGCATCATCATCCCCATCGCCATCAGAACCGATGCGATAACCATGTCGAGGATGAGAAAGGGAATGTAAAGTAAAAACCCAATCTGAAATGCCGTTTTAAGTTCAGAGATAATAAAGGCAGGAATTAAGAAATGAATAGGAACATCTTTAATTGTATTTGGGGCAGGTTTGTTGGTTATGTCATAAAAAAGGGCAATATCGGCCTTTCTCACTTGCTTGCTCATAAATTTTCTAAAGCTAAGTTCAATTGATGTTAAGGCCTGAGTGGTATTAATGGATTTGTTCATATATGGAACAATCGCCTTATCATAAATTTCCTTACCTGTTGGCTGCATGATGAAAAGTGAAAGAAACATGGAAAGGCCTATGATCAACTGATTTGGAGGTAGGTTTTGGGTTCCTATGGCCTGTCTCATAAAAGAGAGAACAACCACAATCCGGGTAAAGCAGGTACATAAAATTAAAATCGCCGGTGCCATGGTTAGCACGGTAAAAAGTAGTAAAACTTCTATAGTATCAACTAAGTCTAGTCCCTTCCCAAAATTTAACGATAGTCCTGGAAGACCAAGATTTGAACTTTGCGCAAAAATTTCCAAAGGAACAAGTAAAAACAGGAGAAATAGTAATCTTTTAAACATCATTTACCTGCTGGAAGGATTTAAGCTTTTTTATCTTATTTTTTATCTGATCTGACACTTTTTCATCTTTTTCACCTAATAGTTTTTCAAGAGAACTCTCATCATCTTCTTTTAATTTGAAAGTTTTATCAGCGCCATCAACTTTCTCTAAAGTGGTGTCGAAATTCTTTCCCGAGATATGCACCTCACCTTTTTTTAGCAATTCTGTAGAATCTTCCACTTCACTTAGAAAATTGATTCCCGTCTCCGAAGATCCAAGTAGTAAGATCTGATTGTGGGCCTTCACTAATAGAAGACTCTTTTTAGGTCCTATATAGGTGGTACTTAAAACTTCAACCGGTTTCATATTATTTAAAAAACCAAGTTTTCCTTTTTTGGCTATCCCTTTTTTAAAAAGCGCCACAACAGCAAAAAACACCAAGAGAACAACTAATAAAAATGCTCCAAACTTACCGATATAAGGAAGTAGGGAAAATTCAGAACCGGCCTTTTGAATCGCTGAGAGTGTTGTTTTTACTTCATCTTGTGTGCCTCCCGAACGAGTTTCAGTTAGAAGTTTTTTGAGATATTCCTCGTCTAACTCTTTGGTGTCCTCGGAAACACTTACAACGGGTTTAATTTGTCGTTTGGTGGGAAATTTAAAGAAAATATATCTTTTCTTTTTTATAATCTTATAATCATTCCCTAGTTCTTTCGTTTCAAAAGGAAATAAGATTCTAAATCTAGTGGTATCCTTGTCGTATTGATAAAGCATCATCTTGGCATTGATGCCGGATGCTCCTAAAGTTATATGTTTTTCAATTCTCGGCCATACCTGGGCCCCGGTAATTTCTATTTGGAGCATGTTTTTTTTAATCGAAAAAATAGGCTCGCTTGCCAAATACCCACTATAGAGAATTTTCACCGTTCCATATTCTTTTCCAGGTTGAAACTCAAAATCTTTAAGTTTAACCTTTGCCTGGGCACAAAGAGGTAGTAGTAGGATTAGGTAAATTACTTGCAATATCTTCATAACCTTCCTTATTTCAACGATTCTATTCTTTCTACAGGGCTTATAATTTCTGAAATTCTAACCCCGAATTTTTCGTTAACAACAACAACTTCTCCCTTAGCAACTAATTTTCCATTAACATAAACATCTAGGGGATCACCTGCGGCCTTATCTAGCTCTATGATTGATCCCTGACCAAAAAGCAACAGGTCTTTTATTAAAACCGCAGTTCTTCCAAGCTCCACGGTTACCTTAAGTGGGATATCTAAAATGAAATCCAAATTTTGAACTTTTATTTTGTTTAAAGCATCATCTCCGACCTTTATTTCATCGGCCAATTCGATAATCGCCACTTCTTCCAAATCATCCATCGACTTAGTTTCTTGCTCGATAGGCTTTTCTACTTTTTCTTCGGCCATGATTATGTTCCTTTTTTAATTTTCTCTAAAACCTGAACTGCTTTGCTACCCTTATGGGTCCCAATTAAACATTTTAATTTATCAACTCCTTCAACTGATAAATTAATTTCACCACTCGCATCCTGATTTAGGGGAATAATGTCCCCTTTTTCCAGATTGATAAGATCTCCAATCGACATTTCCGTCTGGCCTAACTTCACAATTAAATTAGTATCTGTTTCTTTAAGATGAGCGTTGAAAGCATTTGTCCACAAGGTATCGACAAGCTCCGCATCGGTTTGAAAGCTGGAACTTAGTTTTTGTTTAATGGGCTCAATCGTAGAGTAAGGAATAACAAAATTAATATGTCCTGAAGCCGCTTCAAACTCAACTTCTAAGGTGGTTGAAATAATAACATCTGATGGTGGAACAATTCCTACAAACTGTGGATTAATTTCAGTTCTTAAATACTGCACATCAATTCTATGAACCGGGGCCCAAGACTCTTCAAGATCGGTGATGGCCATATCCATAATTTTTTTCAGAAAAGATAGTTCAATAGGCGTGAATTCCTTTCCTTCGATGTTGGCAAAAGGCCTATCCGTCCCGCCGAAAAAAGAATCTATAATGGCATAGGCCAGTTTAGAATCGATTACCATGAGTGCGGGGCCTCTAAGAGAGTTGAACCTCATAATGCACATACACGATGGGATCGGAAGAGTATTCACGTACTCCCCAAATTTTAAAAGATCCGTTGATACCATGGTAATGGTGGAAATCTTTCTCAGCGAGTTTGAAAGAGAAACCCGAAAGTTCCTAATAAACCTTTCATAGATGATTTCTAGAATGGGCATTCGACCGCGAATTACCCGGTCTTGATTGGTCAGATCATAAACTTGCACCGGAGCACCGGTGTCATCAAATTCATCTCTTCCAGTTCCACCCTCTTCACCAGGACCGCCGCCTTCGACCGCCTCAAGTAGTGCATCAACCTCTTCCTGACTTAAAACTTGTGCCATTTAATCCCCCTCCTGGAGATCAATTAATTTGAAAACCTACATAATAAATATCTATGATTCTGGCATCTGCCAGAAACGCATTTATTGCTGCTTTTAATTCTTCTTTAAGGAATTCCTTTCCTTCTCTATTTAATAAATCCTCGGCCTTCTTGGAATTTAAAATGGTGATAATGGTATCTATTATCTGTGGTTTTCTCAGTCTAAATTCCCGGTCATTTGAATCTCTAGAAAACTTAAGGACTAGATTTATCCTTACATATTTTTTAGCGCCTTCACTGGGTGCCAAGTTGGCGGTAAAGCGCTCAAGTGGAAACAGCTTTCCTTCATCTATCTTGACCTCACCTGAGTTTGTGTCGCCTTCAACAATTACGCCTCTTTTTTTCAGCTCAAGAGTAATGAGATCTTTCACTGTCTCTTCAGTTTTTTGTTTTTGATAACCTTGGTATTGAAAATATCCGACGGCGCCAATGATTACGGTATTAAGAAGAACAATCAAGGTAATCAAAATATTTGGATCAACGCTTTTTGTTTTCTTTTTTGGTTCTGGAGTGACTACTTCATCTTCATCGGCCATAATTTCCTCTCTATAGTCAAAAATTATACATTTCGTCAGGATTTCGTACAAGATGGGGGTATTTAGGGGGGAAAAAGCTTCCGCAGGGGCAAAACTTTCCTACTAAAGAGTCATTTTTATGACAAAAAAGGCCTCCAATTGGAGGCCTCAGTAATATTTATTAGGGGATAAAATCTAAAGTTTGATTTTTCCTCTTTTTTTCAGTTCATTAATGATTTTAACAAAGTGATCTTTTGGGTAGGCGCCTTTGATTGGAATACCGTTAACAACAAACCCTGGAGTCCCTTGCATACCAAATGAAGCAGCTTCCTTTTGGTCGGCATCAATTCTTGCTTGGATTTTTGGATC
>SMWT01000022.1 GCA_004356615.1 Deltaproteobacteria bacterium | reverse complement strand
TTCCAAGTGCCAACAAAAACCTTCCATTCACAAAACAAACCAAAAAAAAGACCCTGAAGAGAATCAGTTTCGGTTTCAATACAGTTTCAGTTTCCGTACAGAATCAGTTGGCACTCACTCCCGCTTTAAACCCAAAACCTCCCCTCTTCCTTAAACCGCTGTCTTCCATCACCTCCCACCGGGAGGTGATATAGCGAACACCTGCGTGCAGGAACTAAGCAGGCCGTTTGCAAGTGCAATAAAGTTCAGGATAGAACTTTAAGGAAGGTTCGCGTAGAAAACCGCAAGCTGAGTGCAGGATGCACCAACTTAAAAACTGAAAACACAATTTTCCCAGGAAGGTAAAATTGGGCAGATACCCAAATTTAAACTTAGTGGTAAAAAAATAAAACTTGTAATAAATTGATAACTTATTAAAATCACAAATAGTGGTACAAGTAGCTAGTACCTTTCTATTAAAGGTTTTTTTCATTAAAATCGTCTCCTGAATAAAGAGGTAACTACGTCCAAGACAAAGGTCTATAGAATTTTCAATTGAACAGGTCCTCGGTCAACATCTTCCATAAAATTCGGCTACTATTTTTAGCATCTCGAGGAAATATGACAAAGGGAGAATGTTGGTTGCTTTTTGAAGGAGTCAATTTAATCCCCCACATAGGAGAAATTTTGTTGGGTATGAATGAGTAACGGATATCAATGACGTGTTCTCCGTTGGTTGGGTGTTTAGCAATATAGTCCTTAGAGAACAAACGGAATCGTTCGATATCTTTAGCCTGAACAGAATTTGGATCAAGATTCGGAAAATCACGCTTTATTTCCAACTTGAAAATACTTTCACCATCATAAATTTTAGTTCTAAAACCTAATCGAATAGCGTCCACATAAAATTTATCATTGGTCTCATAGACATTTTTCCACAGGAATAAATTTGCAAAAGATGGCTTGGCCTCGAGGCGTATAGGATTATGTCCGCGGCTTTTTGCTATTTGAATTCCAATGGATTCGGCGCGCTCTCTTTGTACAACTCCCAATAAAAGATAGAGAAGGCCATAGACGAGAGCAGTTCTTGGAATAAGTCGAGATTTTTTGATAACGCCCAGAGCCATCATCATTACTAATGGGATAGTGAATAGAGGATCTACAATGGAAACATTATTCCAGGCCACACGATAATGTGAAAACGGCCAAAAAAGTTGGGTTCCATAAGCTGTACAAGCATCAAGAAGAGCATGTGTCCCAAAGCCGAGAGTAGTATATAGATAAGTTTTTGAAAAGCTTAACTTTTTTTTAAAATATATCATCCACAAAAAATAAGCACAGATGGCCCCTCCAATAGGGATAAAAATGAGAGAGTGGGTGAATTGACGGTGGTATTCTAGATAGACTAGGGGATCACGTTGAGATCGGATTAAAAAATCAAGATCAGGAGCTAAACCTCCTAGGAAACCTAGGATAGCAGCTAGCTTCGTATTATCTTTCTTTCGAATTAGTGATTGTGCCAGGGTCGCTCCTAGCACTCCCTGCGTAAGTGGGTCCATGGAGTAGAATTACCTCCAACCTATATAATTAGTCAAAGATCAATTCTAACAATTGTAAGATAATTTTTGGCATCTTTGATTTATTCATTTTAATAAGCTCCACGTTTTTTTGAAAATAAAATACATGAGATTATGATCATTAAGCCATTTTATACCCCCTCCCCAATTCTATGCGATTATATCGAAGCATTTAATCTATATTATCTATTTTATCATATTCCCAAAAACTGCTAAGATCGATTTATAAAGTTAAAATGAGAGATGGGGGAACCGCCCAGGATCAAATTCAGTTTCAGTCCAGTTTCCGTTTCAGCACAGCCTCAGGTAACAGCTCCCCCTTTAAACCACTGTCTTCCATACCTGCGAGCAGACCGGCGTGGAGGAGGCCTGGAATCAATCACTTACATTGGTTATAATTTTCCGTTTACGGGAGTGGACGCTGTTTTTTTACATTGTCACTACAAATAATCTATTTTTTGAGTTATACCAAACTATATGGATACAAGTGGTTGTCAATTTATTGGGTATAAATTAGGTGATATGAATCATGATTAATTTCGACAATACATATCTAAATTTACCAGAGAGATTTTATGCCGAGGTAACTCCGGAAAAAGTATCAAAACCTTTCTTGTTAGAGTTTAACCGTGAGTTTGCCAGCGAAGAACTTGGTTTAAACTTAGACACTCTCAATAAACGTGAATTGGCAGATCTTTTTACAGGGCAAGTACTCCCAGATAGCGCCAGTTCGATTGCGCTTGCTTACGCGGGCCATCAATTTGGACATTTTGTTCCCCAACTCGGAGATGGACGAGCACTCCTAATGGGAGAAATTGTGACTCCCAAAGGACGTCGTTATGATATTCAACTAAAAGGTTCTGGCCAAACCCCTTTTTCAAGAGATGGTGATGGTAAGTCTTCACTTGGACCAGTAATCCGCGAGTATATTGTGAGTGAGGCCATGCACTTTCTAGGAGTTCCTACCACTCGTGCACTTGCCGCCGCGGCCACTGGGGACTCAATTTTTCGTGATCAACCACTTCCTGGGGGTATTTTTACTAGAGTTGCTTCCAGTCATATTCGTATTGGTACATTTGAATACTTCGCCGCCCGAGATGATCTGGAAAGCCTCAAGCTATTAGTGAATTATTCAATAGATCGACATTACCCAGATATAAAAGACCAGAAGAATATCTATCTTTCTTTCTTGCAAAAAATTGCTCATACTCACGCTTCCTTGGTCGCACATTGGATGTCCTTCGGATTCATTCACGGAGTAATGAATACTGACAATATGTCCATTTCCGGAGAGACCATCGATTATGGGCCATGTGCCTTTATGGATAATTTTGCTTCCAATAGAGTCTTTAGCTCCATTGATCGAAATGGTCGATATGCCTATAACAATCAAATTCCTATTGCAAAATGGAATCTGTACAGACTTGCTAATTGCTTAATCCCTTTCATTCATAATGATCAAAAACAGGCCATCAGTATTATTGAAGACTCGATAAATAGCTATTCTCACATCTACGAGGAAAAATGGATGGAAACGATGGGGAAGAAATTGGGACTCTTTAGCTCAGAAGCTGAAGATCAAGCTCTTATTAATAATTGGCTTCAGTATCTTGAAGATGAAGATCTAGATTTCACACTAAGCTTTAGAAAACTTAGTGAATCATCTAATGGTTTAAAAGAAACTTCACGTTTTAAAGACTTTTCTTCAAAGTGGCACAAGAGACTTGAAAATCAACCTCAAGATCTTAGGGAATCAAGAGATCTCATGAATAGTGTGAACCCCGTCTTTATACCTCGAAACCATCAAGTTGAGCGCGCCATTCAATCGGCCTTTGAAGGTGACCTTTCTATCTTCAAGGACATGAATCATTTGCTTAAAAATCCATATGTTGATCAACCCAAGTTTGAAGCGTATAAAGTCGCACCAAAACCTGACGAGAGGATTGAAGCTACATTTTGTGGGACTTGATGAGTTGGCCTGGAATCAACCACTTACATTGTTTATCTATCCTTGCCAAGAAAACCCAAAAAAATCAGTTTCAGTTTCGGTTGCAGTTTCAGTACAGTCTCAGTCTCAGTTATCAGTAACTCTCTTCCCCAACTCTTCTCTTCCCTATCAGGAAAATATCCTTCCAATTTCTTTGGAAGGAATGGAAACGCAAGTTTCCTAAAGATCACTTCTCTCAAGAAGTGATATAGGGAGCAGGAAGAGAGCGTGGAAGTCGAAGGGAAGGACACGACGTCCAACATAAAAACTGAATACTGTTACTTTAAACGGTACTGCAACGGCAACGGTAACGGCAACGGACACGGGCCTCTCCCCTCTACTTACCCGCACTCTTGGCCAAAACAAAAAACTCAGCAATTTAAAGATTTCTAATATTGTTTTCTATTGAGGATTTAAATTTAGCTTTAAATATCTAAATCAAGTCCCTTCAGCATCTCACCCATATTGGCCAAGTTACCGCCCATAATTACTTTATTGTCTTTTAATTTGGTTAAAGTCTTGATGTATTTCTGTCCCATCTCTAGCCTTACGGCCGCTTTCCCACCTGGGCCATTAATCGCTATAGCTATCTTACGAATAGATTCGGCGGTAGCTTCTCCTAAGGCCAAAATTTCAGAGGCCTTACCAGAGGCCTCATTAATTCTTTTTTGCATTTCACCTTCTGATTTATTAATCAGTTCGCTCATCATCCCTTCGGAAGTATTGATTAAAGATTGTTTCTCACCAACACTTTTTTCCAAAATGGCGCGGCGGTTTCTTTCTGCGGTAACTTGTTTTTCCATTGATTGACGAACAGATTCAGGAGGAGTGAGATTTTTAATCTCAAATCTTAAAATCTTAACACCCCATTTTGTAGCAGCACCATCTAGTACAGAAATTACTTTTGCACTGATTGCTTCTCTTTCTTCAAAAGTCCGGTCAAGTTCTAAGGTTCCGATAATGGCACGTGTGGTGGTTTGGGCCAGTTGAATAGAGGCATATTCAAAATTGGTAATACCATAGCTTGCTTTTTGAGAGTCAAAAATTTGCAAGTAAATAACACCATCAACTTCAATTTGAATTTCGTCTTTGGTAAAGCATGTTTGAGATGGAACATCGATAGTGTGCTCTTTTAAGTCTTGTATAAATGCCACACGATCAATAAAAGGAATTAAAAAATGAAACCCGGCCTTTAAAGTTAAGTGATATTTTCCAAAGCGTTCAACGATGAATTCGCTTTGCGTCGGAACTAAACGAAGTGATTTAATTAAGGCCAGCAAAACATAAAGAAAAAGAGTACCGGTAATAACCGTAAATATTAATTTATCAATCGACATAAATCCCTACCTATGAATTAGAATTTTGATTTAAAAATTTAGAACCTTTAAGTTCATCAACAATACCTTTTAATGAGGCCAGGTTTGTTGGAAAAAGCGTTACGTCACCTTCACCAATTACTTCATCTAGTTGATCAATATACTGATCAACTAAGCGCATTTTTAAGGCATCATTTCCACCAGGCAATGCAATTGCTTCCCCAACCATGGTTAAACTTTTTGAAGTGGATTCTGCAATTAATTTAATCCCTTCGGCACGGCCATTAGCTTCATTAATTCTTTTTTGTTTTTCACCTTCAGATATATTGATGGCCATTTGTCTTTTACCTTCAGATACATTGATCAGCTTTTCTTTTTCAGCTGTGGCACGGGTAATTTCGGCCCTTTTTTCTCTCTCAGCTTCCATTTGCTTTTCAAGGGTCTCAATTACTTGGCGAGAAGGGGCTATATCTTTAATTTCATAACGCAAAACTTTAACACCCCAAGGTTCTGAGGCCTTATCGATTTCACTAATTATTTTGGAATTCACATCGTCTCTTTCGGAAAATATGGCCCCAAGAGTAATTTTACCAATTTCAGAGCGCATAGTTGTTTGTGCAAGATTAATACTGGCAGCAACATAATTGCCAATCCCATAACTAGCTTTTTTGGAATCCATGACCTTTAAGTATAGGAGGCCATCAATTTCCACCTGTATATTATCTTTGGTAATAACACTTTGAGAGGGAATATCAATAACCTCTTCTCTCATTTCTTGCTTGTAGGCCGCAGAGTCAAAAAAGGGTACTAAAAAATATATTCCTGGAGTTAATGTTCTTTGATATTTTCCAAGTCTTTCTACGATGACATTTTCTCTTTCTGTCACGATGATGATTGTTTTATAGACCATAAAACCAATAATAAGAATTAATACTGATATAAAACTTAACATTAAGGTACCTCGTGATTTTTATATTTTTTCTACGATTAAAGTAATATTTTCTCGGCCAACAATTTTAACTTGTTCACCTTTTAAAATTTCATCTGTATGTGAAGATTTTGCCTGCCATGTACTGTCACCATGCATTATCCGGCCATTACCGCCTGGAGGTATTGCTTCACAGACAGTAACTATTTGACCAATGATCTGTTCATCTTCGTCAATATTTTCTTTTACGGTATCAGTTGGAACAAACCGCAGGACTAGCAGTCGCAGGGTGAAGACATAGATAATTGAACTTATAAAAAAAGTGATGAATTGAGCAGGGAGTCCTACTATATGGCCTAAGTACAAACCTAATGCCACTGTGAGAGCACCGAGACCTACAAACACCATCACAAGGCCCGGAAGCAGCAACTCTGAAATTATACAAACGGCCCCAAAGACAAGCCATATATTCAATGCTAAATCATTCATAGTGAATAAGTGTATACTAAGAAGTTGGCCGATTCACAATAAAAAAGACCCTGAAGAAAATCAGGAACAGGATCAAGTTCGGGTTCAGGTACAGGTTCAGGCTCAGGATCTGAATCTCCATCCTTCCTGGATGGAGACCCTTCGGGTGCTAGGGCATTCCAAAAGTATCGTCATGATACTTTTGTGGCTCAGGGTCAACCTCAGAATCAGTTTCAGTCCAGTTTCAGTTGCAGTACAGGCTCAGTTGGCAGTCACTCCCGCCAAAACCCAAAACCCAAAACCCAAAACCCAAAACCTCTTCTCTTCCTTAAACCGCTGTCTTCCATCACTTCCTGTGGGAAGTGATACAGGTGCCATGGAAGGCACCGAAGAAAT
>SMWT01000021.1 GCA_004356615.1 Deltaproteobacteria bacterium | reverse complement strand
ATATGAGAATGGCCGGCCTGAATTTGTGCTGGTTTTTTTTCTGCGGGAGGGTCCCCGTGATAGACGTCCTTAGAGTTTTTAGAAAAACTATAAACCTCGATATTGTCTTCGCCCAGAATACCTTCAAGGGCATCATAGATGGCATTTTCAATCTTTCTTTTATTTTCCGGATCGATTCCTTCCCGGTTAAATTTTATTTTTACACTTTTTTCACCCTCGCCAAATTCCACATCAATGATTCGGTTTTCGGCCACTAAAGTAGCACCGGTCGTGGGGTTTACGATTTTATTGACGAGGTCCGTTATTTTATCTTTCACTTTTAATTCTCCAATGATTTCCACGGTTTTATAATCCTTGATTATTTATGTCAAATACTCGGGTGGTAAGTTTTTAACACTAGAGAGGGATAGCTAAATTGATTAGAATTATAGGGGTCTGATAAACTTTTTCATGGATGGTTCCTTGGCGGAGCGAAGAAAAACTTACCTTATTAATCCAGCTTTCCAGCTAAGGTTCAGCATTTTGTTGACCCTTTTAGTCTTCATCTCAAGTCTTATTTATCCTGTGGCGATATATGATTTAATGAATGACACCATAATGGCCGTTGGCAAATCACTACCCTCCTATGCCCCTATTTTAGAGGAGCGGCGCAAACCTCTCTTAATCATTTTATTTCTGTGGGAGATAGGGTTTTTAGCTCTGGTATTTATCATCAGCATATTTTTCAGCCATAAAGTGGCCGGGCCCCTTCATAAGATTAGACAATATTTTGCCCGCATTATGGAAGGAAAAGGAAGGGAGAAACTTAGTCTTAGAAAGGGCGATTACTTTCAAGATTTCGCGGAAGACGTCAATAAGACCATCGATTATATTTATGACGAATTTCAACAGGATTTTATTTTCTTAGACGATGTCGTCAAACAGTTAAACAATTTAAAAACTACCCTACCCGCAGAAAAAAGAGAATCGGTTGAAAAAATAGTAAATCATCTCCTTGAAATGCAGAGCAGATTTAGCAACAAATAAGGGGATGCGATTTGTTAAAATTTATAATCCCCTTATTGTTAATAAACCAGGCGATGGCAAAAGATTGGGATTATTTCTCTATTTTTAAAAATATTAATTATAACCAGGAAGAGCTCTCTTTCGCTAAATATACCGATCACTTTCTAAAAAATATAGACAAGAAAAAAATAGATAAAAAGAGACTAAAAAAGCTAAATACGTTTATCCATACTGACAGCTCTTTTAAAAAATATGACGTCCTGGTCAAGCAAACCATTCGTTACTTTAAAGGAACAAATCTCTTTAACTCCTGTTCTGATATAATTTCTAAAAATGAGGAGTATGCGGATGCGCTAGAAAAAAAGTGGCAGTATTCTTTAAAAAAATTTTGTAGGTACCAACTGCTGGAGAAGATTCTTAAAAATAAATCACTAGGGGCCCATAGGAAGGTTTTTGAGAACTCCCTCCCTCATTACCTCAGGGGGGAGTCACTTAAAAAATTTAAAAAGTTTTTAAAGACTATAGCTAGAAATAAAAAGCTTCGTGATGAGATCTTTTCCATGGTTACAAGTACTATCATAAAAGAAGGACTTCCCCTAAGAAATGGGATTATCACCCAACTCGATATTGGAGGGGACCTTACCAGCTACATCCAAAAAAATGGTCTCAATAATAAAAGGAAACAAAAACATTTTCTAAATGAGTTTAAATACCTTGTACACTCCATGGTGGAAGGCCCTGGCCAGTTCAAGGGACAAAACTCCGTGCTAAATTTTTATCGCCATAATAAAAAATATTTACCAAGACCTAAGGTCTCAAAATCTCTCCTGCGTATGGGATATGATCATCTAAGAGGGAAGAATTTCAAAAAATCTAATCGTATCTTCACCATGGCCCAAGAGATTACCGAAGGTGCTGATAAACAAGAAACTCTCTTTTCTCTGCTTTGGCCTTTTATCGTAAAAAAAGATTATGATGGAGGCGCCGATTTTATTAGAAAAAATAGATTGCTGGAACAATTTAATGAGCTACCGCCAAAAATTCAATTTTGGGTAACCTATTGTCTTCATCATAATGAGGAAGTCATTCTCTCTAAAGGACTTTACAAAAAAATAATTCGGGATTTCCCGGTGAATTACTATGCCATCCTCTCCTTGAAATATTTAAAAAAGATCATCTCTGGTGTCGATGGCAAAATTCTTTTTAAACCTATTTCCATGGACTCGCTTAAATCTCAGCTTAGGCCTTATATGTTAAGCAAGGATCTCACTAAAATCATCAAAAGATTAATCGTTTGGTTGGAGGTGGGCCAAGTGGCCTTTTATCAACAAGAACTAAAAAACTTATTAGGCCATAAGGTATTTGCCAATAATGAAGCTTTAAAATCTTCCCTGGTTTTTAATTTAATAGGTCTGCTAAATCATAAACAGGAATATCTTCAGGCCTTTAAGCTGGCCTTTTGGTCCATGGAAAAAAATCTTTTAAAGTTTTCTACTCCTACTCTTAAGGCCATATTTCCCTTTGCCTACATAAATGATATAAAAAGTATAGATAAATCCATCGACCCCCTCATCATTTTATCACTTATTCGCCAAGAATCGGCCTTTAACCCCCAGGCCAGATCCTCTGCTGGAGCGAGGGGACTTATGCAGCTTATGCCCGGAACTGCTAACTTGGTGGCCAAAAGAAAAATTAAAAAAAGAAAATTACATCACCCCGAAATTAATTTAAAACTGGGGATCAGCTATTTAAAAAAGCTGTTAGACAAATACGATGGAAATCTCATCTACACCTTAGCGGCCTATAATGCGGGAGAGAGAAGAGTTAAAGAATGGAAAACGAAATATTTTACCAACGATGATCCCCTCGTCATGGTGGAGTCAATCCCTTTTAAAGAAACCAGACATTATATAAAGCTTATCTATCGAAATATATTCTTTTACCGCTATCTGACTAACGATCCTAAAATCTCTCTGTCTGTACGGGATTCTTTTAAAATTTCTTTTAATTAGACGTTGAACCTAAAGTGCATGATGTCTCCATCTTGAACCACGTATTCCTTGCCCTCAACGCGAAGCTTACCGGCCTCTTTAACACGGGCCTCGGAGCCCAGTTCAAAGAGATCCTTACAATTAAAGACCTCGGCGCGAATAAAGCCTCGTTCAAAATCGCTGTGGATAACACCCGCTGCTTGGGGGGCCTTTGAGCCCGCTTTAAAAGTCCAGGCGCGAACTTCTTTTTCTCCAGCAGTAAAATAGGTTCTAAGTCCTAAAAGCTTGTAAGCAGCGTGAGTTAGTTGATCGAGACCCGACTCTTCAATGCCCGCCGCTTCCATAAACTCTTCTTTTTCTTCCTTGGATTCAAGGGCAGATATTTCAGATTCTAACTTCCCACAAATGGTGATGACCCCATTGCCTTCACCTGCCGCTAGCTCTCTTACCACTTTTACATGTTCATTCTCTTCTGTAATGGAGTCTTCATCTATATTGCAGGCATAGAGAACTTTTTTAAGGGTAATTAAATTGAGATCCTCTATGGCCTCTACTTCCTCATCATCAAGGTCACAATTTTTTGCCAGATTTCCCTCCGCAAGTTCTACTTTTAGTTTTTCTAAAATAGGAACTTGGATGCGGGCCTTAGTGGCAATTGCCTTGTCCTGACTTTTAAGTTGCTTACCCATGGAATTTAGTCTTTTTTCCACCACTTCAAGATCGGCCAGCGCTAGCTCCATATTGATAATGCCAATATCATCTAGGGGATCAATACGACCTGAGACATGAGTAATATTGGGATCTTCAAAACAGCGAACCACATGAACAATAGCGTTGACAGATCTTATGTGCCCTAGAAATTGATTTCCCAGTCCTTCACCTTTTGAAGCGCCGGCCACAAGACCTGCGATATCTACAAATTCCACAACGGTGGGCAGAGTCTTTTGCGGTTTTACCAGTTCCGAAATCTTATCAAGCCTTTTATCGGCCACGGTTACAACGCCGACATTTGGATCAATGGTACAAAAGGGGTAATTGGCCGCCTCTGCCTTGGCCGCTGTGATGGCGGAGAAGATAGTTGATTTACCTACGTTGGGCAGCCCTACGATTCCACAATTTATACTCATCTTTTATTCCTTAAAATTTTTCTTACTATATTTTGAGGCCGCTTTTTCAAAGCCTTTTTCCAGATAAATTTTTATGGCATCTGCCGCACCACTTAGGTAATCCTCTAAGATAATTTCATCTTCAGAGGAAAAGCTTGAGAGCACGTAGGAGCTGACCGATCCATGGAGAGGTCTACCAATACCCATTCTAAGTCGGAGAAAGTCCTGTCCACCCATAAGCTGTGCTATGGATTTAAGACCGTTATGTCCGGCCAGACCTCCACTATTTTTAAGGGTTAGAGTTCCAAAGGGTAGATCCACTTCATCATGAATTACTAAAATATTTTGTCTGGGGACTTTAAAAAATTGGCAGAGGGCCTGGACACTCTCCCCACTTAAGTTCATATAAGTCTGGGGTTTTAAAAAGTAGGCCTTCTCTCCTCCCACTGTTGCCTGGGCATAGAGACCTTTAAACTTCTCTTTCCAAATAAGGGGTATCGAGTTTTCCAAACAATCGAGAGCGAGCCAACCAATATTATGGCGAGTATATTCGTATTCAAGTCCTGGATTACCTAAACCGACAATTAATTTTGCATTCTCAGACATACTAGATGAAAAGTGAACTCACCGAATCGTGATTAAAGGTTCGATGGATGGCCTTAGATAGAAGATCAGAAGTTGAGAGCACTTTAATCTTCGCTATTTTCTTTCCTCTTTCAGAGAGAGGAATAGTATCTGTTACGATAATTCGATCAAGTTCTTCAGAGGCCTCAATTCTATCAAGTGCTGGGTTTGAAAATACCGGGTGAGTGGTACAACAGTATACTTTAGTCGCCCCATTATTTTTAAGCGCCCTACAGGCCTCGATAAGAGTACCCGCGGTATCAACCATATCATCAATAATGATACACTCTTTACCTTCAACATCACCGATAATATTCATCGCCTTGGCCACATTTTTACCGACTCTTCTTTTATCGATCATCGCCAGATCGCAGCCAAGTTTCT
>SMWT01000020.1 GCA_004356615.1 Deltaproteobacteria bacterium | reverse complement strand
TTTATAAAAATCCATAAAAATCCTACCTCCTTATCGGGAAATAAATATGAAAAATTTAGGAATTTCAGGCACATCTAGGAATTGTGCACAGCATATTTCGGTAGGCAACTGGCCATGGAAGTGTTAAATAGATGATTTTTAACCTCTAGGACAAAACTTGAATAAAATACTTTTAATAATCACCCTTTTCTCTCTCCAGGTAGCTCAAGCAAATGATGTCTGTAGTCGCATTTGTATGGTTAACGACCAGGAGATCTTGATTGATCTAAATACCAATCAAAAAGGTGAAGGGCTTAGGAATTATTTGGAAAAAGACTCTGTGGCCTCCATGTATTTGGAAAAATACCAAAAGAATAACGAATTTCATTGGACTGATGCGGCCCTTGGAACAGCTGGGGCGGTTATGGTAGGGGTAGGCCTTTTAGCGAACCTAGAAACAAAACAAAAGACTGCTGTGGCGGTATCTGGGGCGGTCCTAATTGTCGCCAATTTCGTTATTGGCTATTCTCTTAAAAATGCCAATGAGAAGAATTTGGAACGGGCCATTGAAGAATATAATAAACGCAATGAGCCTAAAATTTTTATGAGTCCGCTATCTTATAAGAACACACAAAATATTGTAGATCATAATAAAATAGTCCTTTCTAAATCCTGGAGTTTTTAAATGGCCAATGAAGTGATTGAAAATGAAGCAAAATGTTTTTCCTGTCATAAACCTACAGAATTAGAATTTGGTAGAAAGATCCTTCGGCATGAGGAATGTCCTACCTGTGGGGCCAGTATGCATTGTTGCAAAATGTGTAAATACTATGACCCTACAGCTTACAACGAATGTAAAGAAACCATCGCAGAAAGGATCGTAGATAAAGAAAAGGCCAATTTTTGCGAATTTTTCTTTCTAGTTGGAGATACTGGAGAATATGAAAAGAAAGCAGATTCTATGGACTTAGCAAATTCTCTTTTTAAGAAATAAAGGACCACATTAAATGGATAATACCACACCTATTACGAGACAAGGTTTTGACAAATTAAACCAAGAACTTGAGCAACTTATTAAAGTTGACCGGGAAGATATTAAAAAAGTGATTGCCGAGGCCCGTGCATTAGGGGACCTGAAAGAAAATGCTGAATATCATTCAGCTAAAGAAAAACAGGCCCTGTTAGAAGGGCGAATTGGAACCATTCAAGGAATCATAGCCAATTGCCGGATAATTGATGTGGAATCAATTAAAAGCGATAAAATTGTTTTTGGCGCAATGGTAACCCTTACTAATGAGAATGGTGATACGCTGGTCTACAAAATAGTTGGCCAACAGGAATCAAATATTAAAGATGGTAAAATTTCCTACAACAGCCCCATCGGAAAAGCATTGATTGGGAGAGAAGAAGGGGATACTATTTTGGTGCGTGCTCCAAAAGGAGACGTAGAATACGAAATTGAATCTTTTACTTTTGAATAAATGGAATGGAACTCTCCTTTAACTAAACTATATAAAAACAAAATCCCCAAAACCGCCCAAAAATTGATCGATCAAGGAATGGATAAACTGGAGGATCTCCTCTGGATATTCCCCTTGAGATTACAAGAGATTCCTCCCGAAGATAGCTTTAGAGAAATGAAACCCGAAACACCTTTTACCGGGCTTGGGAAAATTACAGAGATTAAATCCTGGCCAAGTTTTAACGGCCGTGGACGCAACCGCGCCAGGTTATATAATATAACCGCGATCGCCCAGGATTCGTTCTCGGATAAGACTATTACCCTAAGATGGTTTAATGCCTATAGTTCGGCAGTTAAAAAGTTGGAAAATCTTGCAGGAGAAGTAAAATTTACTGGTACGGTTTCTAGCTTCAAAGGAAAGCTACAAATTATCTCGCCCCAATTTATCTCTGATGAAGACAAAAAGAAAATCACCTACCCTACGGTAAACTCCCTTGAGGGAAGGTATATAAAAAAGGTTATTGATAAGATTCCTGACTTTTTATGGGAAAATATTTTAGATCATACTCCCCAGGCAATCCTAGATAAAAGAGACCTAATCACCCTTAGTGAGTCTTTTAAAATCATTCATGGAAAAACCTCCGAGTACTCTGAAGATCTGTTAGAAAAAGCAAAGGAAAGAATTATCTATGAGGAGTTTTTTTTAGAACAGCTAAAAATAATCTCTAGAAAAAGAAAAATACAGGCCTTAGACCCGCCAAAGATTGAATATCCCAAAAAGCTCAAATCCCTGCTTGAAATATTTCCCTATAAATTAACTGATTCGCAGGAAAAGGTGCTGAAAGAAATTTTAGATGAACTGAGCTCCAATTGGCCTATGATGCGCCTATTACAAGGAGATGTAGGGTCTGGGAAAACAACCATCGCAATCCTTGGCATGTTGGCCTCGATAGAATCAGGGCATCAAGCAGTTTTCATGTGTCCTACTGAGACTTTAGCATTTCAACATTTTTTAAACTGTAAAAAATTATTAAAAGACCAGGAAATTGCTCTTCTCACTTCAACCACTTCAAAGACTGCAAGAAGAGAAATTAAAAGACTTTTAAGTATCGGAAAAATACAAATTTTAATCGGCACCCATTCACTCATTCAAGATGATATAGATTTTTTAAGCGTTGGGCTTTTTGTGATTGATGAGCAACATAAATTTGGGGTGGATCAAAGATTAAAATTAGTAAGTAAATATCCTGGGGCCAATTGCTTAATAATGTCTGCCACTCCTATTCCAAGATCTTTAAGCCTAACCCAATTTGGTGATTTAAATATCTCGGTAATAGAGGAAGCTCCATCAAATAGGTTGCCTATCAAAACTAAAATAGTTACCCGGGATAAATTTGAAAAATTTCTTCAGTTTTTAAATCATCGGGTATCAAAAGGGGAACAGGCCTATGTAGTGGTTCCGGCCATTAACGAATCTGAAACACTTATTTATCTAGACAAGGTCTATCCCAGTTTTAAAAAATGGCTACCTCATTTAAATATTGCCTATCTCCATGGAAAAGTTCCCGCTAGCGAGAAAGTTCAGGTAATGAGTGATTTTAATGCGGGAAAGATTCAAGTACTCATTGCCACCACAGTAATTGAAGTTGGAATCGATGTCTCAAATGCAACCATCATGGCCATCTTTGGGCCCGATCGCTTTGGTCTCAGCTCCCTCCATCAGTTGCGGGGAAGGGTTGGAAGAGGGAGTAAGCAAAGCTTTTGCTTTTTGATAAACTTAGGAGAATTGGCCGATAAGACCATGCAGCGGCTTAAAATTATCGAAAATACCCTTGATGGATTTAAAATTGCGGAAGAGGATTTGAAAATAAGAGGTGAGGGTAGCCTTTTTGGACAACATCAATCAGGACATGGAACGGGAAAAAGACTGGCCAGTCCTATCGATCATATCCATCTGTTAAAAAACGCGCGAATGGACCTAGAAGACCTTCTCAGAGAAAAAGATCCAGAAATAATTAAAAAGTTAGATCAGCTTTCAAAGGATTTTAAAATCTTTTCAACTATATGATAAGATAGCTATATGATTGAACTCAAAATATTAAATTCTTGCGACCATGCCGTTATAGGCCCGTATAAATCGTTAAAAGATGTTATCTCCATAGGCCGAAGTTTTAAAAATGACATCATCATAAGAGATAAGGAACTGTTCCCTGTTCATTTTTATATTAAACTTTCAAAGGATGGATTGATCTGCTGGAATGCTCATGAGGATGGTGACTACTTATCAAATGAAAAGCTGTATAAAGGAAAGAAAATTCACCTTAAAACTGACAAACTAAAAATAGGTACCACACTTTTTGAAATAACAGACTATGCCATGGAAGAAAGGGAAGACCCTGATGAATTGTTAAAAAAGGCCTATCTAAGTACCATGGAAAAATACCCACACCAAGAGGAAGTAATTGACGAAATTGAAAATGAATTGAGTCACTTAGAAGATTTAATCAACAATTAAATCATCAACCTTTAAACCTTTTAATTCCATAAGGGGCCTAAATAGACGTATTAATGATGTTACCTGTTGGGCCTTTTTATATTCTTGATGAGAGGCCTCTCCCTTAGTATTACTCTGTTGATTTTTTTCATCCACAATCTGAACTTCATAAGGAAAGAAGAAGCGAACATCTCTTGAGATAAGCGATATATCCATGGCCAATACTTTTTGCGCTAAAGTACTTCCTTCATCTCCCCTGGCGACTTGGCGAAGTTCATTGAATTCCTCAAAAAAAGGATTCTTATATCTAATTAGATGCCTACCAGTAAATTGAATCGAACGATAGGCCTTACTTGAATGAATATTTTTAGGAAAGTTTTTTTCATCTAAATGGCAGTCCTTGGCCATCTCTTCCATTTTTTGTGTAAAGACTTCTTCGTCATAGTTTTCCTTCTCGGCCTCTTTTACTAGTTCTCCAAAGGAATTTCTTAATTTTTCCAAATCAAAAATAGTATTGATAGATCTGCTAGGCTTAATATTTTGCGGAATAACAATATTATTATCTAGAAAAAATTTTATTAACCTTAAATTGTCAAATGAAGATTTTGTTATAAATCTTACACCAACCCGGTCAAAGAGCTCTTCTGCAACATTATCTGCTTTATGAAGCAGTTTTAAAATTACGCTGTCTCTTGATTTCCTTGATTTAGAGGAAAAATCCACTAGAGGAATTCTCTCCGAGGAATTTTTTTTTACCGCCACATAAAGCTGATCTTTAGAATTACGAAAAATATGTTTGTAAAACCGGTCAAATATTTGTGTTTGTATAACGGAGAAATAAGAGGATCTCCAATCTCTATCTACGTGAACAATAGTATGTAACACTTTAAGAATAATTTCCGCCCACATTTTTTTCTCCACATCTTTTTCATCTGAGGAGGCCATCACAAATAGTTCGCAGACATCTGTGATCATAAAAATGGCAGGAGGAATTTTCAGGTCAAGACCTAGGGGTGTGCCCTCTTTTAAAAAATATCTTTTAATGAATTGTAAGGCCTCTTGGAAGTTGCCAAATAGTTCGGCCATTAAGACAGGATCGTCAGGATTAAAACCATAACCCTTAAGGAAATCTCCTGCCTCCTTCATTGTATTGATAGGACCGACAAAATGCGCGGTGTCTAAAGATGACTTTCCTTCCAGAAAGATTTCCAGCACTTCCCAATCAAATAAATATTTTGATAAATAACTTGGTCTTTCCATAAAAAAAAATTTAATCTAACTCCAAATAGAGCAACAGGGTACCATGACGGAAGTATCTAAAAAAGAAAATCCTCCAACACTTAAAAAACCTGAAATATTTTTTCTTTCCTTGGGTGGTATTGGTTTTATTCCCAAAGCACCAGGAACCTATGCAAGCGTCGCAACATTAGCACTCCTATCCATCTTTGGGCAGGCCAATATTCCCTTTTTCCTGTTTGTTCCCTTCTTGGTTATCATAACTGGTATTTCTATTTTTCTAATAAACTATGTGCAAAAAATATATCGTATCGAAGACCCCTCCTGGATCGTTATAGATGAATTTCTTGGAATATTTGTGGCCTGGGCCTTTATCGCTAACCATCACCCTCTGCATTACATAACTATCTTAGTCCTCTTTCGTTTCTTCGATATTTGGAAAAAGGGCCCAGTAGGATACATCGATAAAAATTATAAAAATGGTATGGGAGTAATGCTAGATGACGCTGTGGCCGGTTTGCTTGCCGGACTGCTTTATCGTGGAATCACCTTTTTAAATATACTGCCATAAGCTTGACTTACGCAAAACTTACGCATAAAATTTTTTATATATAGTTATTAAAAAATTGAAGGTGATTATTTTTATCACCTTTAATTTAAGGTCCTTATATTAATTCTAGATTCATTTTTTTTGCAAATACTGATTAAACATTTGCAAACAAGGAGAAAACTTATGAAACAAATTGCCACGGAAGATAAAAAAACCAAGGCCTTGGATTTGGCCATTGCTGGGATTGAAAAACAATTCGGTAAAGGGTCAATTATGAAAATGGGGGACCGCCCCGCTGAAAAAATACCTGCTCTACCTACAGGTTGTTTGAGTTTAGATCTGGCCTTAGGTATTGGCGGAGTCCCTAAAGGAAGAATCGTTGAAATCTATGGGCCTGAATCTTCCGGTAAAACCACCTTAGCTCTACATATTGCGGCCGAATGCCAAAGAGAAGGTGGAACCGTTGCTTTTATTGATGCTGAACATGCCTTAGATACCAACTACGCACAAAAGCTAGGTGTTGATATTCCCAATACCTTAATCTCCCAACCAGATTGTGGGGAGCAGGCACTCGAAATTACGGAGATACTAGTCCGCTCGGGGGCCGTTAATCTGCTCATTATAGACTCTGTGGCCGCTCTTACCCCGAGAGCTGAAATTGAAGGGGATATGGGTGATTCCCACATGGGACTTCAAGCAAGACTTATGTCTCAGGCCCTGCGAAAACTAACCGGTGCTATCTCAAAATCTAATTGTATCGTGATCTTTATTAACCAACTGCGAATGAAAATTGGTGTCTTATTTGGAAATCCTGAGACCACTACTGGTGGAAATGCTCTTAAATTTTATGCTTCTATAAGAATTGATATCAGACGAATTGGCGCCATAAAAAATGGTGATGAATATGTTGGAAACCGTACCAAGGTAAAAATTGTTAAAAATAAAGTTGCGGCCCCTTTCCAAATTGTAGAATTCGATATCATGTATGGATTTGGAATCTCTAAAGAAGGAGACATTCTAGATCTTGCCGTTAAAGAAGAAATTATTGAAAAAGCAGGATCATGGTTTTCCTATAATGGTGAGAAAGTTGGGCAAGGCCGAGAAAATGTTAAAAAATTCCTTCAGGCCAATCCTAAAATATTAGCTGAGATCAAAGAAAAAATTCTACTTAAAAATGGTCTCGCTGATGAGTCGGTCCCCGCTGAAAAGAATGTAGACCTTTCCACCGGTGAAATAATTGAAGAGGCCAAACCGAAAAAGAAAAAGGCCAAGAAGTCCGTCCACTAACCTCTATGGATGCTTATAACAAGGCCATAAAGCTTCTCAGCAAACAAGATTACTCAGAACCCCGTTTGAGGCAAAAGCTTCAAACGGCGGGGATGAGTGATGAGATGATTCAATCTGCCATCTTAAAATTAAAGGAACAAAATTTACTTAAAGAAAGCGCCTTTATAGATAGCTTCGTTCGAAAACACATGAGAAAAGGTTTTTCCATTTCCTATATTAAGGAAAAGCTTGAAAGGGACAATATCACGGTGGATGAAGAGCGGATAAAAGTTATTTTTGAAAGCGAAGACCTCACTCATAGCAAACAAATTAAAAACTTGATTGATAAAAAAACACCCTCCAATTTCAGGCACATCGACCGACAAAAGTTAATAAACAGACTTATCAGACACCTTCATTCTAAAGGACATAATATAGATGACGGACTAAGTTATTTAGAGACAATGCTTTAGGAATAAGTTAAAAATTTCCCCATGCAAACACTACTATTAACTCTGCTGATAATAATCAGTTGCACGAAAAAACCGGACTTAAATAATAATAAAATTTTAAACCTCGCCTTAACCGCTGATATCTCAACCTTAGACCCGGCCGTTTCATACGACGGTGCTTCCGCCCAATTAGTGTATCAAAGCTTAGAAACTCTTTATGAGTATGATTACAAAAAGAGACCTTATAAACTTAGGCCTCTCCTCGCTAGCAGATTGCCAAAGATCGACAAAAGCAGAACTAAATACCTTATTAAAATTAAAAAAGGTATTAAATACCATCCAGATCCTTCTTTTAAGGGAAAAGATAGATTCTTAAAAGCGCAGGATTTTATTAACCAATTTAAAAGACTTGCCTTTATTCCTACTCGCAGCTCAGGCTGGTGGCTAATTGATGGAAAGATAAGAGGTATCAATAAGTTTAGAAATAAAGCAGGAAGTGATTTTAATTTATTTAAAAAGCTTAAGGTTTCCGGACTTAAGATAATTGATGACCACACTTTTGAAATAACACTGATAAAACCTTTTCCCCAAATGATCTTTGCCCTGGCCATGAGTTTCACCGCTCCGGTCCCTATGGAGGCAATTGAGTTTTATAATAACGACTTATCCACAAAAATGGTTGGGACCGGCCCATTTTTGATGGATAATTACAATCCGCTTCAAGGTGCACTTTTTAAACGGTTTGAAAATTATCATGGACTCCTGCCTGAATTTATAAAAGTGAACTACTCTTTAATCAAAGAAGATCAAACCCGCTGGCTTAATTTTCTGGCCGGCAAGATTGATATACTAAATCTTCCCATTGATAACTTCTTTAGTGCAATTGAAGATGGGAAGATAAGCAAAGAGTTAAGTCAAAAAGGAATCCGTTTAGAAAAGGCCCCAACGCTAACCTATTGGTGGATATCTTTTAATATGGAACATCCCATTCTTGGAAAAAATAAACTCCTAAGAGAGGCCATTGCCCATTCCATCAATCGTAAGCAGTATCTAAAGCTTTTCACCAACAATACAGGAATTTTGGCCAACTCTATCTATCCACCAGGCGTTCCTGGATACGATAAATCCCATCGACTTCCCTATAATTACGATTTAAAAAAGGCCAAGGAGCTTCTATCAAAGGCCGGTTATCCAAACGGAGAAGGCCTGCCTGAATTTAACTTTGACACAAGATCTACCCGGGCCAAATCTCGTCAGCAGGCGGAATTTATTAAAAAAGAGGTGGCGAAAATAGGCATCAAAATAAAAATACACTTAAACACCTTTCCCCGTTTTCTAACCAAGGCACGGGAAGGAAAGCTAAATTTTTGGTACGATGGTTGGGCCATGGATTATCCCCATGCTGAAAATTCGCTACAACTCCTTTTAAAAAAGAATTTTCCACCCGGGCCTAATTCGACCTATTACTCCAACACTAAATTTGAAAATCTATTTAAACAGTTCTCCACAAATACCTTGAGTCAAAAAGGACTAATGGAGAAAATGGAAGAAGTAGTAGAAGAGGACCTTCCCTGGATAATGCTCTACTATGATTCAAAGTTCATCTTATATCACCGGAAAATAAAAAATTATGTACCCTCTGGTTTGATAAATAATGGCCTTAAATATTTGAAATTGGGCAGCTGAGGAAATTTTTTCTGCTTTTATTTTAATCCTTAATTAATTTAATCTGTTTTTCGATAGGTAGGCATAGAATTATCGTGGATATGGAGGTCCTAAAATTTATAAGGAATTCCTATGAAAACTTATCTAATATTATTTCTTTTCTTGCCCCTACTGGTTCAGGGTGAAACTTATCAAATTTTTGGCGTCTCCCAAGATCTCCCCATGGGAGAGCCGGATGAAGTTATAAGGAAAAACTACTATGTAAATATTGGCCGGGACCAAGGTATCTTTAAAGGAAGTACCCTAAACGTCTACCGGGTCATCTCAGTAGTTCATCCCCATGAAACCCTTGATAAGACCAACTTCCAGGTAAAGCTTGGAGAGCTTAAAATTGTCCATTCCCAGAAGGGCCAGGCAGTTGGGATACTGAAAAAGCTAATCCCGAAAAAGGACTCTCCCCAATTCGACTACTACGATTTTATGATTGGAGATGTGGTCAATGTCAGAGTTAGGCCTTGACGTCCTCCCCTCCCTAAAAGAAGTGGTTTTGAAGGACATTGTCGATAAAATTTTCACTACTTACGCACAGCATTCTTAAAATTCCAACTAGTTAGCTCTTTTACATACCACACTCAAAAATGTTAAATTTTGACAAATTTCAACTTTTCTAATATTCCATTTAATTCGATTAAATTTTAAGAGGAAGACTTATGGCCAGAATTACTATTGAAGACTGTTTAGAAAAAGTAGAGAACCGTTATGAACTGGTTCACCTGACAGTTAAGAGAGTTCAGCAAGTAAAAGATGGCGCTGACTTTCTAATTCACACCAAAAATAAGGCCATTGTTACGGCACTTAGAGAGATCGCTGCCGGTAAGGTCAAGCACGCTCCTATTTCTGAGTACGATTCAGAAGAATTCTAATTCTTTCTTTTTCCCAGAGCTATTTTTAAGACTTCATCAAAGTGTTCAACCGGGTAGAACTTTATACCCTTGCGATGAATTTCCGGAACTTCTAAAAGATCTTTCTCATTTTTCTTAGGCAGAATTATTTCTTTGATCCCTGCTCTCTTAGCACCCAGAACTTTTTCTTTAATCCCACCAACAGGTAGAACTTTTCCCGTAAGAGACAACTCTCCTGTCATGGCAACATTGGACCTGACCTTCTTATTATTGGCCAGTGAGTATAAGGCCAAGGCCATAGTGATACCGGCAGAAGGGCCATCTTTTGGCGTTGCTCCGGCAGGCAGGTGAAGATGGATTTCATGGCCTGCTAAAAAGTCTTCTTCCGGTTCACCTTTTTTCTTCTCTAGTTCTTCCTGCAAAATACTTTTTACATAACTATAGGCAAGAGTAGCGGACTCATTCATGACATCCCCTAACTGACCTGTGAGTTTAAACTCACCCTTCCCCTTTAAAGGAAGCGTTTCAATTAATAAAATCTCTCCACCATAAGATGTCCATGCAAGGCCTGTAACCACTCCAGGTCGCAACCCGCCTTCCACTTTATCACTTACAAATCTGGCCCCACCTAAAAGCTTTTCTAGGCCTTCCCCGGTAGGAGTAAACTTCTTAGTTTTTTTGGGATTTTGAACTTTCTCCAAGGCCGCTATTCTACAAAGTCTAGCGATATTTTGTTCCATCACCCGAACACCAGGCTCTCTAGCATAATCAGAGATTAACCTCTTAAGTACGCTCTTATTCAAAGAGAAATCTTTCCTCTCAAGTCCATGTTTGGCCAGTTGCTTGGGGATAACCCATTTAGTGGCGATGGCAATTTTTTCTTCAATTGAATATCCAGGAAGTTCGATGATTTCCATCCGATCCAAAAGAGGTTCTGGAATGGCATCGATATAGTTTGCTGTTGCAATAAATAAAACTTTTGAGAGATCAAAGGGAATATCTAGATAATTATCGATGAAATTATTATTTTGTTCCGGATCTAGGACTTCTAGCAGAGAAGAAGCGGGATCACCTTGGAAGGATTGGCCCAGTTTATCTATTTCATCCAACATAATAACAGGATTATTTACTTCCACCCTTTTGAGGGCCTGAATAATCTTTCCTGGCATGGCACCCACATAGGTTCTCCGGTGCCCTTTAATTTCTGCCTCATCTCGCATTCCTCCAAGGGAGAAGCGATAGAATTTTCGTCCAATAGCTCTGGCGATACTTTTTCCCACAGAGGTTTTACCGACCCCTGGAGGGCCTGATAGACACAAAATGGTTCCATCATAATTAGGCTTTAACTTCCTGACCGCCAAGAACTCCATTATTCTTGCCTTGGCCTGCTCTAAACCATAATGATCCTTTTCCAGAATTTTTTTGGCCTCATTAATATCGATCTTATCATCAGAGGACTTATTCCACGGCAAATCAAATATCCACTTGAGGTAGGTTCTTGAAATATTATATTCTGGACTAGAATCAGGAATAGATTCTAGACGCTCCATTTCATCGGTCACTGCCTTTAAGACCGTTTTGGGAAGTCCTAGAGAATCAATATCCTCGCGCATTTTATTGAGCTCTCGAGATTTTTCATCTTCATCCATACCAAGCTCGGATCTAATAACTTTTAGCTGTTCTCTTAAAAAGTATTCCCTTTGATATTTATTTACTTTTTCTGATACTTCATCAGAAATTTTCTTTTGGATGTCGGCAACATCTTTTTCCCTCTTAAGGTAGACCAACAATTTAGCAAACCTTTTTTTAACTACCAGAGTTTCTAAAAAATCTTGCGCTTCGGGTATATCAAGAGAGAGGGCAAAGGCCACTAAATCGGCCAAGGCCCCTGGTGAAGGGGAATTTAGCATGGCCAGTTTCATTTCTTCATTAAAGTAAGGATTGATTTCACTCAATTTTTTCACCTGGTTAATAACTGACCTGGTGTAAGCATCAAGTTCTTCATCTGTCTCTAGAATATCATCAAAGACTTCTACTTTGGCCCTGATGATGGGGCTATCCTCTAAGATTTCCGTGGCCCGATATCTTTTCATCCCGTGAACCAAAACATTTACTGAGCCATCAGGAAGCTTGAGTTTTTTCACAACCTTACAAAGAACCCCAACACGATAAATATCAGAGCCTGAAATTTCCTTTTGGGGAAATTCCTCACCTTCAACAAACCCTTCAAAATCTTCTTCTTTTTCCACCTCAGAAAGATCAGATTTTACCAAGTTTAGTGCGACAAATCCTGATTTTAAAATAAGCTCATCAAGGTCTCGGGTGAACTTTTCTTCGCTTAAAATGATAGGAGCGATCATTCCGGGAAAAATAGGACTATTCATTATGGGGATGATGACAACTTCTTTAGGAAAGTTTTTTTCCACTTCACTCACATCATTTTTCTTGGCCTTTTTATTACCCGCCATAATCTCTCCTTACAGGACTGAAGATCCTTTTACATCAAGAACCAGTCTTCCGGGACCATTTAAATAAAATAAGTCTGCAAATATCTTTTCTTTAAAGGTCAATTCTACAGAAACAGAGCCGTCGTTCCATGGGAAGAAGTTAACGCTCTCCACAAAGCGACTATATCCGGACGTTTTCACATTACCTTTCAATTCTGTATTAAAAAAGTCAATATATATCTTTTTTTCACTCTGGGAAATTAACCCATAGACCTTAGGAATTTGGTCCGAGGAAAAATCAAATACAATTCTTTCCCGCTTTCTAGATTTATCATAATTATGTCTTAAGGATGAAAGCATAGAGGAAATTTTCACCGGCCCATTATGAAATATTCCTTTATCTAAAAAGACTGCTGTTTTCCTTCCTTGCAACTTTCTAATATGTGCGTTCATTAGGTTTTGAGCATTGGCATTTCCCTGCAATAAAAATAAAAAAATTGCAAAAATTAAACTTCTCATTTTAATCCCCTCC
>SMWT01000019.1 GCA_004356615.1 Deltaproteobacteria bacterium | reverse complement strand
TGACCTGGTCTTTACTCATCGCTTCAATTCTCTCTGCAAATTTAAAAAGGTCATCGTAAGGCCTGCCTATATGATCAAAGTATAGAAGCTGACCAAGGTATGCCTCTAGGTTTTCAAATCTAAAGAAGTGTCCTCCGGCCAGATGACCTTGGGCCCTCTTTAAGATCTCTAACTTAAAATCACCCTTGGAGGTATAACCGATGGTATTTTGAACCACCTCTATCAGTTCTTTAACCGAAGAGTTTTTGGTGGAAGTATAAATCCCCGAGCGACCATAATCCTTTTGTCTTGAAGCAAAGGCGCTTATTCCATAGGTAAGACCTCTTTTAACTCTCACTTCTCTCATTAGACGGGAAGTAAAACCTCCTCCTAAAAACCCGGACGATAAGGTCATTAGCTCTTCATCACCAATTTCATTATAGTTTAGAAACCTACCGATTCTAATATGTGCCTGATTGGCGTTTGGTACGGTAATTAAATAGAACTGAGGACCTTTCACCTTTTTGGTCTTATAACTAACATTGCGAACAAAACTGCCAGTTTTCTGAGTCCATCCACATTCCTCATTAATAATTTTTTTAATATTTAAAACACCAGAAGGACCTGCCAAATAAATCTTTTTCTTCACCTTTTCATTAAAATATTTGAGTTTAGTGCGCAGTCCCCTCTGATTTATATTTTTGAGGTCTTTAAGCTTCCCTCCGCTGGGATATCCATAAGGGGTTCCCTGCAAAGAAATTTCGCGAAAGGCCCTATTAGCAAGACTTCCAGGGGCGGCAACCATGTTATTGAGCGAGTTTTTCAACCTGGCCAATTCTTTTTTAATCTCCCTTCTTGGAAAAACGGCATCATCAAAGAGATGGCAGATTTTTTTCATGGTAGGAATAATATCTTTTAAAAGTCCTGAAACTGAGTAGGATGAAAACTCATGATAAACTGAGGCAGATCTTCTAACCCCATAATAATCAAGAGCATCATTTATTAGTTTCCGGTTAAACCTTCTTGTTCCCGTATCAATAAGGGAAAACATGGCATTGGTTTCCCCTCTTCTAGAAGAGACGTCACTCAAGGAGCCATCAGCAAAATAAAAGTTAACTGAGTAGGTGGGAAACCTTTCATCTTTTAGCCAGATGACCTCTATTCCCTCCCAATTAAGCTTTTTGATTTTACCTCTCAGGTCTGCAGTATATCCCGGGGAGGTAAAAAGAAATATTGCTAGAAGTATTAGATATCTTTTCATGCTTGCTCCGAGAGTTAAGATTTTTTATTTCGATGTTTGTTCCAAACTGAAAGAAAAATCCCATGATTTTTCTTAAAGAGGGTTTCACAGGCGTTTCTAACATCCTTAACTGTCATTGAGTTATAAATCCCTAGTTCCTTTTTATAATAATTGTAATCACCAAAAAAGTTCTCTCTAAAACCTAAAAACTTAGCAACTCCGGCATTGGATTGCAGTTGCTGATAATAAGCGATCATGTACTGATTTTTAGTCTTTTGCAGGGCCCGTTCAGTAATTCCATCACGACAAAACTTTTTAGAATCACGAGTTAGTCTTCTTTTAAACTTTCTAAGATTTGTTTTTTTAAGCAAATGGCCCGATATAAAAAAGACCCCATTGTGTTTTAAAGTATAATTTGAAACACCAATCCTGGTTAGAAAGGGTTTTTTATTTTGAACATATATTTGATTTAAATAGGAACTCTCCCCATCTCCTAAGATGGAAGAAAGCATATCTAATACGAAGGCCTCCCTTTTCCCCATTGGATAGCTTGGGTAGGCCAAAATAAACTGGGGCGTGGGCGAATTGGCATAAATCTTCACCTCTTGCGGATACTTCGCCTTATGGGAATAGAGTTTGGGATTATCTAAAGCGACCTTGGTCATCTTTAGGTTTTTGCTGGCGCTAAGACCTCCGTAATATTTTTTCACTATATTAAGGGTGGACCTAGCATCTACATCACCGACAATAAGTAAAATCGCGTTATTGGGGGCATAGTATTTTTTAAAGTATTTATAAACTTCATTCCGGGTAATGGTTTCTACATCCTTTTTATTTCCAATGACTGATCCTCCGTAGGGAGTATCCTTAAATACCTTTTGCATCATTGTCAGATATAGTTTTCCACCAGGGGAGTTTTCATAACGTAGCTTCCTCTCCTCTAAAACTACATTTCGCTCGGATTCAAAGGTTTTTGGGTCTAAAAGGAGGTTAACGGTTCGATCGGCCTCCATATCAATGATCATCTCTAAGGATTTAACTGGTAAGTTTTCATAATAAACGGTGGAATCAAAAGTGGTAAAGGCGTTGGTAGACCCACCATTTCCCTCAATTAAGGTATCAAACCTTCCTGGCCCATATTTTTTTGCCCCTTTAAACATTAAATGTTCGAGGAAATGGGAGGCCCCGGTTTGGCCTTTTCTCTCATAACGTGCCCCGACATCATAAAAGGTGTAGTAGGAGAAGATAGGAAGATTATGATTTTCGACAATAAGAACCCGCAGGCCATTGTCTAAAGTGGTCTTAAAGACCTCAATATTGATATCTTCGCCATTTCCCGCAGATAACTTTTTATCTGTCCCAGCGCAAGATGATAATAAAAATAAAATAATTAGTAATTTTTTTTGAAACATTTCCCCCCTCCCTTTAAACTAAATAGGAGAACTGCCTTATTCTACAGGACCTTAAAATGAATACAATAACCATATTGGGCTCAGGCACCAGCACCGGAATCCCCATGCTAGGTTGCAAGTGCGAAGTTTGTAAATCCCCTAACGTGAAAAATAAACGTTTGAGATCAAGTATCTTATTGCAAGTTGGTGAAGTTAAAGTGCTGGTGGACACCACCCCTGATCTTCGAACGCAATTTTTAGATAATGATATCGATGATATTGATGCAGTGATAATAACTCATGACCATGCCGACCATCTCCATGGAATAGATGATTTGAGACCTCTTTGTTTTGAACATCCCCTATCCATCTACACCTCTTTAAAATGTGAGCAAGACATTAAGACCAGATTTCCCTATATGTTTAAGGAAAAGCACCCTGATGCGGGATCTATTCCAATGATTAATTTAGAAACAGTAGAGTTGGGCAAGCAATTTGATATTAAGGGAATTCCCTTCGAATTTTTTCTTCTCCCCCATGGGCCTTTCACCACTCTGGGATTTATGCAAGGGAGCTTTGCCTATTTAATTGACTGTAGTGATGTTCCTGAAGAGACCATGAAGCTGCTAAAAGCAAGAAACCTCGATCTATTGATTATTGACTGCGTACAAAGGCCTGCCCATAAGACACACCTAAATGTGGACAAGTGCTTCAAGTTTATTAAGGCCATCGCACCAAAACAGGCGGGACTAATCCATATGGGCCATGGCCTGGAACATAAAAAACTGGCCCAGGAGGCGGCAGATAATTTCAATTTTCCGGTTTTCCCGCTCTATGATGGATTAAAGCTCAATTACCGCTAAGCATTGGTGATATTTTGCTTTTATAAACCCACCAAAATTAATATATTGGCCGGATTAAAAATACTAAAAAAAGGTGAATAAGAATGAAGATCGGAATCCCTAAGGAAATTAAAGTATCTGAAAATCGTGTGGGAATGGTGCCAAGTGGAGTACAGCAATTAGTTCATGACGGAAATGAAGTCTATGTACAAAGCGGTGCCGGAATGGGGATCGGTCTTGCTGATGAGATCTATATCAAGGTCGGGGCCAAAATTCTTCCCACCTTGGAAGATATATTTGCCACCACTGATATGATCATCAAGGTAAAAGAGCCCCAGCCAGTAGAAATAGCTCTTTTAAGACCTCACCATATCCTCTACACCTATCTTCACCTCGCTGCTGATTTAAACCTTACCAAAGGGTTAATGGAGTCAGGCGCCACTTGTGTCGCCTATGAAACGATCCAGGTAGAAGATGGTTCTCTTCCCCTGCTTATCCCTATGTCGGAAGTTGCCGGAAGAATGGGAACTCAAGTGGGGGCCACTTATTTGCAAAATGATAAAGGTGGTAAAGGAATATTACTTGGTGGAGTACCTGGTGTACCAAGGGGAAAAGTAACAGTTATTGGTTGCGGTATCGCTGGAACCAATGCCATTAAAATGGCCATGGGACTGGGCGCTTCCGTCACCGCCATTGATATCTCTGGTAAAAGATTGGCCCAACTAGATGATCTCTTTGAGTCTCGAATCACTACTTTATTTTCCAATATGGGAAATATTGAAAAATCAGTTATCGAATCTGATCTGGTAATCGGAGCAGTCCTTATTCCTGGAGCAAAAGCTCCAAAACTTGTTACCAAAGAAATGATCGCTAAGATGCAACCGGGTTCCGTTGTTGTAGATATTGCTATTGATCAAGGTGGGAGTATTGAAACCTGCAAACCTACTACTCACGAGAATCCAACTTTTGTAGTGGATGGAGTCATTCACTATTCTGTGGCCAATATTCCAGGAGCAGTTGCTAAAACTTCTACTTATGCCTTAACTAATGCCACCTTAAAATACGCCCGTTTGATCTCCATTAAAGGGATAGATCAAGCTGCGAAAGATGATACTGCTCTTTTAAAAGGTATCAATATCTACAAAGGGGATTTGGTTTACGAGGCAGTTGCTAGAGATCACAATCTACCCTTTAGCGACCTTAAACTATAGTTTTCGAAGGACTTTATCTAGCTCATCTTTAAAGGCCTTAACCGCGAGAACCTCCTCTCCAGGAGGTTCCGAGTTCTGATCACAATTTTTGCCATCGTCATCACAGTAATTAATCCTATAACAATTATTTTTTATAAGCAGGTCAGATTTACCTCTTACGAGAATTCCTTCCACCTCGCCAGTTCTTAGATTAAAAACTGGAGATCCTGAATTCCCCTGAAAGCTGTCAAGATTAGTGGCAAAGAAAGTTTCTCCATTTTTAATAACTCTAGCATTACTGGCAACTTTTAGAGGAAGTCCCATGGGATGCCCCATTATTACAAGCCTATCACCTCTGCTAGCAATATTTTTACGGTTTAATATGACAGGTCTTCTATCATAAACTTCCCTATCTAGTTCCACTATGGCGTAATCAATACCAGATCTCATATCCATAATTTCCTTATGAACTTTTTTACAACGATAGATATTTTCCGGCAGGATTTCCATTTTCATAGAGTTTCTATATCTTTTAACCTTGTAATCAAAAACCCAAGTAGCGTGCTTGCACATATTTCTTCTAAAAGAAGCATAGCAATGTCCTGCCGTCACAATAATTTTTGGGTGCACTAAAAAACCCGTGCACATCGCTGCTGTTGGCTGTTGATCGAAATTTTCGCGGCCACATAATCGGTAGTCATCTTTAAGTTTTCGTACCTTCCAAGATAGCTCCATAAAATCCCCGATTAGGGATTTTTTGAGATTCTTTTTTTCAATCATAGCGGCGACGGAGTTTCCAAGATAGGCCAGGGGTGAGCCAACGAACTGATACATTTCTAAGCGATCATCTTTTCCATAGATAACTTTATCAACTGCATATGAATTAACGGAAATTATAAATATTCCCAACAGAGCTAGGCATTTAGTTTTCAAAGGGCCCCCGTCACAGTTGATTGAATTAGGTGGTTATACTAATTCCCTACTCATTAAAAAACACAAATTTCCTTACAGTAGAACTGATTGATGCGGATAGGTCATCATGGTAAAATTACCTATGGGTAAATGGGCAAGTAAAATTTTGATTATTCTTTATTTAGTTATTTCTTGCGGGACATTATACGTTTTTGTCTCATGGTATCACTATGAAAGGCCCCAAATTGATGAGGCCATAGCGCGGAAAAAGTTTTTAGAAGATGGCAGGAAACTTAAAGTGACCAATACCTTAAAAATTAAAAAACTGATTATCAATCTTCCCGCCCGAACCAGAAAGCTAAGATTTTTAGACCTTAGTACCCATATTGTGCCGTTTGATGAAAGTGACTTAAGGATTTTAGAAGAACAGGAATATATAATAAGAGATTCAATTATTGAGATCGCTGGAAAAATGCAAGCAGAAGAACTCAACTCCATTTCTGGCAAGCTCTTATTAGAAGATAGGATTATTAAAAAGGTAAATAATATCTACAAGCAGGATATTATAAAAGAACTCTTTTTTTCTAGATTCTTAGTTCAGTGATGGGCCATGGCCTGGAGTATTGCTATCAACCTCTTCAATACTTGCCACGTTACTAGCATCATCAGGTAATGCAGCTTCGACCTTTGCTACTTCGGCCTTGGTGATTTTACCTTCATCTATTTGCTTGTCACGAATACGGACATCCATCATTTTATCTTTTAGGGCCTTATTTAATCTCACGGTACTCCGCCTTTGATTTAAAACTTAATGGCAGAAATTAGCATTAATTGGCGGTGAAGGCAACACCTAGTGCCAATACTTCGGCGAGTCATCTTTGGGACCTTTTTTCGGGTCTTTAACTAGATATAAATTGGCCTTTCCCCTAGGTTTAGGCCTTTTTCGGGGCCGTGAGAGGTACACCATATAGGCATATCCAGCGGCCATTGAGCCTAAATGGGACAAAGAAATGGCCCCCATGGGGGAGAAAACGCCTAGAAATACCTCCATCCCGATGATGATCATACAAAAGTGCTTGGCCTTAATGGGAAAGACAAACATGAAAGAAAATAGCCGATTGGGGTATAAAATAGCGTAGGCGAGCATTAAAAAATTAACAATCCCGGAGAGCCCGGTGAGTGGTGCCGCATAACTTGTGAGAAATCCCAGATATATAAGAAGATAGGTTACTCCGGCCCCGAGAACCGCCACTAATAAAAAGCTCAAATAGCGCTTTGTCCCCCAGGAATTTTCCAGATCGCTGCCGATAAACCATAAAAGGAGTGAGTTAAAAAGCACTTCCCACAGGCCTCTTCCCATAAGTGGATAAGTGAAAAGCTCATAAAGATGGCCCGAAAAAAACCTTTCCCCGGATAATCCAAGATAAGCTTCGAGCGGAAAACCTACAAACTTGGTGAAAATATTTTGTAGGATAAAAAATCCAATACAGGAAATAATTAAAACCTTATTAGCAAAACTGAGGGGGGGTACCCGAATTTGTCCTTGCTGCATCAAAAACCCTTTATTTGAAAGTCGTTATCGTCCCATTTTCATTTACGATGGGGGGAGCAATCGCCTCAGAACAATCTGGGTTGACTGGGTCAAACCTTGGTACCGCTGATTGTGGTGGAGTAACACAAATACCATTTCTACACCTTCCAAAAGTCGGGGTAAAGTAACATCTAAGAGCACATTCTATTTTTCCCAGCGGATCAGTTCCCGTTTTTACAACGTAGCAGGTAGTGAGGTTTTCCTTGCGACAAAATTGCCTATCCACGCAGGTCTGTCCCGGTGCCTTGGCACAGAGAGTGGTCTCTTCCGTGGAAATAACATGAACCGAGCAAACACCTCTTGATTGGTCACAACACAAACTAGAACATTGAAGATCAGAGGAGCAGGTTTCCCCAATTCCTAGGTATCCGATCACTTCACCTTCACTGGCACATTTAGATATTAAATTTCGGTCCCAGCAGCGGTTGTTAAAACAACACTCTCCCGAAGCGCAGGAACGATTGGTGGAACAAGACCTCATGGACTGGTAGAGTACTTCTGCCCCACCCATGGTTTCACTCTCTATTAAACTTGGTCTTATAATTTGTAGTTTTAACTGGTTATCAGGCCTTCGCAGCAGGGATATCTCTTTTCCTTCTTCATCAGTCGTGATCAGTTCAATGGTGGCGATAATATTACAAGAAGATAATCCCTCGTTACTAAATATGTTCATATTGGTAACTCTTAGGTTACACCCGTCCATATACATGGTATTTCCCGAGGATACTAAAGTTTGAAGATATCTCTCCTCTAAAACATTTTCCGAGCCCCAATATTGAACATCTCTTCTAAGCGTCATTCTTCCCGGACGGGGAAATAACATGGAGACATAACCGGCATTGGCATCTCCCGGGGCAATATAATTTTTTTGATAAATACCCACCACCTGATACTCGGTGGATGATTCATAGGTCATGGCCGCCCCTTCAATGCCCCAATTCTTAAAATCAAGCGCACGATAAGGCCCTCGATACCAATAAGTTTTATCCACATCCCCAAATTTTAAGACGACCGGATCGTTATAGCTAAGCTCACTACTTCCAGAGCCCACACTCTGTGCATTTAAAACACCTTTTAAGTTGGCGGTATAGTTATTATCAGGAAGGCATTTTTTAATCGCCTGTAAAGAGGTTTCGTTAAGATATCCTTTATCTAAAATATCTATCTGTGGATCCGAAGGGTTAAAGAATAGATTTTCATCATCGGCCAATCCCTTGTCAACAAGACTGGCATAGGTATAGAGACATCTCTCCCCTTTATTATCGCATTTCCTATTTTCGGTAGACCCTTGAAAGGTTGGATCATCCCTAAGAGTCAGACCTCGACAATATAAAAATGAATCAAGCGGGTCTGTGGTTGGGCCTAGCAACTCTCCTAGTTCATTCCTAAAGTCCTCTTTCCCAGTAGAATTTCTATAATCAGTATAATCAAATAAATGATAGAGCAGACGAATTCGATCAAAGGGCAGCTCTTTCATGTCTAATTGCAAAACCTGCATGGCCACCTGAGGAGTGAGTCCGGGAGCAGTGCCCCCAACTGTGGCCCTTATATCAATAGGCTCTAATTCTCTGCCAAAACGAAACCTAACGGTAATCAACTGGCCGTTTAATTGACTAACATTTAGCCCAGCAATAAAAAGCGTTCCGGCAAAGTTTTTGGGAAGAGTTAGTTTGGATTTATAGTGTCCAGTAAAGGGATCTACAAAGTTTCTAAGCTCAATCGCCACGGGTGTTGGCGGCTCCTCCTCACCTTGGTTTACAGAACCATCACTTGGCCCCGCCCCTCTAGGCCCCTGTCCCTGATATCTAGGCCAGGGTAGATCTCTATTAGTGGTAGGTGGTTTGGGAGACGTGGTTTCCGGTTTGGGTGGAAGTTTTCGCGTGGAAGATATATTTTCACCTATACAAGAAAACAGAAAAATCAGTAAACAGAGAACGGAAAACTTCATAACTACGTTTCGGAAAATAGCTCAGTTTTCCTTGCCAAAATTTCTTTTGGGGGTAAAAAATACCTAGTGTCTAATCTGCCAGGGAAATACCACTAGGAACCTTTTTAGGCACTATTCGGTGAAGGTCATAAACAGCGTAATCTGTCATGCAGTGAAGAAAATTAATCAAGTCATCTATTTCAGTATTACTTAGGACAACTTGGGGAAGCTCGTTTGCCTTAAGCAAACCCTCAATTATTTTTTTATCTTTCAGCGCCCTTAAATCTTTTCTATCCAAATCTGCTCTGGTGGGAAGATAGGACTTTTCAATAGTGTAGTTTTTAAGCATCTTTTCCGGGTTTATATGGTGTAAAACCACATCCCTTAAACTGCCATAGGCCCCATTATGTCCCCAAGGCCCTGTGACCGCCACGTTTCTAAGAGATGGCGTTCTAAATTTATAACGATCTTTAATATCCCCAGTTACTCTTTCCCGGCCAAAATCATCATAACCTTTTTCTCCATCACCTTTACCCGGGCCTATGGGTGGCATGGCAATAGCATAGAACTTATGATCAGTTTGCAGTTGCCCGCTATGGCAGCTAATGCATTTTGCCTTACCTTTAAAAAGATCACCACCTTTTTGCGCCGATTTAGAAACGCTTTCCTTGTTTCCATAAAAGTATTGATCAAATGGTGCATTTAACATGTAAAAGCCCTTGGCCTGAAAAACCGCAATGGCGTTGGCCACGTGAACAATATTTATATCCCGTGCCTCCCTAACATCAGGGGAATAGGCCGCTTTAAATATTTCAACATATTCGGGGATATTCCTAAGTCTGTTCACTAAAAGATTCCAGGCCTTCACAATCCTTCCTTCGGCCACGGCATCGGCCACAGGATTTTCTCCTTTATCTCCGGCCATTTCCGTTCCACTGGTAATAGGAAATAAGGCCTGGGCCGCAAGAGTTCCGTTTAAACCCTGAGGAAGGTCCATACCCGCAGGAGACTTGATCTCACTTGGAAAGTCTTCATTTATCTCCACTCTGCCATCATGAAATAATGAGGTAAATTCTGGGCCTCCTAAATTAAATAGAGCAGGAGCATTCCGTGGGACTCTCTCTTTAACGGTTCCGGTGTTTCGGGTGGTACCAAGTCCTTTTCCTCCTTCACCAACTGATAGGGAGATGGCATCTCCGGTAAAAGTCAAAGGATTGTGGCAAGTAGCACAGCTGATATTTTTATTTCCACTTAGGATTTTATCAAAAAAAAGCATACGGCCTAATTTAAATTTGTCTCTATTTTCTTTTGTAAGTTTATAACTTGCCTCAAAGGCGTCTTCAGAAGCAAATACACTACCTAAACCAAAAATCACTAGTATTGCGATAAATTTCATTTTATTCTCCCCATCTATTATAATTATCGGAAAAATTCAATTTTATTTAAATGATAATGCTTAGGTATAAGAAAGTTTTTAACGATAAGTATCTTATGAAAATAATATTTTATATATTGCTCGCAATTTCTTTAATTTCGTCCTTGATAGGTTTTTTGGCCATTGGAGATGTCACCCATTGGGTGGTTTCATTTTCCAATGATTTTACCTATACGATATTTGCCTGGCGATTTCTTATTGGAGGAATAGCTGTCCTCTCATTTGTGACCACTTTATATATAGGCCATATGATTTTATATAAATCCAAAAAAAAATTGATCGCTTATGCTGTGGTCTTTTGCGGCCTTATGATAGGGGGGTTTATTGGACCTACCTATCTCTTTTTCAGATCGCAGCACTATTCGGCCAATTTTCAACCTATTGAAGAAATATCAGCAGATGAATTAGAAGATCAGGCAGAGGTTTTGGTAGTGGAAATTAACGGCGATGCCCGTGCCTACCCATTTAAGTGGATCATGCAACCTCATATAGCAGGTGATAAGATTGGCGGAGTAGATGTGGTGATGACCTTTTGTGTCCTCTCCAACTTAGGCCTGGCCTTTAAAAATGAATATCAGGGGGAAAAGCTAAACCTTAAAGTTATGGCCCAACTTGAAAATAACCTGGTCATGTTTGATGCCAACACTCAAAAACCAATTCACCAAATAAGAGGGGGATTTGTAGGAGAGAGCGAAAAGTTTGAAAGTATTCCCACCACAGTTATGAGTTATGACAGCTTTAAAAAGGTTTATCCAAAAGGTAAAATTTTTTACAATCCTACCAAGTTTTTTGACCTACCACTGAATGCTTTAATAAAAAAGGTTGCAGCGAAACAACTAGATATAAACAATCCGGACCTGGAATTTCCTACCATTGAATATAAGGACAAAAGAGCTCCTTCCAAGGAGCAAATCTATGGCCTGATGATTGAGGGCCAACCCATGGCCTTCACCCTAGATTATATAAAAGAGAGTGGGAACCAAGTACAGATTGTGACCATGGAAAAAACCATCACTCTCAAATATTTCCCAAAACTTGATTTCGTCGATGCATTTTTAGGACCTGTTGATGGAGTCACTCCAGATGGCAAGCTACCGCTTGGATTTACCGCTGTCAGATATCCAATGTATTCCAAAGTATTGTGGATTATCTGGGCCCACTTTCATCCTGCTACCATGCTAAACCAGATCTAGCCGAATTAGACTGGGCAAGTTATGGATTTTCAAGGTTACGAAGTACCGGCCACGATACCTAAAAACTTTTACAAAAATCTAGATGATTGGCGCTAATCAAACTTCCTCAAAAGTTCGCTTCTCTGGATTCTTTTCTACACCAGGCACCGTAAACACCTTGTTATGAAAAGATATATAGACACCAGGATCCAAAATTTTCACCGCCATAAGGGCCTCGGTAACATTTTGAAAAGCGTCAGAATCCACAAATCCTAGTGGTTTCATGGCACCGGTAAAAACTAAAGGAAATTTAACTCCATCTAGATGATCATGCACATAATGAGCACTTAGACTCATGGTATCAGTCCCATGCAAAACCACCACTTTACGACCCAGGGCGAATTCTTCCAATATGGTCTCTAAAAGTAACTGCCTATCCTCAGAGGTAAAGTATAGGGAATCTTTGGAGAGGATAGATCTTAAATGTATATGACTGTAGGGCGATCTCAATTTATCCAGGACATTATGCTTTACCATAGACTCCCTATTGACTAGCGTTCCCTCTACCTCATCATACCTTTTCTCAATTGTACCCCCGGTGGAGATAAGGGCTATTTCCACAATTTCATTTTTCACACTGGCCTCCTGGGCCAAAAATACCTAAAAATCTCCTTTTCGTCCACTTGACATGCTTATTTCTACTCCCATCTTGACGGAGAGATTGCTTTAACATTTATTAGTACTTTTAAAATTTAAGGAGATTCAATGACCACAAGAACTGGAACCATTTCGGTTAAAACCTCAGACATATTCCCCATTATCAAAAAATGGCTCTATTCAGAACACGATATCTTTCTTCGAGAGCTGATTGCCAATGCCACTGATGCTATCACTAAACGTTCCACTCTTGGCAGAACTCGCAACGAAAAAATCCCTGAGGGGGTAATAAGTGTTTCGGTAAACAAGGGAGAAAAAGTCATCCGGATTAGTGATAACGGAATTGGTATGACTGAAGCTGAAGTGGAAAAATATATCGCCCAGCTGGCCTTTTCGGGAGCGGAAGAATTTGTAAAAAAGATTGAAGATGCGGGAGGAAAAGAAGAGGAGATCATCGGTAAGTTTGGCCTTGGTTTTTATTCCTCTTTTATGGTGGCCTCAAAAGTTGAAGTTGAATCGCTTTCAATGGAAGAAGGTGCCAAAGCTACTAAATGGACCTGTGCAGGCGATACGGAATATGCCTTCTCCGATTCAGATAAAAAAGAAGTGGGGACCACCATTACTCTTCATATAAATCAAGACGGTGAAGAATTTTTAGATTCATGGAAAGTTACCAACACCCTGCAAAAATTTTGCGATTATATGCCCTATAAAATTCAGATTGAAGACACAGAAAATAAAACCAGAGAAAATGACAAAGGTGAAATGGAACCAGTGGAACCCACTCTTATCAATGAAACCAAACCGCTTTGGAAAAGAGACCCCAAAGAGGTTAAAGACGAGGAGTACAAGGAATTTTATAGGAAGATGTTTCCCATGGAGACAGAACCGCTCTTTTGGGTCCATTTAAAAATTGACCACCCCTTTACTCTTGAGGGTATTCTCTACTTTCCCAAAATAAATAAAAATAAACCCTTCAATGAGTCCAATATAAAACTCTATTGCAAACAAGTATTCGTCTCCGACAATGTAAAAGATATCATCCCTGAGTTTCTATCCCTATTAAAAGGGGTAATCGATTCAACAGATATACCTTTAAACGTTTCCAGGTCTTCTCTTCAGGGAGATCCTAATATCAAAAAAATCAGCAACTACGTTGTTAAAAAAGTAGGTGACGCCCTTAAAACCCTCTTTAGAAAAGATCGTGAAAAGTTTGAAAATATCTGGGCCGATATTGGGCTTTTTGTTAAATATGGTTGTATCTCTGAAGCAAAATTTGATGAGCTTATGAGATCCATGGTTATCTTTAAAAACTCAGAAGGTAAATATTCCACCTTAGAGGAGTATCGGAAGTCGATCCCGAAAGTTTATAGTGGGAAGATGAAAGATCTCGTTTTATATTTTGAGGAAGGGGTTTCAGATATATCTCTTAAAACCCATCTATGGGAAAAAGGCGTGGGCGCAATTCATACTGATGGCCATATCGATCCACACTTCATGCAACATGTGGAAACCCAGAAAAGAGGAAATGTGAGTTATCGTTTCGCCTCCGTTGATTCAGAGTTTGGAAATATCTTAGAAAGTGAAAATGTTCTTGATGAAGATATGAAAGTTAAAGATCTATTCTCCAAGATACTTTTTGGGGAGCAAAAGGAAGAAGAAAAAACTGAAGTAGTCCTGGAAAAATTAAAAGGCAGTACTGCCCCCGCCTATTTTAAAGTTGATGAGCAAATGCGCAGGTTTTCTAAGATGGCCGAGTCCATGGGTGGATCAGATAAATTTCCCGTTAAGAAAACATTTGTCATTAATCCCGCCAACCCACTCATTCAAAATGCCCTAAAAATGCACGAAAAGGGAAAACATGAAGCACTGGTCGAGAAGCTTTGTCATCATGTGGAGGATCTGGCCCATATCTCAAGTGGTGGTCTTGGTAATGATGAAAGAGATCAATTTGTTAAAAGGTCTCAGGATTTATTAAAGGAGTTAACGAACCTGGCGCTATAACCCTGGTTTGATTTCCGGAGGACAATACTTTTGCATACGCTGCTGTAATTCATTTTGCACTGCCTTTTTAAAAGTGTCCTCCGGCCTATTTTTACAGAGTTTTATAAATTCAGCAATATCTACATTTTGATAATTAAGACAAATATTTTTAAAAAGTTTGGGAAATGTCTGCCCAGGAACTTGTACATGATGAAGGCCTCCACTATAGGCGAGGATCATTTTTCCTTTTTTAATATGGGTTATAATATCGACAATGCCCCCCATGATCGACATGGGTTTTCCCGTCTTATCAAGTCCCGTGGGCCTTTTCATTCTTCCTTCAGGTGCAATCACCACCATGGATTTATCATTTATGTACTTTAAAAAATTATCCCAGGTATCATCCCTTTTTCTTGAAATGGGTATCATTCCGGGAAAGGAAAATTTAAAAAACTTTCCTACCAAAGGTCTTTTAAGCGTGATGTCGGCACCCGGGGCCACAATATTATCATAATGTTCAAATATAAATCGCCAGGGGATGGAGCCTAAAAAAAGTGGTTCATAAAGACTAGTATGATTTAACAAAACATACATGCGTACATTTTCCCAGGGATCAAAGTCTGGTTTTGAAACCCAATTGATCTCGATCTTATAAAAAATGCGGCCAACAAGCTTTGCCATAGACAGCATAAAAAAAGCAATTAATTTTCTCATATCACTTAAGTAATTCTAACTGAGCTTTTTTAAAGGCATCAGCTATTTCTCGGTTTTTTATATGTTTACCATTGTTTACCACCCAATTTCCAGCAACGATAGTTCCAGCAAAAACGCTGGAATCGCTTGAATATATTAGGGCAGAGAGGAGATATTTAGGCGCTTTTCCTACTAAAACTGGATGTTCAGGATTTAGTACCGCCACGTCAAAGGGATCTCCTACTTTTAAACTCCTAGAATCTTTAATCCCCATGGCCAAAAGTCCTGCTTTTTGGGTGGCATTAAATAGTATTTCTCCACTATCCTGGCCGCCTTCAAGGCACATGATATTTCTCTTTTTAAGCTTGAGCCTTTGGCCATAATCTAGCAGCCTTAGCTCTTCCAGGGGATTTAAATTAAAATGGCCATCTGTTCCAATGGCAAAGTTGCCCTTCGCTTTTATATATTCCACTAAATTAAACAGGCCATCACCAAGATTGCCTTCGGTAGTGGGGCAGATAACAACATTTGCTCCACTCTCCGCTAATTGTTTGTTTTCCCCTTCATCTAGATGGGTTGCATGGACTAGATTGTAGCGATCACTTAATTCCAGATTATCTAGTAACCACTGAACAGGTCTTTTTCCCAAATATTTAAGGCAAGATTCCACCTCTTTTTCCTGCTCAGCAATATGCAGATGAGCGGGAAGGTTTTGATCCGTGTCGATAAAGGCCTCAAGCACAGATCCCTCACTCACCGCCCGGAGTGAGTGCACACAAACTCCGAGAGAAAATAAGGGATCATTTACTTGTAAGGATGCTAAAAGTTTTAAATAATCAACCGTGGTCCTAGAGATAAATCTTTTTTGCTGGGGAAGGGCCTCTTGTTTAAAATCACCTCGCTGGTAAAAAACTGGCAGCAGAGTAATATTGATGCCCACCTCTTTAGCGGCGGCGTACAGACGCTGGCCCATTTCTCCTAAGTTATCATAGGGTTTTCCATCTAGGTTGTGATGAAGGTAGTGAAATTCTGCCACACTTGTAAACCCCATTCGCGCCATTTCACTATAAAGCATAGTGGCCACGGCCTGGAGTTGATCGGGATTAATTTTACCGGCCAGCCCATACATAACTTTTCGCCAGCTCCAAAAATCATCTCCTTTCGCTCCTACTGGAAGATGCTCACTGAGACCTACCATAGAGTATTGAAAGGCATGGGAATGGGCATTTAAAAATCCTGGGATAACAAGTCCTAGGGATTCAAAACTATCTGGTTCCTCATTTTGTATTTTAGCAATAATTCCCCGCTCATCGGTATTTACAAAACAGGTATCAAGCCACTTTCCATCGCTGTAAAGTTTTTCTACCTTCCACCATTTCATAATTTAACCTCTGCGAGTTTGATTAAAGTTTCTCTCAGTCTGTCTCTAATTAGCGCGGCCGAAAGCTCGACATAGTGGTCGTTATCTTCATTTAAATAGATATCCTGACTCATCTCTAGTTGAAGAGCGTGTATTCCCTCCTGGGGTTTCCCAAACCATCTGGTGAGATGTCCTCCCTTAAAAGGGGTATTGTGATAAACGCTAAAAATTTTCTGCTCGCCAAGAGTATCTAGGGCCACTTTGATTAATTTTGAATCAGCGGACTGCTCGTCGTTATCGCCGAGAATTAAATCGGGAAAGGGATCATCACTGATGCTTGGAACATTTCTTTTAATCGAGTGGCAATCAAAAAAAATAGCATAACCAAATTCTTTTTTTATATCGGCTAAAAGCTCCTCAATTTTTTTATAGTAAGGCCAATAATAGCTTTTAATTCTATTTTCAATATCCCCCGCAGCTGGAGGTTCATCTTTATATAGAGGTTTTTTAGAGAAGCTGTGGGAGGGAACCACTCCTGTTATAAACCGGCCGTCTTCATAAAGGCCCTGGCCTTTAAAATCCCGGTTTAAATCCACCACGTATCTTGAATAATTTGCTGCGATTTGAGTTATTCCAAGCTCTGGCGCAAAATCGTAGAGCCGGTCCACAAACCAATCCGTATCTGTTGGATGGCCTAGGATTTCGTCATTAAATTTATCTTTAATTTCCGGGGGAAAGTCTGTGCCGCTATGGGGAGAACTAAGGAGTATGGGAAGTGCTTTCCCAGTGGGACGATTAATGGAGTAGATCTTTTCCATGAGCTAAATATAGCATTTAGATCACAGGATCGTCCCCTCCTTTATCGAGATAAACATCCCCTTTTTCGATCATGGCCTTAAGAACCATTAAAATCTTTTGTAGTGACTTCTCTATTTCTGAAACTGCCTGAGGAGGTCCATTTAGCATTTCTTCAAGATCGGCCCTACTACCTTTTGAGACATTTTCCAGGACATATTTTCTAAGCTCTCCACTGGCAAGTCTAAGGGACAGGCCTAGATCTCTTGCGTCTATTTTTTGCAGCAGCTTGGCCAGCATTTCAGGTCTGAGATAGGCCAGATCCTCAATGGTGAGCCGCCCTTCATCCAGTTTTTTGGCGAGGATTGCATCTTTTTCCCTTAGCGCCTTTAGGAGTTTTTCTTGTTCGCTAGGGCCTAATTTGTTTAGGATTTCCTGGGCAATCCCCATTCCATCGACTTTGATCTTTTTAATAAAACCTATCCTCTTTTACCAAGTGTTCATTTATGTAGTTTTCTACGCCTTCTTCTAGGGATTTAAACTGTATATCGGAGATAGTACCTAAAAGCTTACCCATTTCCGCCTGGGTATAATATTGGTATTGAGACCTCAGGGACTCGGGCATTTCGATATATTCAATCTTTGGTTTTAACTCTAGTGCATTAAAAACCGCCCTGGCCAAATCGGCAAAGCTTCGCGCTTTACCAGTTCCCAGGTTATAAATTCCAGAAGCGTTAGAGTCTTGCACCCGACTGAGCTCAATCATGGCGTGGGCCACATCTTTTACGTAGATAAAATCCCGCAGTTGTCCCCCGTCTTCAAATTCTTTTTTGTAAGATTTAAAAAGTCCTACACTCCCTTTTTCTTTGATCTGTTCAAAGGCCTTCTTAACGACCGACATCATATGGCCTTTATGATATTCGTTGGGGCCATAAACATTAAAAAATTTCAGTCCAAACCACTCAGGCGGAGTCGCTGTTTGCTCTAAGGCCCACAGATCAAAGATCTGTTTGGAATCCCCGTAAGGATTTAGTGGTTTTAAAGCAAATATTTTAGTGTGGGAATCGCTATATCCCATTTCCCCGTCCCCATAAGTGGCCGCGGAGGAGGCATAGATAAGTGGAATCTGATGCTCAGTGCATTTTCTAAAAATATGTTGGGAGTATTCCACGTTATTAACTCGCAAAAAGTCCACATCCATTTCAAGGGTGGAAGAGCAGGCCCCCATATGAAAAACATAGCGAATCTCTTCCCAAGGAAAATCTGTTTTTAAAAGTAGAGATGCATCGAGATAACTGGTGTAATCTGCCTTTTCAAGATTAGCTAGATCTTCAGTTTTATCTACAGCGATGATGTTGTTCATGCCCCTTAGATTTAGCTCTCTAATGAGAACGCTACCGATAAATCCTGCAGCACCCGTTACTAAAAACATTTACTCACTCCACTTTTTGGCCAGATAAGGATGAACAATAAAGGCCACCGCCAAAATCCCTAATTCATATAAAAGAATCAGGGGAATCCAAACTCCAAGTAAGGTAATTACATCGGGAGGAGTAATTAATGCTGCCGCTACTGCCATTCCAACGTAGACATATTTCCGCCAGGCCCTCAGGGATTGCTTGGTAACAACTCCCATAAATCCGAGGATTAATAAAGCATTAGGAACCTGAAACATAATTCCTAGAAATACTAAAACTTTAGAGGCCAAGATCAAATAGTCTTTCATGCCAATTGTGGCCTCAATATTATCTACTCCAAAATTAATTAGAGTTTCAAAAAAGAATGGGAAAACAATGTAATAACCAAAACTGACTCCGCAAATAAAAAGTAAAAAGCCGGTTAAAATAAAAGGTCTAACCGCCTTTAACTCGTGATCATAGAGTCCCGGTTTAATAAATTTCCAGGCCTCTCTAAACCAAAGAGGAGAAGTCAAAAGAATTGAAGACCAAAAAGATACCTGCAGCTGAGATAAGACCTTATCCAGCAGCCCGAGATAGACAATTTTGCCCTGTTTATCCGCCAGAGCATCCCTAAGGGGTGCCAGAAGAATTTCGGAGATATGGTCCCCTACCGCGTAGGTGATGAAAAAACCTACAAAAAGGATTACTACCACTCTGATTAAGGTAGTCCGTAGTTCCTCTAAATGTTCTACAAAGGACAATTCATTCATAACACGACGCTTTATACCCTAAAATTTATTTACCTGGCAACCGATAGGTAATATATGTGAAAAGGGGTCTAACTTGAAGAAATTCTTAATAATATTCATCTTTTTAATGCCCACGGCCTGGGCCAATCCTATACTGGAATGCCTGGGTCAAGAGGAACTTCTAATCCATAAAAATGAGGTGGTAGGGCCCATCAAATACCTCAACCTCCAGCTTGTGAATAATTTTGCCAGCTTTAGCAATATCACCATCAAGAAGGCCTACCTGAATGGTATTTGTAAAAACCCTGACTACTCTCCCTCAGTAGCACTTTTAAAAGACATCATGTTAAACGGCATGGACCTCTATGTGATCTCTAGAGAGGAAAATCAACAGGTGCAAGATGTGGCCACCATTGAATCTTTTTTAAATGAAATTCCCCATATTTTCTTTTCTTACTTGTCCAAGCTGCAAAATGAGGCCGCTACTCCTGATTGTCTGGCAAAAAGGGTAAAACATTTAAAAGAGTTCACCGACAATATTTTCTATTTGGAATCAGAATCTTCGGCCCGTGACATTTTCCAGCAGAAGAAAAAGGTTAGTGAGCTTTTTGAAGACCTTCAAAATTTAGATAAATTTTGGAAAGATTGTAAAAAAGAAGCGCTAGCTAAGAAAGCTAAAAAGTAGTTTTCCGACAAATTCCCCATCGAGGAACTTTTTTAACTCTTTTTGTTTAGAACCCACCTTAACGATGATTAAATTATTCTTAATTTCGCTCACTTCATTGCCCGCATCCCAACTCTTAACCAGCTTATCAATTTTCAAATGAAGCTCTACGGGACTGAGTCCTAAAACCCGCTCTTTTCTCGGAACGAAAAGGATCTCTTCCCCTCTAAAACTCTCTAGGATTTTTTCCACATCCTGCTTGCAGGAGCTACATCCTCCGGAGGCATCGGTCCCATCTAAAATGGTAAGCAAATCACCCCCGGGTTCTTTTTTTAAAACATCGAGAATTTGGCCCTTAAAAACGCCAAAACAACGACATATTAGAGTATCCGCATCTTCTTTTAAAAGATCATACCGATAGGTTTGGCCTGAAAATTTGTCCAAGGCATTTTGCAGCAGCTTGAGCGGTAAACTTATAAAATCTTCCCCCAGAGAAATTTCTCTCGCCTCAGATAAACTCTTGCCTAAAATTTTCCCTCCTAAAAGGGTAAACTGGGGAATCCACTGCTCCATTCCGGACTGCTCAAAGCTATAATCTTTTACCTTATCTTGGTGGACATCTAGATAGAGAGTGGCGAATTCGCCGCTGGTCCTAAAGCTGGCGGAACAATTGAAAAAAATTGGGCGGTGATTGTATTTAGAAATTTTCATTTTCTTCAGGGCGCAAGGTGAGAATTTCGGCCCCACGTTCAGTAACTAAGATAGTATGTTCAAATTGAGCGGACCACGATCTATCTTTGGTTAAAACGGTCCAGTCATCTTTTTGCAGGTCGCACTCCTTGCTTCCAAAATTAATCATGGGCTCAATGGTAAAGGTCATGCCTTTTTTAATTTTCACGCCTTTACCTTTTATTCCTACATGGACAATTTGCGGATCTTCGTGAAATTCTCTTCCGATGCCATGCCCGCAGTATTCTTCCACTACAGAGTAGCCAGCAGACTCGGCAATTGCTTGAATAACCGCCCCAATATCACCCACATGAGCACCAGGCCTTACGGTTTTAATCCCTTCTCTCATGCACTTATAAGTAACTTCAACGAGCTCTTTAATCTTGGGATCCACGTTACCTACATAAAAGGTCTTATTGGTATCGCCGTGGAACTTATTGAGATAGGTGGTCACATCAATATTTAAGATGTCTCCATCTTTTAAAATAACATCCGGACTTGGAATTCCATGACAGATGACCTCATTTGGAGAGGTACAGACGGATTTTGGAAAGCCGTGATAATCCAGTGGTGAAGGATAAGCATCGTGTTTAATGATATAGTCATGACATAATACATTAATTTCTTCTGTACTAACCCCTGGTTTTATAAAGGGTTCGATATAAGAAAGAACACTCGCCGCAAGGGTGCAAGTCTTGCGCATTAGCCCAATCTCTCTATTAGATTTTATCTTGATCATGAGTTCTCTTGTTATCAGTTTAACATTTGCTTTTGTATTCTAATTACAGGATAAAGACAATTAATGCCTGGTGCAAGTTATGAAAATTTTTCGCTGTGATACCTCTCCCTACCAAGATCCGAACTTCTCAAAGCAAGAGAAGCAGGAACTGGAAACTCTTGCTTTGAGCTATCAAAAAAAGATCCAGAACGCTTCAGTCCTGCTCACCAATACCCTGACTGATATCGAGAACCTCAAAACCGATGGAATTGAACTCATTATTCACCCCAATTCTGGATATGATAATTTCCCCCACTCCTTTGTAAAAAAGGCCGATTTCCCCATCGTCATCGGTAGTGAGATTAGGGCCTTGGCGGTGAGTGAATATATTCTTTCCTGCCTTTTAGGCCAGGTTCCTTTTCAAAAGGCATGGGACCGGACTTGGCAGGGCCGATCTCTTATAAAGGATCAACAAGTACTAATAATTGGTATGGGAAAGATAGGGAAAATTGTTAAAAACTCCATTACCCCGCTAGTAGAAAAAGTATGGGTACAAGATCCCTATAAAAACGAAGAAGATAAAGTCCCCCTTAAAGAGATAAGCACGGTAATCCTTTGCGCTGGACTCAATGAAACCAGTCACCAGATGATAGACACTAAATTTCTAGAATCTCTTCCACCCCTCGTGACCATCATAAATGCTGCTAGAGGAAAATTAATAAACCAACAGGACTTAATCACCTTTTTAAAAAATAACCCAGGCTCCACCGCCTATTTAGACGTCTTTGAAAAAGAGCCCGCAAGGTTTGAAAAATTAAACCTGCCAAACATGTTTTTAACCTCCCATATTGCCGGGGTGTTTGACGGTTTAGATAACAGCATCATCAATTTTGAAAAAAAGGTCATAGGTGACTTTATGAATGATCGAGAAAATTTTGAAAAAAAATACCACGATAGCATTTTAAAAAACAGAATCCATGATAATATTTTGATTTAAGGAGACGCCCATGACCGATCAAGGTCAGATCAAAAATAAATTGGAACAACTTCTCTGTCCTCCGGGAAATGGAGTTTATACGATCCATACTGCCAAAGAAAATAAAGATAAACTTCACACGTTACTTTTTGGCTCCATAGATAATGTGGAGGAAAATTGGAAAAAGTCGCTGGAGCACCTCAGTTCCTCAGATGTCCTCCTCCTCGGCGTTTGCTCTGATACCGGTGGTGGAATTCTTCGTGGGGCAAACTGGGGGCCATTATTTCTTAGAGAAACGCTGCTAAATTTGCCGGATAAACTTAAATATATGGACCTTGGTGATGTTCGGGTCGTGCCCCATCTGCTGCATGACAAATATTTAAACCTTGAAACTATAAAAAATGTAAGGCGGGCGCTGTATGGTAATGAAGATTCAACTTATCCAGTTAGCGCCCTATCCATAACAGAAGATGTTTGTGATTTAATCTATAAAAACTTTTCTGATAAAAAAATATTTGGCGTGGGTGGTGATCATAGTTGTAGTTATCCCTTGGTAAAATCATACCTAAAGTCCAAAAAAGAAAAAGGTAAAAAAACAGCTTTAATTCACTTTGATGCTCACACTGACCTGCTGGTAGAAAGGCTTGGTATTGATATTTGCTTTGGCTCCTGGACCACCCATGTTCTAAAATACCTCCCCGATCCAAGTTTATGCTTTCAAATAGGCATTAGGGCGACGGGAAAATCTAAAGAGCATTGGGAGTCAACCTTTGGGGTCAAACAATTTTGGGCCAATTATATAAAAGAAGTAGGGCCCGCCCATATAGCAGAGCAAATACTTGCAAAACTTAAAGATCAAAAAGTCGATGAGCTCTATGTTAGCTTTGATATTGATACCCTGGACGCTCAGTACGCATCCAGTACGGGAACTCCAGAGACTGGTGGACTCTCTCCTCATGAATGCACCACTATTATAGAAATGCTGGCCAAGGAATTTCCTATTACTGGTGCTGATATTATGGAGATTGCTCCCTTTATTGGCGACGGCCAGAAAGTTACTTTAATGTCTGCGGGATCCATTGCAACCAGCTTAATTGGCTCTCTAGGAGATAGGCCATAGCAATAATTTCTTTTCCCCCAGTTGAAAAGGCAGATGAAGATGGCCTCTTGGCCATCGGGGGAGATCTAGAAGTTGCTTCGCTACAGCTTGCTTATCGTCAGGGTGTTTTCCCCTGGCCACTGGGGACTGAATATCCTCTGGCCTGGTTCTCTCCCGATCCTCGAGGAATTTTAAACTACGATGATCTCATCGTCTCCAAAAGCTTAAAAAAGCTCCTGCGCCAGGAAAAATATGAAGTTAAATTCAACTGCGACTTTCCATCGGTCATCCTAGGTTGTGCTGAGTCAAAAAATCGCCAAGAGCAAAATGGAACCTGGATTACTGAAGAGATTATTCTCTCCTATATTAACCTGCATTTTTCAGGCCTTGCCTATTCTGTGGAAACCTACTTTGAGGATAAGCTGGTGGGGGGAATGTACGGGGTTCATATAGGAGGATTTATCTCCGGTGAGTCCATGTTTCACACCAAACCCAACGCTTCTAAAGTAGCACTCGTATCCCTGATGGAGCATCTCCATCAGCACCAAATTGATTGGATTGACACTCAGCTGGTTAATCCCTTTCTAGCAAAGATGGGTGCCACTGAAATTTCGCGCATTGATTACTTGAAGATGTTAAACACCGAAATTAAAAGAAAAGTTACCCACGATCTTTTTGGCTAATAAAATCCTTGCCAGGAAACGTCGGTTGGAAAGCCAAAAACCCATTTTTTACTTCTGATCTCACGCTCTTTTTTAGATTTACAATTGAGTTCAAGACCAGTTTGTGAAACCCATGAATAAATTTTTTGATGGGATCCACCGGCCTCGTGGTCATAAGTTAGGTATTTATAAGAAGGCAGCCCCTGACGGCCCATATTTTTTAATTTATTGATGGCGCGAACAAAGGCGTAATCAAGATCTTTGCCCTTACATTGTTTAAGCTCTGTCAAAAAGTCATATTCCAGGGCACCTTTTTTATAATTGTAAAAGTTTTTAGTCCACTGGTTTTCCGGACAGATATGAATATTTTCCAAACTTTTAACCAGGAAAAAAGCATCGAAATAAGAAAAGAACCAATGTCTTTCACTATCCTCATTTATATTTGTTCCCCTCACATACTTCAAACAAGTATTGTAGCGGTTACTATATTTTTCAGTGAAGTGATAAAGGTAGCTGGCAAAATCCTTGGTAACGTTCTCTGAGGCCCCCTTATTAAAAGGCCTCACCCATCTGCTTAGATTCTCGTCCTTGCTTCCCCGAAGTATTTTCACTGAATTCCAAACATAGTCATAGAGTTTATGACAGGCCGTTCGCATGGAAAACATCTCCTGGGCGGTAAAAACATGTCCTAGCTCAAGAGCTTTTTTAAGCGCCACCCCAGGGCCTATCTCCCCTTTTATTTTATAAGCGGGAAAAGAGGAGGTTGATTTTATATGCACCCCTCTGCCATTTATCATGAAGGCCTTAAACTCTTTCCAATCCACCATCTTTTTTAAAACAAAGATGCTCTCGATATCCCTAAATTTTTTATCTTCTGGGTAAACTGCCACTAAAACGATTGAAGACATCCAAGATCTGGCGATACCACAAGGCCAGACTTCGCAGTAATTTTCGACCACTCCCCCGACTACTTTTACCTCATGGAGACTATTGCTTTTAAATTTTTCTTTTGGTTCACCGAAGACCACGATTTGCAGAGGTCGTCCTAAAACATCTAAGACTCGCGGCATAATTCCCAAGGAGAACTCCGGCCTTTTCATAGAGGAACCATAATTTCCGGTCACGTCCTTAAAGGAGCAGTAAGAAACTCTTTTATAAGGGGCCCCGGAGACTAAATCCAGTCCGAAGTAGGTCTCTTCATCTCTAGGAGTGAGGATTACCGCATTGACCATATTGGGAGCGGATTTTTCCGAGGGCAATTCATCAAAGAAATTGTGGTGAACGAACTTGCCCCACTCTCCTCTAAAGGAAAATCTCTCCGGAACTTTTAGCCAGGAGGGATATTTACTTTCTCGGTAGGTTTTGGCCTGCCCCTTGCGGTTTTTCATGGAGCGATCTTCGGTCTCCGTCTTTTTTGACGAGCAGCTCCATAGCCCTAAAAGTACACCAAATACAACGCATTTAAATTGACAACTTCTCATCATATAGTCCAATATTTCTTCCTATTCTACACGCCTGGGTGGTGGAATTGGTAGACACAAGGGACTTAAAATCCCTCGATCTCACGATCGTGCGAGTTCAAGTCTCGCCCTAGGCACCATATTAATTTTAGACCGATTAACCCCTAGAAATCAAAGTCAAAATATTTCCATCTACATTTCTGTGGGGTGTATGTGGGGTATCCATCCGCTCCTCTGGCAACTTTGCCTAGTTTTGAAAAGGTCAGGTGTTAAAAGAATGTAATTTATAGTGGACATGTTTATAGGGGCAGGTCATTGGCCTACAAGGAAAAGGATAAAAAAATGGCCATAATTTAAAGTGATTTTGTTACAGCTCAAAGATGGGTTGTAACATAAAAAAGGCCCCTTGTTACCAAGAGGCCATTTTGTTTTAATTTAAAGGCCCAGAATTACCCTGTCAGATAAAGTAGGCACTTAAAGCATTACTACTTTTTAATTTTGACCTGTATTTCACTAGTAACACTAGGTGGTACGTATCCTAGATAAGTCAAGATTTCCGGTTCATTAAAACGACAACCATGCTTTATGTTCATTTTAACGGAAGAGCTTTGAAGCCTTTTAAGAGTGCTGACAAATTTATTACACTCCTGAATATGTTTAGCTACTTCCTTTTTGGACCATATTGAATCCACACTACCCATATGCCCTCGAACGACCGGACCCAGTCCATAGTCATATAGTACACCATCCGTTCTAAGCGTTTTCATTTTCCTGCTAAAGTAGACCGTTTGTTTAGGTGTAAAATAGTATTTTAAGTTCCATGTACTTTTTAGGGTTCCATTCTCACAATTTGCGTTAATATTGACCTTCTTATTTGTAATCTGAGATCCAAGTTGGTCAATAAAGTTAAGACATGCCCCTTGACTAGAAAATTTAACTGGCGATGCCATTCCAGTCCTAGTACGAGCAAAAGTATTAGTTGATACTAATAGAAAAATTGAAAGTGTAATT
>SMWT01000018.1 GCA_004356615.1 Deltaproteobacteria bacterium | reverse complement strand
TGCAGAGGATGAAATTTACCTATCCCATCGAACAGGATATTAGAATCGCTTATAGGTCTTATATCGTTCAAGAGCTAAATATGGGAGTGGTGCCGGGAACTGATTTAAAAATCAAAGGGATACTTCTTGATACCAGTGACTATATAAAGGCCCCAAGATCTTTTGTCGGGGCGATTGGGACCCTGGGGAAACTTTCTTCTTTAGGTTTCTATAATGCCGGTTTAATGGGAAATATAACAGATATTCAAGCGAGTGTGGTTAAAGATTGGCTGTTATCTGAGGGCAAAGATTCCGTAGTAATATTTATGGGGCATCATCCTTTTATAAGTCTTTCCCCCTCATCGCAAAAGCATTTTATGGGATTTAAAAAATTGGTCCCCAATTCTTTTTACATCTCTTCCCATACCCATAAGGGATTTACTATAAACTCAGGGCCGGTAAAAGAAGTTAATGTCGGTTCTATTACCGATTATCCAAATGAATTTGTTTCCCTCTATATGAGGAAAGATGAAGAAAAACTAATAGTCTTTCCCAAAAGATTTCGGGAAACCTTTTCAGATATTTCATCAGATGGATTTTGTGCCCGAGCTGATAACTACACCAAAAGAGGAGAAGAAAGATTTAGATATATGGCCTATAAAGAGTCCACTAAGGGAGATCCTAACTCTATTCATGATTTTACATTAGATACCATTTTAAAATCACTTTACAGAGTATATGAAAAGTTAGGCGTCTTTAAAAAACAAATAAATCCGACCTTGATAAAATTTTATCAATATATGAAAGTTCTAAAACCTTGCGAAAAAGACACAGTGAAATGTCTTGGCAAAAAGTTTGATCTAGTTAAAGAAGTGTTGAAGTTTGATAAAACCCTTTATAAATCTGTGAAATATCGAGAAAAACGTATCCAATACGGGTCGTGCCAAGCATTGTGGGCGGCCTACGTTGAATACCTAAAAGATTGGGAAAAAGTACCCTATAAGCTCTAGTTGTTAACTCATTATCATTTGCTTTTTAAAGTCATCCTTCATATGATGTGGGCAGTATTTTAGGAGCATATTATGTCGCTTGATTTAAATAACCTATTGAAAAAATTAGGCCCAGGCGCTGACTGGGTTTCTCTTCGCGAAGTGGAAGAGCTAGGAACTAGGGTCTTCATCCGCAATGGTAGACCTGAGGCCAATGAAAATCATTTTGAACATGGGATCATGGTTGAAGTGTTAGTTGATGGAAAATTCGGCCACGCTGGAACTGACGATTTAACGCCTGAGGGAGTTAAGAGGGCCTTTGAAAGGGCCAAAGAACTGGCCAAAAAATTTGCCCCTTATAATATCTTTCCTTTTGATAAGTCATCTCGGCCGGTAGCGAGAGGAAAATATTCCTCTCCTGCAAAAATGGCCTTTGATAAAATGAGTATGGGAGAAATTAATGACTTTTTATCCCTTACCTGTGACCGACTAGGTAAAAGAGAAGAGATTATCAATGCTCATGCTCATCTCATGCTTACCGATACAATAACAAGGTTTATAAGTACCAACGGCTCTGAGTTTGAAACTAAGCAAAATATTATCGATCATGAACTCTCAGTCACTGCTAAGCAGGGAAATGAGATTCAAACCAGATCTTGGGGTAATGCTGCCCAAGTCGGACTTGAGCTTTTAAACAGAGATATTTTTTATGCCGAGGGGGATAGGATTGTTAGGGAAGTTATCGAACTTCTCCAGGCCCCAGAGTGTCCAAGTGAAACTATGGATATTTTAGTGGCCCCAGACCAAATGATTTTACAAATCCATGAATCCATCGGTCATCCTCTTGAGGTCGATAGAATTTTAGGAGATGAGCGTAACTATGCTGGATGGAGTTTTGTTAATAAGGAAGATTTTGGAAATTTAAAGTATGGCTCAGATCTTTTAAATATTACTTTTGACCCAACCTTTGCGGGTGAGCTTGCGTCTTATGATTTTGATGACACCGGAGTGAAAGCAGAAAAAACCTTTTTGATTAAAAATGGTCTTCTCCTAAGAGGTCTAGGGGGAATTGAATCTCAAAAAAGATCCGGAATTGAAGGGGTGGCCAATAGTCGTGCAAGTTCTTGGAATAGGGCCCCTATTGATAGAATGGCAAATATCAATTTAGAAGCGGGTAGTTCTTCCTTAGAGGACATGGTGAAAAATATTAAACGAGGTGTGTATCTATTTACCAATAGATCTTGGTCAATTGATGATTTTAGAAACAAATTTCAATTTGGTTGTGAATACGGAAAATTAATTGAAGATGGTGAAATAAAAGGGACCATTAAAAATCCTAATTATCGAGGTATATCAACACCCTTTTGGAATAATCTAAATATGGTCGGTGATACTTCAACACTTGAAGTTAATGGAACCTCTTATTGTGGTAAGGGAGAGCCGAATCAGGCCATTAGGGTTGGGCATGCAAGTCCTACTTGTTTGTTTAAAGATGTTGAAGTTTTTGGAGGGGCCTAAAAATGAAAAGACAAAATTTTGAAAAATTTGGTGAAGATATTTTTTCTAGGCTTAAAGAAGGGGAAGAATTAAATTTTAATCTTTCAATGGAACAATCTCTGTTTGTCCGTTTTAATGAAGGGAAATCCAGGCAGGTTACTGACGTAGCTCAGGGAAACATTACTTTTAATTACCAAGCAGGTGATCGGACCTATAAATATCAAATACCCTACACTGGGGACCCCCAAATAAATGCACAGAGGGCCGAGAGAGCTCTCGATATTTGTAGAGAAAAAATTAAAGAACTACCTGCTGATTCTTTCCAAATTCCTATGGAAAACCTTGGCGAAAGTATTGAAGAATTTGCCGGGGAATTGCCAACGCTAAATCAAGTGACGGAAACGCTCTTTGAAAAAACGAAAGGACTCGATTTTGTTGGTCAGCTGGCGATGGGAAATCAAGTTCGTGCCAATATGAATTCTAAAGGTCAAAAACACTGGTTTTTAAGCGAGAATTTTCAAGTAGATTACTCGTTTTACACCGATGGACAAAAGGCCTTAAAGGGATTGTATGCCGGGCGAAATTGGGATGGTGAAAAGTTTTCTCTTGAGCTAGAAAATTCTAAAAAAGAATTAGAGATTTTAAAAAAACCTGAAAGAAAGTTAGAGCGGGGAAAATATAAAGTTTATCTCGCCCCGGCCGCTCTCTCTGAAATCGTTGATATGATGTCTTGGGGGGGAGTAAGCTATTCTGCCCTAAAAAGAGGAAGATGTGCTTTTAAAATGCTTCACGATGGTGAAAAAACTTTTTCTCCTAAGTTTAATCTGTCCGAAGATTTCAGTTTAGGACTTACCCCAAAATTTAATGACAGGGGAGAGATATCACCTAAAGAGTTGTGTCTAGTTAAAGATGGAAAGCTGGAAACTCTTTTAATTAATTCCCGAACGGCCAAGGAATACGAAATTAAAGCAAATGGTGCTAGCGCTTATGAAGGAATGAGGTCATCTAAAATTGATACGGGTGAGTTAGAAAAATCTAGTGTCCTTCAAGCTTTGCAGGATGGAATTTATATTTCCAATCTCCATTATTTAAATTGGAGTGATATTCAAAAAGGTCGTCTAACCGGAATGACTAGGTATGCCTGTTTCTGGGTTGAAAATGGGGAAATCAAAACTCCCATCGCAGATCTTCGGTTTGATGAGTCACTTTATAATATTTTTGGACAAAACCTAGAATCAATCACCAACTTTGGTGAAATAATTCCTCATGTTGGTTCTTATGGGCAGCGCTCTCTTGGTGGCAAGGAAGTCCCCGGAATGATTGTAAATGACTTTCATTTTACGCTTTAAATATTGATATTTTAGGCAGAATACAGTCCAATGAACTTTCCCCTTGAAAATTACTTTGGAGAGGTTGATGCGCCGGGAAAATGGATTTATTCTTACTAGCAGTTGGGAAGATACAGAAACAAATCATCTATTAAAAATCTTTGGAACTGGTAAATCAGGCCCGTTTGAAGTTCATATCACTAATTTTAAACCGCTCTTTTTTGTGGCAAGAGGGAGCAAAGTTCCTGCTGGGAAAACAAAATTTGAGCGAAAGAAAGTTGAGCTTAAAAATTTTTCCGGTATGGATGTAGATGCCCTTTACTTTAATACCCAAAAAGATCTCTATGTAGTTCGTGACCTTTTAAAAGGAAATGGAGTAAGAACCTTTGAGGCCGATGTTAGGCCTAGTGAACGATACTTAATGGAGCATTTTATAAATGGTGAAGTCGAAATTGAAGGGGAATGCGAGGAAAGGGGGAATACCTTATTTTTCAAAGATCCTATCCTTAGACCTACAACCTTTGTGCCAAAATTTAATATTCTCTCGCTGGATATTGAAACGAGTATGGGAGATGACCTTTATTCCATTGCAATTCATCAACGTGGTCTCCAGGAGATTAAAAAAATTTTCATGGTTGGAGATGGTGAGGATAAACTAGAACAAAATATTTTCTTCTATCAGAGTGAAGAAGAGCTGCTTATTCATTTTTTAAGAGAATTTCAAAATTTCGATCCAGATATTATTATAGGTTGGCATGTTATTGGTTTTGATTTGGTCTTTTTAGAAAAGAAAATGAATCAGTACTCCCTACCTTTTACGTTAGGTAGAGGGAATTCTAAAGTCTCCATCAGTGAGCGAAGAAGCTTGGGCCATGTGGCCTTTATGGAAGGCCGGGTAGTAATTGATGGAATCCAGGCCCTTAGAAATAACTTTTTTAAATTTGAAAATTTCAAACTTGATACCGTGGCCTTGGAGGTCTTGGGAGTCGGAAAGGATATCAAAGAAGATAGCGCCAAGAAGGTAGCAGAGATAGAAAGACGATTTCATGAGGATAAAGAGGGACTGGCCAAATATAACCTTCTTGATTGTACCCTCGTGCTAGATATTTTTGAAAGGCTGTCTCTGATAGATTTGATTTTAAACAGATCAATCATTTCAGGCCTTGCGATGGATAAGCAGGGACTTTCCATCGCGGCCTTTGACCACTTTTTTCTTCCAAGAATTCACCGCAAAGGATTTGTTGCCTCGAATGTCATCGATATTCAAAGAGAACAACCAGCGGCCGGCGGCCATGTGTTAGATCCGGTCGTAGGGGTTCACGGCCATGTCCTAGTTCTTGATTTTAAAAGCCTATATCCAAGTATTATATGCACTTTTAATATAGACCCCCTTTCTCGTCTAAAGGCCGAAGCGGGGCCTATTAATACTCCTCCCGGCATAAAATTTTCCAAAGAGGAACATCTTTTGCCAGAGTTTATTGAGGAGTTGATGAAAAAAAGAAAAGTGGCCAAGGATCGGGGAGATAAAAACTTATCCCAGGCGATAAAAATTCTGATGAACAGTTTTTACGGAGTGATGGGGTCTACCGGTTCAAGGTTTTACCACGCCGATCTGCCGCGCGCGATAACAGGGACCGGCCGTTGGGCGATTAAGGAGGCCATAAGTTTTTTAACCTCCAGGGGGTATGAGGTCCTTTATGGAGATACCGATTCAGTTTTTGTAAAAATAAAAGGTCACGAAAAAATTAATATGGAAGAGACTGGTAAGAATCTGGCCAAAGCGGTTAATGATTTCTTTTCCACTAAGATTTACCGGGAATTTAAAGTTGATTCAAAACTTGAAATTGAGTTTGAGAAATTCTACCGAAAATTCTTTCTACCCAAAAACCGATCAGGCACCAAAGGGGCCAAAAAAAGGTACGCTGGTTTGCTGGTTAAAAAGGGTAAAGAAGAACTTAGCTTTGTCGGCCTTGAATATATTCGCTCTGATTGGACTAAACTTGCTAAGAATTTTCAATTTGAGCTCTTTCGCAGATTTTTTAAAGACGAGGATATCGAATTCTTCATTAAAGATTTTGTAGAAAGGATTAAAAATAAAGAATTTGATAGTGATTTGGTCTACAAGAAAAGATTATCCAAAAATCCAAAAGATTATACCAAAAACGTTCCACCTCACGTAAAGGCAGCTTTACAGTTAGACTATAATGAGGATTTTCCTCGGAAGGAGATTAGCTACGTAATCACTGGACGAGGCCCAGTGCCCATTGAGCTTGATCACTCAGACTATGATTATAATCACTACATTGAAAAACAAATTAAACCCCTCGCAGATGGGGTGCTCGATATGCAGGGGAAATGTTTTGAGGACTTAATGCTTGGAGATCAGCTTTCACTTTTTTAGATTCCATAAATCTTCATGATACTCAAAATTACACTTTTCTTTCACGTCTTGAAGGTAGTTATGTAGCTTTTTTGAGAATTGAAATTCTGGAAAAATATACATTCCCCACAAATGGGATGCCAGCATAATATCAAAAATGGAAAAATCACTTATAAAATAGGGATCGAGATGATCCTCAACCTCTTTTAGAGTTACCTCAAGGCCTTTTAAATACTTATCCTTATTTTTAATGAGGTCTCTAAAGGGACCTCTTTTTTTCTCTTTTTTCTTTTGAAAATAATTTCTCGAAGTGGAATTAAACTCTTTGGTGTAGATCCAATAGGGCATACACAAAGAGTGAAGGTCTTTACCAATTTTATCTAAAAGGGTATCAATTTTTTGGCACTGCGCTGTATCTTTTAAAAGCTCCATTCCCAACAAGTTATCAATATCTAGCCTTTCGATGATCTCCAGGCTTTCATTGGTAACCAGATCGCCAAAGTCCATAATAGGAAGCATCTTCTTACCAGTAAGCTTAATAAGGAAATCCTCTTCGTCATAAGGAACCATTAAGGATTTCCAGGGGACTTTTAAAAGTCCTAATGCCATCCGTACTCGGACACAAAAGGGGCAATGTTCGTAGTGGTAGAGTTTTACAGTCATATCCAGGTTTATAAACCCAATTGTTTAAAAAATATACATCCTCCAAAAAATATACAATTTTCGTTAGTAATTTTAGTAACTTGAGAGCTTTTTTATGGCATGGATCTGGCATATATAAAGAGATAATAAACAGGGAGTATTTTATGCAACATTTTGTAGACTATATTATTTTATTAGTTGTTGTCGTAATAGATAGCTTAGGGCTTTAAAAGAAGCAGTCCCAAGTGGAATCGAACCACTAATTCAGCATTAGGAATGCTGGGTTATATCCGTTTAACTATGGGACCATAGAGTCTCCTTTTTAGCGGCCAGACATCTCTAGTCAAGTACTCTTTTATACTTTGATAAGATGCATTGCTTAAATGTATCATCTAAGTATGAGGAATTTTGGGAACAATCTGCTCGAGGCATGGCATTTTTTTAGGAAAAAGAAAGTTAGCATATTGGCCTCGGCCTCGTCTTTTTATGTGATGCTCTCTCTGATTCCCTTATCTCTTCTGTTAGTGAGAGTCTTAGGGATGTTTCTCGGGGATGTGGAAGATACCAGAGCGAAATTATTTAAACTCGGTAATGCGCTTTTTCCCGATGCTGACGCCCAAATTTTAACCACCCTTGAAAAAATTGTGGAAGGGCCCCTTTATGGGAGTGCTCCCTTCACTTATTTAAATTTTTTCTTCTTGGCCTTCGCCTCACTTTCATTTTTTAACTCCATCTGGACCGGACTTGCCATCATTACTAAGGATGAATCTAAAAATCTTTGGGTGAGACTTAAAGGTTTGAGCATTATCGCAGGAACCATGGCGCTTTTAATGCTTATTATTTTAATTCCCGCCTTCATACGGTTCATGGAAGGCCTGATTAAAGATAATTTTGTGAGCTCCACAATTAAGGAATACTTCCCTCAAACTACCGACTTTTTTAATTATGTCGCAGGTATGGATTTTGGGGTGAACTTTATCCTTTCTACCAACCTGATCCCCTTCGTGCTTTTTTTAGTTTATTTCACCATATTATATCGGTGGCTTTTTCACTGGAAAATTAAACTTTTCCATGCTTTTTTGGGCTCTTTTATTTTTGTCAGTGCACTAATCATTGGAAAAAACCTATTTTACTGGTATTTTTATTTTGCTAGGGAGACGTTGAAAAAAAATTATGGTGATTACTATACATTTATAGTGGCAATGATCTGGCTTTTTATTGTAATGTGTTTTTTCTTCTATGGTGCTTGTTTGTGTCATATCTACGATACTAAAAAAGAGGAATAAATGGGACTGATAAGATTTTTCATCTATTTATATATCTGGATTCTTATAATCGATGCGGTTTTAAGTTATCTACCACAATTTAGGAATGCCACTTGGGCCAAAAAGATCAGGGATATTTCTGATATATCCTGTAAACCCATAAGAGGCCTAATGCCCAAAGGATTACCCTTTGATTTTTCTCCTCTAGTTGTTATCATTGCTTTACAACTTTTGGTGGTGCTATTTTAAATGTTTCCAATTAATTATTCAGACCTGGCCTTTGAGACCATGGATTTAGGTCAAAAACTTGAAAATGGGAAGAAGGCAGCTAATTTAGCTGATGGCCCAGGGTTAATCTATAGAATTTTTAGAGGCGCTGAAACCTTTGTGGTGAAAGGTTTTACCACGGAAAATGTAAAAGATTCCTACTTGCACCTAACGCTTAAAAATTTACAAAAATTAGGTATTGAAAAGGACCAGGGAGAGGTTAAATTCTATCCCACTTATTCGCTGGAACTCGCCGATAATTTAGTGAGTAAAATTTTAAATCAGCGTTTTTCTTATAATGAGGGCCTGGTAAGAAATATTTCAGACCCCGGATCTACCTCTTGGATGAAGGTAGAAGATGATAACTTCGTCATCCATCTCTCTTTTCCTGGTTCGCAAGATTTTGAAAATATCGGGGTGCTTGGTGATAGAAAAGAGGTTTTAGAACTTTTTAGTCAGACGATAGAAAAAATAAATACGCTCATTCCAAATAGTGAATTTAGCTCGAGTGATATTGAGCTAAGATTAAAAATTGCCAGTAAATCAAATTTTTATTTTCAGGCCCTCAAAGGAGTTTTTTATGAAGGGAAAATGGAAAATGAAATTATTGAATATTTTGGGCCATATCTTGATAATCACCTCCTCGATTTTCTCATGGAAACCTCATCTCTAAGAGGTCTTTGGAAGGCCATCACAAAGCCTGACTAGATTAAGCGGTTGAATGTCACACCGCATTTGGTAAAATAGAAATTGCAGGAAGCAAAACTTTAAAAACAGGATGTTTTTTGGGTCTTTTATTTGGCAGAAAAAGAAAAATCCCCACTCCAACACCCCCTAGCACATCTACTGATGCTATCGGCTCAGATCGCTTGCGCAAGGCCATCGAGAGAAACCGTACCAAGCAAATGAAAAGAGATAATCTCGCTTCCGCAAGGCCTGCGAGTAACTTTTCAAATCCCTCAGACTTTGCCAGGCCTGTGCCGGCAAGAGAAAATCCCTACAATAGAGAGTCTGACAAGTTTGCCAGGCCTATGCCTTCAAGCGAAAATCCCTACGATAGAGAGTCAGAGAGGTTTGCCAGGCCTATGCCACCTTCCGGTTATCAAAGACCGATGAGTTCAACAGGTATGAGGGCCAGACCGCCAACTCCAATGGGAACAAGACCTGGCCCCTCCACGCTAAATCGGCCGCCAGTTTCAAGACCTCTTCCAGGGAGCACAACAACGACTCCAACCAGGCCTTTAACTACCGCGAACTATTCAACCCCCTCAAGTAAGGCCCCCTCAAAATGGGCCAAATATTTTTTAAGAGGTTTATGGATTTTTAGTATCTTTCTTCTTCTGCGGCTCGTTTTTACGGAAAGAGGAGTAGTTGAATACTATGGCCGCAAAGGGAATTTAGAAGATAAATTTGAAAGACTAGGTTCCATCCGAAAAGCAAACGTTGGACTAATAGAAGAAATTAAAAAAATCCGTAAAGATAGTGCATATCAAAAATCCCTGGTTAGAAACCATCTTGGTTTTATCGCTAGAGATGAATTTATCGTTCTGCTTCCAGATTAAATATTTTCAAGAGATGGCGTTCCCTCCCAAGTAAGGATATCTCCAGGTTTTATTACCTTGGCAAAAGGAGAAGATGATTTCACTTCGAGAACGTGTCGACACCAAATAGGATTCATTCTGGGAATATATGGTGGTTCTTTATATCCTGGATGGTAGGAGATATTTCTGTCGATTTTAAGAATCATTAAATTTTTATCTAAGTATATTATGTGTAGATTAAAATAGGTGTCAGGCATCCAGAAGTTTTTTTGATCATCTTTTTTATAAAAGAAAAAGGCGCCCCTCCCCTTTGAAAAATCTTCTGGTTTGATGCCGCTTAAACCTTGGACCTTTGAGGCATCATCTACTAGTACATCAACTTTAATCCGTACTCCGGAGGGGTGAGATATTTCCACCTGGTGGGTGCTATCCATATGCCGCCTGTCGTCATCGTGGCAACCCGGTAGGAGAAGAAGGCAAATGAGGATGTTTTTAATGTGTCTTATCATAATTACAATGCTATAGAATTAATTTTAATCAGCTCTTGGAGAATATTCAAATGAGGGAATTAGACGGTCTTTTAAGAACTCACAATTGTGGAGAATTGAGCAAAGCAAATGTAGGCCAGGAAGTAATTCTTTGCGGGTGGGTTAATAAGTATCGCGACCTCGGAGGACTGCATTTTATTGATATTAGAGACAAATTTGGACTCACTCAGCTTGGTTTTGAGGCCTTTAAGGGTGATTTAGGGATTTTAAAACAGGTCTCTTTAGAATCCGTTATTTGGGCCAAGGGGAAGGTAAACGAAAGACCTGCTTCGGCCTTAAATAAAAAGATGGCCACTGGTGAAGTGGAAATTCAAGTTACCCAACTTAAAATCTTATCCCAGTGTAATATCGACAAGCTTCCCTTTTTACCCACAGCTAAAGTAGAGGCCACTGAGGATTTAAAACTTAAGTATCGCTACCTTGACCTTAGAGCGCCAAAACTACAAAAAATATTAAAGATTAGATCAGAGGCGGCGCAAATAGCGAGAAATACCCTAGTAGATGCCGGGTTTTTAGAAATAGAAACACCGATTCTTTTTAAATCTACCCCTGAAGGGGCGAGAGATTATATTGTTCCCAGCCGGATTCACCCGGGCAAGGTCTATGCTCTTCCGCAATCTCCGCAAACATTGAAACAATTGCTGATGATTGGGGGGCTTGATAAATACTTTCAAATCATAAAATGTTTTAGAGATGAAGACCTAAGGGCCGACAGGCAACCGGAATTCACGCAGATCGACATTGAGGCCTCATTTGTAACTCAGGAGTATATTCAAAATCTAGCGACAAAACTTATGGCGTCGCTTTTTAAATTAAGTGATGATTTTTCCATTTCCATAATGTCTTATCAGGACGCCATGAGAGATTATGGATGTGATAAGCCGGATTTAAGATACGATCTAAAACACCACATTCTTACTGACCTTTTTAAAGACAGTGATTTTAAAGTCTTTTCTTCTGTTTCACAGGAGGGAGGACTCATAAAGGGAATCTTTATCCCAGAAGAGATGGGAACATTTTCGAGAAAAGATACCGATTCTTTAGTTGAAGTTGTTAAACCATACGGAGGAAAAGGAGTCGCTTTCTTTAAAATTGAAAACGGACAGTTAAAAGCGGGCATCTCAAAATTTATCACTCCAGATATTTTTAAAGCATTACCAGAACAGGGCAACGGAACTTGGTTTTTTGCTGCTGATGGCGAGCATAGTGTTGCTCACGCCTGCGGAGACGCTCTTAGGCGCCATTTTGCAGATATTTTAAATTTAAAGGGCGAAGGTTACAGCTTTGTTTGGATTAACGATTTTCCTCTGCTTGAGTGGGACCGCGATCTTAAAAGATTTATGGCCGTTCACCACCCTTTTACCATGCCTAAAAAAGAACAGCTCGATGATTTTTTAAATGGTGATGTAAATGATCCAGAAGGCCCGTTAAAAGATCTTTTGGCAGAGGCCTATGATGTTGTCTGCAATGGTTATGAAATTGGAGGAGGCTCTCTAAGGATTTTTGATGGCAAAGTTCAAGATCAGATGTTTAAGGCCTTAGGATTTACACCAGAAGAAGCGCAGTCTCAGTTCGGATTTTTTCTTGAAGCTCTAGATTACGGTACTCCTCCACATGGGGGAATCGCTTTTGGCTTTGATCGAATTATCATGATTTTGGCCGGTACAGATAATATTAGAGACACTATTGCTTTTCCTAAAACCACCTCAGCATCTGATTTAATGGCCCAGACACCATCAAGTGTAGCAGGGGAGCAGATCAAGGAACTTCATTTCAAGTGGGATTAAGCTGTTAAGTTAAATGCCTCATTCTCTTCAGACTCCTCTTTTTCTTCAAGGTTTATTACCGAAGTTGATGAAATCCAATCTGGCAGACCTTTTTGGTCTTTAGTCATAAAGGGAATTAAAAAAAGAAGGAAAAAATTCAAATAACAAAATAGATATCCAAAGGATCTCATGCAGCTTTCACTAAGAGTTAGGTTTGAACTTCTTAAAGATTTAACTTTTAACTTAAATACTAGTTTACCTATTGTTTGTCCGTCTCCCATATAGTAACAGCAAATAAAATAACCCATGAACAGGGTGATGGTGAGAAAATTCCCAAGGACATATAAATGGGAGAAGAAATCTATATCAAAGGTCAGAGCATAAAAGTATTTGCTCATAAATTTTATATAAGTATAAAGCAAAAGGGAGCGGGCCATAGAAAGTGCGAGAAGATCTATAATGAACGCATTTACCCTTCGCCTCAATAAACTTTGCTGGGCCTTCACCTTTAACCATTCGGAAGGTTTTGGGGGCTATTGTAGGGGAATACTCTCTTTTAGGTCATGTAGCTTTTCTAGCGCTTCAAGTGGAGTCAGGTTCATTATATTAATTTTAGTTAGTTCCCCTTCAATTTCCTTTAAATAGGCCGGAATAGGTGGGGGCCGATCTTCTTCAGTAAAAAAGGAGAGTTGGGTTCCAGAACCTGGAGCGCAAGGCCCTATTTTTACACCGAGGTTTTCTTTTTCCAAGGACTGAAGTATCTCCTGTGACCTTTTTAAAATAGATTTGGGAAGTCCGGCCAATTTAGCAACATAAATGCCATAACTTTGGGCCGTGGCCTTTTCCACCAAACGGTAGAGAAACTGTACTTCGCCATTTTTAGTAATGGTTTCCACCGTAAGATTTTTTCCGCCAGGTTCATTTTCCACCAGATCGATAAGTTCATGGTAGTGGGTGGCAAATAAGGTGAGGGCCTTCAGATTACGGATAAAATGCTCTACCAGGGACCAAGCAATGCTTAATCCATCAAAGGTTGAGGTCCCACGCCCTACCTCGTCTAATATAATAAGCGATCTTTCAGTGGCATGGCGGATAATTTCCGAGGTTTCCGACATTTCTACCATAAAAGTAGATTGTCCCTTTAAAATATCATCGCTAGCTCCGAGTCGGCTGAAAAGATAATCACATAGTCCGATTTGTGCTGATTTAGCGGGCACGTAAGAACCTATTTGCGCCAGAAATTGGATGATCGCCATCTCCCGCATAACGGTGGTTTTTCCCGCCATATTTGGCCCTGTTACAAGACCAAAGTATGAGTTTTCATCAAGTTGTAGATCGTGGGTTACAAATTGATCCAAAATCACAGATTTAACTAGGGGATGCCAGCCACCTTTAATTTTAAATATCTTTTTATTTTTAAATATCTGTGGTCTGACCAGGCCTTCTTGATGGGCAACCCAGGAAAGACCTCCAAAAACATCCAGGTGACTTAAAAAATCGGCCAGGATAAGAATGTCACCGGCCGAGTTTTTAATCTCTTTTACGACCTTTTCAAATAGCTCTTTTTCAATGCGCTCTAATTCTTCTTTAGATGAGATAACTTGGTTTTCATATTTTATGAGTTCTTTAGTCGTATATCTCTCTGCATTAACAAGGGTCTGTCTTCGGGTAAAAGTATCAGGAACCTTTTTCGATTGCGCCTTAGGTACTTCAATAAAGTAACCAAAGACATTATTGGATTTAATCCTAAGTTTTAAAATACCTGTTTGGTTCCGGTATTTCTTTTCCATTTTATCAAATTTTGTCAGAATATCCCCATCTATATGGGCCAGATGGTCGCGATCTTTTGAAAATCCTTCTCGGATTAGGTTACCTTTTTCAAGCGAGGCCCCTACCTCATCATTAATGGATTCATTTATTATCTGGCCCAATTTTAGTAGAGAGGCTTCATTTTTTTTCGAGGGCCAGTTCAACCAATCGGTTGGAAGATCTTTTAAAATTGTGGCGAGTTCCTGGTAAATTTCAATTGTTCTGCTGGTACTTAGTAAATCTTGAGAGTTTATTTTTTTGGAAGAGGCCTTGGCCATGATTCTTTCTAGGTCTCTAATATCATTTAATAGCGTTCTTGTTTTTTCCAGGTCTTCAAGATTATTTAGGAAGTAGGCAATCAGATCTTGTCGCTTTTTTAATTCCGCAATATCACTGCTTGGATGAGTGAATAAATCCTTTAGTCTTCTCGATCCCATGGATGTTTTGGTCTTATTAAAGACTCCAATTAGACTGTCCTTATAAGCTTCACGGTTTCTTGGAAGAATTTCCAACCCTGTAAGGGTCGGCATGGATATTTTTAAGCTGCCCTTTTCCTGAATCATTTTAAAGGGTTTTAAATGAACTAGAGATTCTAGGTCCTGGGTGGAAGACATATAATAGGAAAGAGCTCCCAGGGAATTTAAAACTTCAGTATTGGCCTGAATGATATTGTCTTTTTTGTAATAGGGAATTAATTTTTCAATGTATAAGTCGGTATTTTTGGTCTTGAAATAATCTTCACTAATTTGGGTGATTAAAATATCACTGTGTTCCAGATAATTTGCCATTTCTGGATTTTTCACCCACTGCTCAGGATAGGTGATAAATTCTCTTGGACTTACTTTTCTTAGACTTTTTAATAAGTCTTCAAAAGTTGAAAAAGTATGTCCAAAAAATGACCCATTGGTAAAATCAATTACGACTAAATTATATTTTTTATTTTTATAGTTGGCCGAGGCCATATAGTGATGTTCTAGAAAATCCACCTTATCTAAATCATAGGGCATCCCCGGACTTACTATTTGAGTTACATCGCGAGTAACTATTCCAATGGCATCTTTTGGGTCTTGAGTTTGCTCACAGATGGCCACCTTAAGACCTATAGAGGTTAGTCTGTCGAGATAGGCACTGGCCGCGTGATGGGGAATTCCGGCCATGGGTATTTTGAAATCGCCCAATTTACCCCGGTGGGTAAGGGTGATATTTAAAATCTTGGAAACGTCCTCCGCATCATCAAAGAAAAGCTCATAAAAGTCACCCATGCGGAAGAAAAGGTAAATGTCGGGATTTTTCTGCTTAATTGAGTAGAACTGCTCCATCATGGGAGTGAGCTTAATGCCTTGGTCTATGATAGTTTTTAACGACTGAAGGGTTTTCCTCGACACTGCAAAAAATCCTAATTATTAACGAAAAAATAGGAGGTTATCATAGATTTTCAGGCTTAGTAAAACTAACTTTTCCCCTTTTTGCATTTAGTTAAATATCTGTTATAAAACCACTATTCCATGGAGCAATAAATAAGATGAGTTGGAACCAGGTTATTTTAAATTCAGTATTTGGGATATGTTGCCTCTATATAATTCTCGTCTCCAATCTGCGGGACTGGAATATGAAATCAAATTTAACTGACCCTGCAAAGAGAAAGGCCGCGTCAGAAAAACGGGAAAGTGTGTTAGAAAATTCTAAAATTTATCACTTAAAAGATAATAAACCTCATATTTACCTCTCTTCCAAGCTGGCCAAGATTCAATTAAATAATAATGATACAGATATGGAACTCATAGAGGGCCGCTCTTTTAAAGGGGCAAAAAAACCGGTGGATTTTTCTGCTAAAAAGGCCTTTTATCGAAGAATTGGTAATAAGTTAATTTTGGTAGAAGAAGTAGTCTTAATTGATGATCAAACTAACTTGAAAGCTGACAAGGTAACCTATTTTTTCGATCAAGATGAAATCATTGGTAGAGGAAATGTTTTGCTAAAGGGTAAGATTCCCCAATCTGAAGATAAAATTGAAATTAAAGCAAAAAGCTTTAGTCATTACCCTGGGAGAAAAATTTCTACTTTTCAAGATGATGTAAAAGGGGTCATTCATCGTCCCGAAAAATATCGAGAAGGGCTCGAGTTTGAGGCCGATAAATTAGAGTATTCCCAGAGAGGGTCAAAAATTAGTCTTATTGGAGCAGTTTTATTAAACAAACCTCCTTTTACTGTTTCCTCTAGAAGAGGGGAGATATTCCTTGAAAACTATAGTAACAAGCTTAACTATTTTGTATTGAATGACGATGTGAAGTTAAGAGAAAAAAGGAAAAATGGTTTACGGAAGGCCTTTGCCGAAAAGATGGAAGGAATAGCGAGTGAAGGAAAATTAATCCTCACCGGCCTTCCAAAAGTCATTCAGGATGGCGAAACTATCAAGGGTAATAAAATAACCATCAGAGAAAATAGTGAAGTTGTGGAAGTAGATGATGCCTATACAACTTTTAAAATAAACAAAGGTCGATAATGGAAAAGACCACTTTAAGCGCACAAAATCTAGCTAAATCTTTTAAGGATAAAAAGGTCGTAAAAGATGTAAGCATTAGTCTAGAAAATGGAGAAGTTGTAGGGCTTTTAGGGCCTAATGGCGCTGGGAAGACGACTTGTTTTTATATGATTGTAGGACTCATCAAGGCGGATGAAGGAACAATTTCCATGATGGGAGAAGACCTTACCACCTTTCCCATCCATATTAGGGCGCAAAAAGGAATAGGATATCTACCGCAAGAGGCCTCCATTTTTAGAGATCTTACCGTAAGGGAAAACATTTATGCTGCTCTTGAAAATAGATCTATTCCCAAAGTTAGAAAGCTTACTCTATTGGAGTCTCTGCTAGATGACTTTGGCCTGGTGGCCATTGAGAATTCCAAGGGTCGATCCTTATCTGGGGGAGAGAGACGTAGAGTTGAAATTGCTCGTGCTCTGGCCTTAGAACCAAAATTTATTCTTTTAGATGAGCCCTTTGCGGGGGTTGATCCGCAGGCCATAGCGGGAATAAAGAAATTTATTATCGATTTGAAGGCGAGAAATATCGGAGTGTTAATCACTGACCATAACGTAAGGGAAACCTTAGAAATCGTAGACCGGGCCTATATTATGAAAGAGGGGGAACTTATTGTGGAGGGGACCCCCCATGAAATTGTTAATGACGAAAGAGTAAAAAAATATTATTTGGGAGAAGACTTTAAAATATAGTATATGGCCATAAAACTATCGCAAAATTTAAAGCAGACGCAAACATTGTTGATGACCCCGCAACTCCAGCAGGCCATCAAGATGCTCACCTTGACCCATATGGAAATGGCAAATGTAATTGCGCATGAAATGACGGAAAACCCACTGCTTGAGGAAAGGGGAGAGGAAGCAGTTGATTCTGCCCTATCTAGTTTAGAAAGAGAAGTAATGGAGACCGACCCTGATAGTCTAAGGGAACAGCCACTTATGACTAATCAAAATGATAATTTTGATTGGCAAAAATACGTAGATACTTATGAATCAGGCCAGATGGCCAGTGGATCCTTTGAAAGAAAATCAGTAGACGATGCCCCTAATTATGAAAATATGGTCTCTAAGGGAGAGACCTTAGCGGAGCACCTTGAATGGCAGCTTCGTATGGATAATTTAAATGAAGAAGAATGGAAAATCGCAAATTTTATCATTGGAAATATTAATGATGATGGTTACCTGGCCATGCCCTTTGAAGAGATATTAGAGGATTTAGGAGTTGATGAAGGTGACGCGCTATACCTTTTGGAAAAGATTCAAAACCTTGATCCCATTGGTTGCGGATCCCGGGATTTAACCGACTGTCTGCTGGCGCAGGCCAAGATTTTAGAAGATCGCTCCCCACTGCTTGAAAAAATTATAAAAAATCATTTGGAAGATATCCAAACCAAGGATTTTTCCAAGATTGCCAAAGAAACGGGAAATACCCTAGAAGAAGTAAAAAATACCATTGCAAGTTTAAACCAGTTTAACCCTAAGCCTGGAAGGTTGATTTCCCCCTCAGATGTTCAATATGTGGTTCCAGATGTCTACGTAGTAGAAGTATCAGGTGAATTTGTGGTGGCCGTTAACGAAGAGGGTATTCCAAGGCTTAAAATATCAAATATTTATAAAGACCTATTGAATCAAGAAACTGGGGGAACCGAGGTTAAGGACTATGTCCAAGATAAATTAAGGTCCGCAGTATGGCTTATCAAGTCCATTGAAAAGAGGCAAAAGACAATTTACAGGGTCGCAGAGGCCATTGTAAAATATCAGCAGGAATTTTTTAAAAAGGGAGTGGAGTTTTTAAAACCTCTGACCCTTAAAAAAATTGCTGATGAAATCGGAGTTCATGAGTCGACGGTTTCTCGGGTGACCACCAATAAGTTCATGCATAGTCCTTTAGGGGTTTTTGAACTAAAGTACTTTTTCATGTCAGGAATAGGTGGAAAATCTGGAGATGAGGTTTCAAGCGAGGTTTTAAAGTTTAAAATAAAACATCTGATTGAGCTGGAAAATGCCCACAGGCCTTTGAGTGATCAAAAAATTGCTGAACTTTTAAAACGGGAAGGGATTGAGGTGGCCAGAAGAACGGTGGCCAAATATCGCGAGGTCTTAGGAATCCTTTCTTCAGCAAAAAGAAAAATAAAATAAAGGAGGAATAATGGAAGTTAAAATTACCTTTACAAATATGGAGCATACTCCATCCTTGGATGAAAGGATCAAGAAGAAATCTAAAAAATTAGAAAAGTATCTTGAAGGCAATGGTGAAGAGGGTTCGATTCTCAAATGGACCTGTAATGTAAAGCCTAACCAGCACGATGTAGATTTAGTTCTTTATGGCCCAAAATTCACCTTTTCCTCTAAAGCGAGTGCCGAAGATCTTTATCACACTTTAGATATGGCCTTGGATAAGCTGGAAAAACAATTACAGAAGAAAAAAGATAAATGGAAAAATCATATTCATCACAAACATGAAGAAAAAGTAGAATTTATCGCTACTAAGGATGAAGGTTTTGGGGATATAGATTCAGAGGATGAAGACTAAAAATCTTTTAGGGCCACTAATTTTTCTAAAACGGTGGCCCTGGCAGATATAAAGTGTTTGTGTTCTAGCCGAAGCCCCTTGTTGATCAGCCTAATTTCTTCTGATTCGTTGCCAGTTACTTCATGATCACTGGCCGCCATGGCAAATAGGGATTCCACTACTCCATATTTTTCGTCATTATCCATGAGTTTATTTAGGGGATGGCAATAGAGGTGGTTTTCGAGTCCCGCCAAATCCTTGATTTCCTCAATTGCTACTTTAGAAATGGCCTCAACCTCTTTTTCTTTAAAGTTGGTCCAGGCCTTTAAAGACTTTTTTATAAACTCTTTCTCATTTTTATGAATATCAAAATCAATATAAGCAACCCTGGCCAGAAGGCCTGCCACGCAGGCTGATTTTATCAGCTCATCCTCATTTTTATCTGGCAGAAGGGTAGAAAGCCTTTGATGTAGTCGGCTAGTTTGACTTGTTGTTTCTCTCTTAGAAGTCTTAAAAATGTCCCAGAATTTCAAAATATTTATCCTTTTTTGTTACTGAAATTAGTATCTTAATCAAAGGCCAGATTAACCTGTTTTGATAATTATGTTAAGATTATAATACAGGTATAGACGCAGCAAGTAATTGAAATTTTTAGGAAATATGGAAGATCAAAAGGTTGACAAAGTTTTTTTACCTCCCATCTTAGGAGGAGAAGATTACCAATACGATGAAGAGGTGATCACCAGAGAGAGGGTGAAAAGACCAAAAATGTATAAGGTCCTTCTGCATAATGATGATTACACTACGATGGAATTTGTGATGCATATTTTAGAGCGGTATTTTTTCAAGACCCCTGAAGAGTCCCAGGAAATAATGCTGAAAGTTCATAATGAGGGACATGGGGTTTGTGGCATTTATACCCACGAGGTGGCAGAAACCAAGGCCGCTCAAGTGACCAGGTTGGCAAGGGAAGATGGCCATCCCTTAAAATGTTCTTTTGAAGAGGAATAAATCTTATGATCAGTCAAAGATTGAATATAATTTTTAATAATGCCATTAAAAAGGCAAATGAACTAAATCATGAGTTTTTAACTCTTGAGGGGATCCTTTGGGCCCTATTGCAAGACGAACAAGTCGTCGATGTTATGAATGAATGTGGTGGGGATATTGAAGGAATCAAAGGGGAATTAAACACCTTTCTTTTCAATAAAAATAATTTCTCCGTTTTATCAAGTGATGAAATTCAAAATTTGGCCAAGGACCAGTTTGGAGATGAAAAAATTCGTGAGCTGGCAGAAAGCTCAGGAATTAAATACCAGCCGGAAATCAGCATGGCCTTGCAAAGAGTGATTCAGCGGGCCGCGCTTCATGTTAGGTCTTCCAATAAAGAGAAAATTAGGGGAATCAATCTTCTGGTGGCCATGTTTCCAGAAAAAGAAAGCTTTGCCATCTATTTGCTTGAAAAACAGGGGATTAGAAAGTTTGATGTTATTAAAAGGATCGCTCACAGCTCGGATAAACCCAGCAACACCGAGGATGAAAATGAAGTTGAGGTGGGAGAAGGGCTCCCAGTTGCCCCAAAAAAAGAAAAATCTCCGCTGGGGGATTTTGCCACAGATTTAAATGAAATGGCGGCCAAGGGGAAAATAGACCCACTTATAGGCCGAACTCCGGAACTTCAAAGAATTTTTCAGATTCTCTGCCGTCGCAGAAAAAATAACCCCATATTAGTCGGGGAGGCAGGAGTTGGAAAAACGGCCATTGCCGAAGGCCTTGCCTGGTCCATTATCCATAATAAGGTTCCCGCCTTTTTAGAAAATACCACCGTTTATGCTCTTGATCTGGGCTCACTTTTGGCAGGCACCAAATTCAGGGGAGAGTTTGAAGAGAGACTTAAGGGCGTAATAAAGGAACTTATTGATAAAAAAGAGGCAGGCCAGGATTCTATTCTTTTTATTGATGAACTTCATACCCTTATGGGGGCAGGGGCCACCGGCTCAGGAACCGTTGATGCATCAAATCTTTTAAAACCGGCCCTTTCTGGGGGCATGATCAGATGCCTTGGAAGTACTACCTTTGAAGAATATCGAAAATTTATTGAAAAGGATCATGCTTTTAACAGAAGGTTCCAAAAAATAGATATTAAAGAGCCTTCTAAAGAGGACACCTTTAAAATACTTCAGGGAATCAGATCAAAATTTGAAGAACATCATGGAGTGAAATATTCAAATAAAGTTCTTCGTGAGGCAATTGAGCTCTCGGATCATTATTTAACTGACCGAAAATTACCAGATAAGGCCATTGATATTATCGACGAGGCAGGGGCGGCAAATAATTTACTATCCAAAAGTAGAAGGAAAGCAACGATCACTATAAATGACATTGAAAATATTATTTCTTCCTTGGCCGAGGTTCCTAAAAAATCGGTGACAGGAAGTGATAGAGAGAGGTTAAAGGACCTGGGGAGTTCTTTAAAGCTTTTAATATTTGGCCAGGACTCCACCATTGAAAAACTTACGGACGCTATTTTACTTTCTAGGTCTGGTCTTCGGGAGGTTGAAAAACCCATGGGTTGCTTTCTATTCACCGGACCTACCGGGGTGGGAAAAACTGAGCTCTCTAAACAAGTGTCCGAGGCCTTAGGTATAAAATTCGCCCGATTTGATATGTCTGAATATATGGAAAAGCATTCAGTGGCAAAATTGATCGGTGCGCCTCCAGGATATATTGGCCATGATGAGGGGGGGCTTTTAACAGAAACTGTGAAAAGGCATCCCCATTGTGTGCTCTTATTAGACGAAATTGAAAAGGCCCATCCCGATATCTTCAATATATTGCTTCAGGTAATGGACCGGGGAGTTCTCACCGATTCCCAAGGCCGTGTGAGCGACTTTAGAAATGTTATCCTTATAATGACTACTAATGCCGGGGCCAAGGAAATGGAGGCCGGGGCCATCGGATTGGGACAAAAATTCGATAACTTTTCCAGTAAAAGAGATCAGGCCATCAAGAATTTCTTTTCACCAGAGTTTAGAAATCGACTTGATGGCATTCTACATTTCAGCAAGCTATCTGAAGACAATATTTTAAAAATTGTAGATAAATTCCTTTTCCAACTGGAAGTGAAGCTTTCTGAAAAGAATGTGGAGCTTATTATTAGTGATGAGCTTAAAAAGTGGTTGGCCAAAGAAGGATATGACCCAAAAATGGGGGCCAGGCCAATTTCCCGGCTAATTGATCATAAAATTAAACGTCCACTTTCCAGGGAAATACTTTTTGGGAAGCTTGAAAAGGGTGGAAAGGTAAAAGTTTCCCTACAAAATGAGGAAATTTCCTTCGAATTTTCTTAAAATCACTCTTTTTTTTTAATTTAGTGTCGTTTTATTTCCAAATCTAATCTTTTTTAGAAATATTTTTTATTATTAAGTGGTTACACTGCTTTTAAAACTCATATTTTTGTCAAAATAGACTCTATAACCGTCAAATTTTTTTAAAAACTTTAGTTTTTTGATTAAATAACTAAATAAAATAAAAATTATGACCGAAGATAAATAAAATTGTTTTTTTGTTTGCGTTGAAGAAACTTTATGTTTAACCTATTTATATATAGTTAATAAACCAGGAGGAACGGATGGCCGTAAAAAAGAAAAGAAAAGTAGCTAAGAAAGCAACTAAGAGAAAAGTAGCTAAGAAAAAAACTACTAAAAAAAGAAAAGTAGCTAAGAAAAAAAAGACTACTAAAAAGGGAAAAACCACTAAAAAGAGAAAAGTGGCCAAGAAAAGAAAGACTACTAAAAAGAAAAAAGTAGCTAAGAAAACTGCTAAGAAGAGAAAAACTACTAGAAGAAAAAAGTAATTATTTCTAGGTAGTTACACAAAAAAGCCTTAGAGGGGACACAGTATGTGTCCCCTTTTTTTATTCGTATATTCTTTGAGGGATTCTCCCATAATCTTGAACTAAATCGCCATTACAAGATAAGGGGGTAGTAGAGGTTATCTTTAGATCCACCCAGTGCCATTGATAGTTAGATTCAGGTAACTCAGGGATAAAGTGGATAATTCTATTGCAGTTTGTTCGGCCTTTCCATTTTTTGATTCCTTTCATATTGCTAGTTCCATCAACTAATACCCGCATGGTTTTCCCAACTAATCCTCTCCGGATTTTTTCCTGGATCCCTAATTGGTACTTTTGCAGATTATGAAGTCTTTTCTTCCTGACTTCATTAGTCAAGAAATCTTCCATCACGGCAGCTTTCGTTCCTGCCCGGGCGGAAAAAGTATAAGAGTAGATAAAATCAAATTGCGCCTTATCGAGTAAATCTAAAGTGGCCTGGTACTCCTTATCAGTTTCGTTGGGAAAGCCCACAATAATATCTGTTGATAAGACAATGTTTGGATTAGATTTTCTAAGTTTCGCGCAAAGCCCTAGAAAATGCTCAGCAGTGTACTCTCTTAGCATTCTCTGTAAAACGGCATTTGATCCCGACTGAACAGGTAGATGAAGATGATTGGACAGTTTTTTTGAAAGTCCATGGGCCTTTATTAGTTCATCGGATACATCGTAGGGATGAGAAGTTGTATATCTGATTAGCTCGAGTCCCCCAATTTTTTCAAGCTCCATTATAAGCTTGGCCAGGGACTCCCCATTTTCTTTTCCATAGGAGTTCACATTTTGTCCTAGCAGGGTGATTTCCTGGATGCCCTGGTATCTAACCAGTTTTTTTACATCCTCAACGACTTCACTTAAACGGCGGGATTTTTCCTTTCCTCTGGTATAAGGAACAATACAGTAGGAGCAATATTTATTGCAGCCTTTGATGATGTTAACAAAGGCCTGAGGGGAGCCGTGAGTGATTTTTGTTTCAATGGAAAAATTATCAGATCTATCCCAGGCATTAACCTTAAATTTTGATTCCCCGGCATAAGTCCTATAAACCATGTCATTAATGGAATCGATGACATCGGTTCCAAAGGCAAAGTCTAGGTGCTTGAATTTTTTAATCAGTTCTTTTCCCTCAGTCTGAGCAACACATCCGCCCACACCGACTACTAAATCTTTTTTCTTTTTCTTGTTATGTTTGGCCTCTCCAAGTTGTGAGTAAAATTTCAAATTGGAGAGATCTCGAATGGCACAGGTATTAAAAAGGATTAAATCAGCATCCTCTCTATCTTCTGTCTTAGAAAAATTTAGATCTTTTAAATGAAAGAGGATTCTTTCAGTGTCATGATAGTTCATCTGGCAGCCAAAGGTCTTCATCCACACTTTCCTGGGAGGAAAGAGGATATCTCCCTTTTGCACCATTTTTTTTCCTGTTTGGGGATCGATAAAAGATTTTTCAATTGGCCCATTTCGGGCGCCAAGACCGGTTTCCATATATTACTCCAATAAGGTTATTCATACCGTTGAAATAGGCGCTAAAATTAGCACAGAGAATTCCACCTTGCAAAAGCATATGGCATTACGCGGCAATTATTGCTTATCCCCCTGAGAACCCACTTCTAGGCGCTAAAATTAAGTGAAATGAACCTGGCAAAACTGCTAATTATTCCTCTTTTATTGTTCTCCTTTCGGGCCCACTCTTTTTACACCGAAGTTGGTGCCAGTTATTCTTTTCAACGAGAGGTATACGGATCCGATTATCAAAGCAAAGTAAATCAAAATACCGCAATTGCCTCCCTGGCATTTTATTTTTTTTCCTTAACCGGACTTGAACTTTCCTATAGTTGGAATAAATTGGATAATTTGGATAAGACTTTAGGTAGGCTGGAAAATGATAGTTACCTTACAGGAAATAGAAGAATTCTTAATTTTCAAGAATTTGGTATCGGTGTTACCCAGTATTTTAACAGTACTAAGGCCCTTTTAAGGCCAGGCCTTGGCCTGGGGTTTACAAGACGATTAACTAAAGAAAGTGGCTATTATGATGTTTATAATGATTTATCAGGAAAGACTACCAGATACGATAAAGATACTGTAAATACCAGTTCCAATCTTATGTATGTGTGGGTCTCTCTTAAGTTTAGAATTATAGAGGGTCTTTATTTATCAGGGTCAGTAAGAACTCTTTTTGCTCCCGAAAAATATAAAGAGGCGCAAAATAATTTAAAATTCCTGGTCGGATTTTCATGGCTTTTTTAATTCAAATTTTTCTTGTAACTTTTATTCTGACTTCTTGTTCAAAACTGCCCTATCTAGCAGAGCAGTGGAAAGGTCAAAAAAATCTAATCAAAAATGCCCGCTTAAACGCAGAAGTGTTAAAAGATCC
>SMWT01000017.1 GCA_004356615.1 Deltaproteobacteria bacterium | reverse complement strand
TAACATTGTTTTTGATTCTCCTTTGTTAGTCCTCTGGTCAACCAATTGCTCTCAAGTCTCACGACTCAAGCCTCCTCCTTTAGGGGGAGGTGATTGACCGCTCTAACACTTCAATGGCCCAAGACATAGGCCCTTCGTGCTCCTCTTTACAGACTTGATGCCAATCGCCAGATTTTAATTCGGGAAAAAAGGCATCTGCCTTCCCGGAATAATCAACGGTTGTTAAATAGAGCCGATCAGCACGGGGTAGTGCCTGGTTATAGACGTTGGCGCCCCCACAGATCATCAGCTCTTCCTCTCCCGCACCTTGGGCCAATTCAATCGCCTCTTCAATACTGCTAGCGGTAATACAACCTTCAACTTGGTAATCGGGATTTTTGGTTAAGATAATAGTCGTTCTACCAGGTAGAGGTTTTCCAATGGATTCAAAAGTCTTACGGCCCATTACAATATGATGGCCAAGGGTGATTTTTTTAAAAAACTTCAAATCTTCGGGAAGATGCCAAGGGATCTCATTTTTAATACCTATTTGCCGATTCTTTCCCATCGCAACAATCATGGAGATTTTCAAATTGCGACCTCCGCTCTAATCCTGGGATGAGAATTATATTGCTGTAATACAAAATCTTCATATTTAAAATCAAAAATATTTTTAATATCTGGATTTATAAGCATATCTGGCAAAGTGTAGGGACTTCTATCAAGTTGCAAGTTGGCCTGTTCGAGATGGTTTAAATAGAGATGGGCATCGCCAAAAGTATGAATAAACTCACCAAGTTTAAGATCACAAACTTGCGCCAGCATCATGGTAAAAAGGGAATAAGAAGCAATATTAAAAGGAACACCTAAAAAGATATCAGCTGATCTTTGATAGAGTTGACAAGAAAGCTTCCCCTCTTGCACATAAAACTGAACAAAACAGTGACAGGGAGGCAACGCCATATTTGAAAGTTCGCCCACATTCCAAGCAGAAATTATATGTCGTCTAGAATCTGGGTTATGCTTTAATCCATCAACTAGCTGAGTTAGCTGATCAACGGTCTCACCCTTAGCATTTTTCCAACGTCTCCACTGAGCTCCATACACAGGCCCTAGATCTCCATTTTCATCGGCCCATTCGTCCCAAATAGAAACTCCATGCTCTTTTAAATATTTGGTATTGGTTTCACCCTTTATAAACCATAAAAGCTCATGAATAATTGATCTTAGATGAACTTTTTTAGTGGTAACGAGGGGAAAACCAGCATTTAAATCATACCGACTCTGATAACCAAAAACCGAGATGGTTCCCGTTCCAGTTCGGTCTGCTTTTTCTTTTCCATTTTTTAAAACATGATCCATTAAATCAAGATAGGGACGCATCTGACACTCCTTTGACTGGCCTATTCTATCTACCATGAGCTTTTATGGCAAAACTTCATTGACATCCATTCCAAATATTATAAAATTTTTTTAAAGGGCATATTATGAAAATTGCATTTCTAACTTATCTGTTTCTAGGATTCATGGCGGCATATGGCAATCAAGAGATACCTGATAAAAATGACTCCCGAACCACTGCAGAAATAATGCGAGATATGAAGATATCTATAGCTGATCTTTGCGATACTGCCTGTCAATCTAAGTTTTATAGATGTTATGATAAAAAAAAGCAAAGCGGATTTAAATGCGCAGCTGATGCAGTAATATGTCAAAACAGATGTAAAAAAAGGTAAGTAACAATGTTTAAATATTTAATTCCTATTATCTTACTTTCATTTAATGCTCATTCGAGGACAACAGAGCTTCACCCTTTATGCTACTCAAGGGAGTCATCTTGCGGAATGGCATCTGCCATCTTAACCCTACCACCGCGAGGGAATTTTCGTGTCCGGTCTAAATGCCGCCTTAAAACAGCGCAAGAAAAAAAGAGAGGATTATGCCGTCAATGGAATACCGTTCTACAAATTCAAGCGGTCATAGACCTTCCCAACATTGGTCAATGGACATGGAGAAACCAATGCTTTAACAATCCGAAAGCTTGTAACCATGCTGCTGAAATTTGGCGTGAATTAAACCACCAAAAATTATCCTTTCATGCTATATGCGGGCCCTTTAAAAGAAATTTTTGGAAAATGCCGGACAACGAAATGCGCAAAAGAGGAATCTTCATCTGTGGTGGATCCAAGGATATTCAACTTAAAATTCGTGCCAAAAGAGTGAGATAACTTTGGTTACCACCGGACTTGAAAGACTATCTAAAGAAAAGGATCTCCAGAAAAAGATTGTCGGCAAAGTGGCCTACCTTGGACACTCGGCATCGGTTGATCGAAACTACACCATCGGGGTGTATCATCTAAAAAATATCTTCGGTGACCGGTTGATTAAATTTTTAGGCCCACAGCACGGACTCTTTTCCAACGTCCAAGATAACATGGTGGAGACCAAAGATTTTATTCACCCCTATTTTAAGCTTCCCGTTCTATCTCTTTACAGTGAAATTCGCGCACCCAGCGATGAGACCTTAAAAGATATCGATACCCTCGTTATTGACCTGCAAGATGTCGGCACCCGGGTGTACACCTATATCTCAACTCTTGGACTGATCATGGAAAAGTGCCAAGGAATGGATATAAAAATTGTTATCCTCGATAGGCCCAACCCCGTAGGTGGCAATATTATTGAAGGAAATATTCTAGAAGATGACTTTAAATCTTTCGTAGGCCATGCCCAAATTCCCATGCGACATGCTCTAACCATGGGAGAAATGGCCCTTTATTTTAAAAAATATCTATATCCTAAGACAAAACTAGAAGTAATTCCCATGCAAGGCTGGGACAGGAATTTCTTTTTTAAAGATACAGGCCTTCCCTGGGTCAATCCTTCGCCAAACCTGCCTACCATGGACAGCGCTCTCACTTTTGTGGGCACAGTTCTTTTTGAGGGAACTAATATTTCCGAAGGGAGAGGGACCACCAGGAGCCTGGAAATCATAGGACACCCGGGAATCGAGCCCTTTGGCCTTCTGGAAAAGATAAAAAATGATCTGGATGTTTGGGATCTAAAAGGCTTTACCCTTAGGCCTTTGTATTTCCACCCTACCTTTCAAAAACATAAAGGTAAAAGCTGCGGCGGTTTTCAAATTCATATTACCGATCATCAACTTTTTAGGCCTTGGCGCCTTGGCCAGTTTTTCACCAAGAAGTTTAAAGAAGAGCTGGGCACCGATTTTGCCTGGAACAAAAACCCCTATGAATATGAATTTGATAAAATTTCCATCGACCTGATCAATGGAACAGACAAGATCCGCGCTTGGGTGGATTCCGGTGGCGGCCCTGACGAGCTCACCAAAATAGAGGGCAGAGAGTGGCCAACTTATCAAAAATTAAGGTCTAAGATACTTCTATACCCCTAAAAATTTTGCAATATCCTTGCAAATTTTCCTATATCTGCTATTTATACACCTTATGAAAACGATAGTGAAAAATAGCTCCATTCACGGACGAGGTTTATTCTCGGCCACCGAGATTAAAAAAGGTGAACATATTGGCACCTTTAAAGGTATTCCGGCCAAAAGAAACAACAAATATATCCTATGGCTTGAAAAAGAAAAGGAACTCGTCCCTTACCGCATCATGAATAAAATGAAATACGCCAATCATAGTGAAGCGCCAAATGCCGAACTCGATGGCCTGCAAATGTTTGCTACCCAAAAAATAGTTCCTGGAGAGGAAATAACTTTCCATTACGGATCAGACTGGGATTAATTTAGCCCCCGGCAAGCTTCAAAACTTTTACCCGAAATTAGACAAAGCGCCTGTCCTATACTCATACCAGGACAAGATGACCTTCGAACACCACCGCCTAAACAAACTCCTTCACCAGGAGTTGCGCCCTGACAACGAGTTGGCCGTAAACCACCTCCCACGCAAAACCCTTCACCCGGTAAGACAATCCCTTGGCATTCGCTAACGGTTCTATTTTTGGAAAGACAAATCCCCTCTCCCTCACCTACACCCTTACAAATGTCCAAAAGCCTACCTGCGCCCCAACAGGCCGCTTCTCCAATAGTAAGTCCTTGGCAACCTTCTCTTCTTCCTCGAAGGGCCATACAAAGTCCCTCACCTACGGTGGCCCCCCTGCAAGAAATTCGACTAAACCCTGCTCCTCGACAAAGTCCCTCACCAACTGTGAGCCCCCGACAGGAGGCGGTAGAGGGCCCAAGAGAAGAGCACATTCCCTCTCCAGGAGTTAATCCCTGGCAGGCAACTCTACTCTTTCCAGAGGCACTGCAGACACCCTCACCAAGGCCTAAACCTCGACAGGCATTTCTGGTTTTTCCAGAGGCACTACAAATACCTTCACCAGCTGTGGCATAAAGGTATTCAACCTTAAACTCCCCGTAAGCATTAAAAGAAAAAAGTATAAATAAAATCCATTTAATAAACATAATTTGTTACCTCTTTATCTGACCAATCAACTCGGTTTTTGTTCTATAATATAGGGTGGACCAAATTAATGTTAAACCACCTGAGTTTAGGAGGAAAACCTTTTTCTTCCTCAGCATCCTTTGTTCAATTTTAATCAATCTCACTTTCCTTTATCTAGTTGGTCTCTATGAACTACCCACAGGCCTTAAGCAAAAAGACCAATCGTTAAAAAAAACGCTGATAGTAAGATTTAATGACCTCTCAAGCCTCATTAGCAAAAAGACCAAAAGTTTTTTTCGCGATGGCCTTTATAAAAAACAAAAATGGATGGGAAGAAAACTGGCCCTATCAGATCTAGCGATCAATACCAGTGTCATAAATTTTAGTCCCGGCCCAAATGTAAATTTAAAAGAAGGTGAGATAAAAGAGAAAATTGGCCGCTTTGGCGACAACACTGGTTTTGACGAGCTATCTATAGATGGCCACAACAGTGTTTACCACTATATTGGTACCACCATAAAAAGACATATCGGTTATCCACAAGTATTGGCCGACAGAGGGATAGAAGGAATTGTCCAAGGTCGATTGGTGTTCTCCCCTACAGGAAAATATCTATCCCAGTTCTCTAAGCTTCGGGCCAGTAATGGCCATTTAAAAGTTCACGTGGCCAGGATGCTAAAAGAGTTATTTAAAGAACCTCTTCCCTATGATCTTCACTACCTTAGACATAACTATTTTATGGTGGACACAACTATCCGCTTTGCCATCCGTCCATTCGTCTCGAGAGAATTCCATCAAATGAATTCCTTTGCCAATGGCCGGCATATGGCCATCTTAATTGAAAAAAGAGGAATCAATCCCAACTTAGATAACGAGTGGATGGATCTTCTGGTCACCCTCATGCAATACGCTCCAGCGGCACAGGGCCAATCGATGTCTCCAGAGGGACTTATTGTACCCGTCTTACAAGGATTTCTAAACGGTGATGGCCCAGTAAAGCTCAAAGACGGAACCGCACAATTTGGCATGAGTACTGATGAATTCTTAAATTTTATCCAAAATATCTTTGCGAGCAAAGGGGCCTTAAACCAAAAGGAGGTGCAAAAAAGATATAACCAACAAATCAATCAACTGGAACAAATCCAAGAAGAGAAAAAAGAAGAAATGAGATATGAAGACTACAAAGAAGACCCGGAATGGGATGAATGGGCGGAGCAATGATCATATTACTCTCCTTACTGCTATCTTTTAAAACACAGGCCATCTCTGTTGATAACGAGGGTAATATTGGATTTAAAATAAAATATTATGGCCTAGGCCGAACTGGTGAAAGATGCAAAAGTGATTTTAACTGTGCCAGTCTTTGTTGCAAACATGGCCTTTGTGCCAGTCATAACCCTTCCATGGGGGCCTATTGTGGTAAATCTATAGGACATTCTTGCGTTTCTAGAGCATATTGTGCCAAACAAACAGTGGAAAGCTGTTACGTGGTTAGAACGGGCAAAGATCCCAGAGGTAAGATAACCTGTGCTTTAAGATGTTTTCGAAAAAGAACTTTTCCGCCTTGTAGAAATGGCCGGTGTATTCAGCTTAGATCGCCCCCTGTCCCAAGCTTTGATCCCAAAAACCCCGACTGCTCAAAGGTCATTGATCCACCTACTTGGTAATTAATAGGAGCATTGAAGTTGCAGGGTTAAATAAAGTGTACCGTTTTTTAAAACTCTCATGGTTTCAGCATCAAATGTATTATTTGGCCCACAAGCGACCACTGAGGCCAGAGTAAACTCGGTTTTACCTCCACATGAAAGCTCCATTAAGAAAAAATCTTTGGTTCCCACTTCCTCACCCAAGGTAAAGCAGTTTACGCCATTAAAATTTACCGGAAGCACCCACTTTTTATCTTTGGGAACGGGATATTCAATTTTGCTCTTTTTAAGGTGATCTATGATGATTACATTGTATTTATTTAGAGAGATTTTTTTTTCTCCCAGAACTTTTGTGATTTCCAACTTGGTGTTTTCTTTATCTTGACCACTGCGGGCGACCGGTTCGACGATTAATTGTTTGGTACAAGACAGAAACACACCTAAAAGCATAAAAATAATGACATTTTTCATAATTATTTCCTTTTCCATTATTATACTACAAAGTTGGAAACCTTTAAAAATTCAAATAAATTTTATTTAATTTTTTGAACAGAAACCTTGCAGTTGAGAAGCCCCCATTTTGAAATATCGCAGACATAATCACTACCGGCCAAAAGGGGATTCACGTTTTCCATGAAAATTCCATAGGAACCCCGGGGGTGATCATATTCGGTGCAACCAAAGATTAATAGGAGAAGAAGTAATAGTTTCATTCTACATCCACCACATAAGGGCCTTGCATTACATCAACTCTGCCAAGGACTGAATCGATGGTGTAAATTTCAAGGCGGTCTTTTTTAAAATTCACTCGCAAATACTTATTGTACTGAGCGGCCCCGCTGCGAAAGACGGGAACTTTTTTGGAACCAATAAATTCGTTGTAGATATGGTAAAAGTGCTGATGGATATGGCCAGCAAAAATCGCCACCACCGGATATCCCTCTAATATATTATAAAAAGTCTTGCGATCATTATTTTTAAAGTGCTGTCTGGTATCGTGCATATTTAATATGATCTTTTTACCCATTTTTTTGGCCAGATCAAGGTCACCTTTAAGCCAGGCAAAGGCCTTGGTGATTTTAATGAAATCCCGTCGGGCCTTTCTAAAATTCCAACCATTAAAAGAAGTCTCGTAGCTGGGATAGTTATTTAGCTGAATAAAATGATACTTCCCGATATCAAAAGAATAAGCGAGGCTCCCTGAATACTCTTTTCTAATACTGGGAAATTTAAAGTGAGTTTTTCCCTCCACGTAGTCAAAGCTATTTACATTGAGACTATCTACCCGCTCGATTAGATACTTAACCATGCGAATGGCGCAGTTATTAAAAGCACAATCATCTACGTTGTTGGCATAATCATGATTACCAAGGCCCGGCCAAATGTTGATGGTGGTTTTATGCTCATAAAATTCAAGGTATTTATTAAATTCTTTTTTATGTCCAAAGGCGGTGAGATCCCCATTAAAAATAGCGCCGGCAAAGTTGGGCCCAATGGAGCCAGCTAGCTTTTCCATTGACCGAACATGCCATGTATTTGATAAATCCCCCTGGCCAACTTCACCGCTTGCCTGATTTTTACATTCATCACTGGCACAGACCCACCAAAGCTGAGGATCACTGGCAAAGATCATGGAAAAATCATTTGAGTTGAATCTCTCTCCCTCAACGTAGGATATCTTATTGTCTAAAAAACTCCCTACATTTGGGACATTTTTAAAATAACTTCGACAGGGTGGTACTCCAAAAGCTTCACCATTTGCCCGGTAATCCACATTTTGACAAACCCTCGCTTTATATCCGGGAGGTATTTGCAGCGAGCTGATCTTGCGACTAAACCCTTTACTCGTTTTACCGCAGGAAAAGTCCCATTTTTTACCCTGGTAATCAGGATGTTCAAAGGCCTTAATACATCTCCCCTCGGCCCAAACGGGGGGAAATAACAGAAAAAATGCTATTAAATATTTCATCAACAAACTTAATCGAAAGAAATGGTCATAAACCTTAGTAAACTCAATAAATTTTATTGCTCTGCCTTATTGCGTCTTCCTGCCAAATCATTTTATAATCTGCACAAATTTTTATGAGGATTATCAATGCGAATTTTAACTTTAACCATTTTAACCATTTTTCTAACTTCCTGCGGGATGAGAAGCATTCCTACCGCCTTAAACCAGGTCGATGCCTCCTGGGCCGAAGTACAAAACCAATATAAAAGAAGGACGGACTTAATACCCAACTTGGTCAATGTCGTTAAAGGTGTTGCTAAACACGAAAAGGAAACCTTAACGGCAGTTATCGAAGCGAGAGCAAATGCCACAAAGGTAAATATTTCTGCTGCTAATTTAACTCCAGAGTCCATGGCGAAGTTTCAAAAGGCACAACAGGGACTAAGTGGTGCTCTATCCAGGCTCATGGTGGTGGCAGAGAGATATCCACAAATTCAGGCCAATCAAAACTTTAGAGATTTGCAAGTGCAGTTAGAAGGAACGGAAAATAGAATTACCATAGCGAGAAACCGCTATATCGAATCTATTAGGAAGTTTAACAACCTAGTGACCGTCCCACCAGAGAGTTGGTATAATGGGATTTTTCTAAAGCATGATAAAAAACCACAGTTTCAAGTAGAAAACCTGGAAGAGGCGAAAAAGGCCCCTGATGTAAAATTTTAAATGATAAAATTTTTTCTTATCTTTTTATTTTCTTTCAATTTAAACGCCAAAGAAGTTCCGAAACTCTTAGGGCCTGTGATGGATCAGGCCGGTCTTATAAGAAATGAAATCAAGTTAGCTCTAACAAAAAGGCTTAAAGAGTTTAAGGCCGAAACTGGTAATCAAGTTCAAATTTTAACCATTAAATCTTTAGAAGGAGAATCTATTGAGGGATACTCTATTAAGGTGGTTGATAAATGGAAACTAGGCAGCGAGAAGGCCGATAACGGAATTTTATTTTTAATTTCCTCTAAAGATCGAAGAATGCGCATTGAAGTTGGCCAGGGTTTAGAGGGTGTGCTTCCGGACGCCTTGGTCGGCAGAATAACGGATACCGTTAGAATTGATTTTAAAAAGGGCCACTATGAGCAAGGAATAGTTCACGGAACTAGTTTGATTCTAAGTGCCATAAAAGGCAACCTCGAGGGAATTGTTCCCCGCAAAAAACACTTGGATTTTGCCTTCTACGTGCCTCTAGTATTTGTCATCCTTTGGCTTTGGCTCACCTTTTTTAGACCAGTGTGGCTTATCCCCATTCT
>SMWT01000016.1 GCA_004356615.1 Deltaproteobacteria bacterium | reverse complement strand
CTGAGTGGCCTTTCTGATGGTATATTTATTAATTCGGTTGGGGCCAAAAGCTATTATACTTCTAATTCCTCCGGTGCCGAATTCAAGATCTTTGTGAAACCTTTCTGTAATCTCTTGGGTATTACCCGAATCGATTAACTCAAGTATCTCTTCTCGCTCAGACTGTTCAAAGTAGGGGTTTAAGGCCCAGGATTTAGCTCTTTCAATAGGGGTGGTTTTCATAATTTTGCCTGTGTAAATGAAATTTGATGGGGCATTTTGCCAAAGATAACGTTAAAAATCAATAAACAAATATTGCTATGTGTCGTAAAGGAGATAAGAATATTTGATGGAATATTAAATAAAATTAAGTTATAAATTTTAAGATTTTAACTCAGGAGATTTCTATGGCGAATAAAGATGCTAAACATAAAAGTAATGTGGCAGGTAGCTGGTATTGTACCGATCCAGATGATGAAAATGGTGAAGGATGCATTGCCTGTAACGTCTGTTATTCCGGCGCTCCAGACTTTTTTGCTGAAGATGAAGACGGAAATGCTTACATTAAAAAGCAGCCAGAATCCGATGAGGATAAAGAGCTTTGCCAGGAGCAACTCGATGCCTGTCCAGTTAATTCCATTGGAACTGACGGATAGTTTGATTTACTAACCTTTTCCTTTTAAAATTAAAAAAAAACTAGAATAAGGACGTTCTAATGAATCCTAGTAGTTTGGAAATTATTTCCAGCGTATGTTTCGCATTGGCAGTTTGCCATACCTTTTTTGTCTCAAAATTCGAACATATCGCTCATAACTATCCGGAGGGCTCCATAGGCCAGAACTTCTGGCACTTTATGGGGGAAGTGGAGGTCGTTTTCGGGATGTGGGCGGCCATCTTCATCGCCATATATGCCATGAAAGAAGGAATATTGGTTACTGATGAAAACCATCACGCAATTGGTGGTGCTGTCCATTACTTGGAAGGTCTCAATTTTACGGAACCTGCTTTTGTTTTCGTCGTCATGTGCATAGCCGGTACAAGGCCCATTATTGTTTTGGCCGAAAAATTGATTAATGCCTTTACCAAGATAATTTTTGTCAATCAGAAAATGGCCACTTATAAGTCAGCGCTGATCATAGGCCCCCTCTTAGGTTCCTTGATTACTGAACCTGCTGCCATGACAGTTACCGCGCTAATTCTTTTGGATTATTTTTTCTCTGATGCAAAAATGTCACGTAAATTTAAATACGCAACCATTGGTCTCTTATTTGTGAATGTTTCAATTGGTGGGACCCTAACTCACTTTGCCGCTCCACCAGTTTTAATGGTGGCCGGAAAATGGAATTGGGGAATAGAGTTTATGATTAGTCATATCGGTTGGAAGTCCGTAGTTGCCATTTTAATCAACACCAATGTAACCGCCTGGATCTTTAGAAAAGAGCTTAGAGGGACATTAGCTATTAAAGAAAAGCACGAGGCCTGGATGGCGCCTACCTGGTGGATGACCTTAGTGAGTTTACTCTTTTTGGGGCTCGTGGTTTATACCGCTCACCACATGGTCTTTTTCATGGGAATCTTTCTTTTCTTCCTAGGTTTTGCTGCAGTTACCACAGAATTTCAGGATAAATTGAAATTAACTGAATCACTTTTAGTTGGCTTTTTCCTGGGGGGCTTAGTTACTTTAGGGACGCTACAAGCTTGGTGGATATCACCGCTACTTGAAAGACTTGGCAATATTCCCTTATTTTATGGTGCCACGGCCTTAACCGCTATTACTGATAACGCCGCTTTGACTTATCTTGGATCCTTAGTTGAAGGTCTTTCTGATGCTAAAAAATACTACTTAGTGGCCGGCGCTGTTGCCGGTGGTGGCCTTACCGTTATCGCTAACGCCCCTAACCCTGCGGGCTTTGGTATTTTAAAACATGCCTTTGGAGAAGATGGGATCAATCCTATGAAGCTATTTTTAGGTGCCCTAGGGCCTACGATTGTGGCCCTAATCTGTCTGCAGTTTTTACCACATCTGCCTTTTAATATGTAGCAGGTTCAATGGTTTTAATCCAACCCATCGGCCCTTCCATTCTACCTTCTTGAATGGCCAGAAGATTTTCCTTCAAACTTTTTGAGATAGGGCCTATGGGATATTTAAGCTCATAGGTGGTACCATCCTCTTCCCCTAGCAGTTCAACTGGAGTGATAATGGCAGCGGTCCCACAAGCAAAGGCCTCGGTACATTCACCAATCTTGATACTTTCAATTAAGGAATCAATATTGATGGTTTCTTCTTTTAATGGAATATTTAAGTTTTTGGCCAGAGTAATGAGCGAGTCTCGGGTGATACCGGCCAAGATAGTGTCAGTTAGCTTGGGAGTTACCAGGACATCATTAACTACCGCAAAGAAATTCATACCTGACATTTCTTCAATGTATTTTCTATTTTCCCCATCTAACCACAGTGTGTTCATATAACCGAGCTCAACTGCCTTCACAGAAGTTAGTAAACTCGCGGCGTAGTTGCCTCCAGTTTTGGCAGTTCCCGTTCCTCCGGTAAAGGCCCTGGCAGCATTTCTTTCAATTAATACTTTGAGACTCCCAGATGCAAAATAAGAGGCAGATGGAGAGGCGATGACCATAAAGCTAAATTTTTCAGATGGTTTAATCCCTAAGTTTTCTTCAGTGGCGATAATAAAAGGTCTAATATAAAGAGATGACCCGGACTCCCTTGGTATAAAGTCGGCCGAATAGGCAGTGATGGCCTCTACTGCTTCCATAAAAATTTCTTCTGGAAGCTCGGGTATCGCCATCCTCGCTGCTGAATGATTAAACCTTTTACAATTTTCTAAATGTCTAAAAAGAAAGGGCCCTTTGCCCATAACTCTATATGCCTTAAGTCCCTCAAAGATTTCTTGCGCGTAGTGCAGCACTTTGCAAGTAGGGGACAAGGTAATAGGCCCATAGGGAACCATCTCAAGCTCGCCCCATTTTCCGTCCTTGTACTCACAGTTCATCATCACTGGTGATATGGTGCTCCCAAAGCCTATCTGCTCCGGCAGGGAAAAATCTTTAAGCGCAGTAATAGCATCTGGGTGAATCTTTAAAGACATGGGTTCCTCCTTGTGTGGAGGAACCATAGCAAATAATTATCATAGGGCAAATTTTAACACGGAGAGAATAAGATCCCTATTTCCAGGATTTTAAAACTTTGTTGAATGGTGCGATATGTGTTCCCTGGATTTTAATTTTTACTTCATAGGGAACACGCATTCGCTTTCTACCAAGTCTTATAAATTTTTCTTTTGCCCACTTGGCCTTGCCTTGGGCCCTAGGGTTAAATTCGTATCTCAGCATTCGAAGAAAGGTCTTTAGGGTAAATCTGTTTTCAATAAACCCTTGGCCAAAGTCTGCATAGGCCTGGACAAACTCTTTATAATTTATATCACTTCGGTGTTTTTTCATTTTAATAAGAGCTCTATAGGCCATTTTCATAGCAGCTTTAGTTTGTCTTTTAGTGGTATAAATACACTCTTTTAGAATTCTTGTTTTATGACGGGTGCAGATTTCTTGTTTTGCGTCTTTAACACCAGCAAAGAAACCTTCCACATAGCTGACTGCCTCATTGGCCAGAACATTTTCTCCATATTTTTCAGCAACTTTAATAAGCTCATCAGTGGCAACGTTTGAAAGGGCGATATCTAAATCTATTTCTAGACTTCCAACTTTTTTTCCACCTGAAGGTCTAATTTCCATGCCTTTGAGTTGTTTCATGAAACCAACTTTTTCCCGCACCTTTCTCAGCTCTTCCTGCATTTTTTCAATGCTTACATTATTCTTAGTATAGTAATATTTGTAATTGGCGGAATATCTTCTTGAAATATTCCCATCCATTTTTTTAAGAGGTGTGATTTGTTGGTAGTTTCCAGTAAACAGATTTATTCTCTTAGCGTCACTACTGATCACTCCACCAGTAGTTGTTTGTTGATTAAAAACCCCCAGCCAGTTTTCAACCAGCGTATTATTGCCAAACTTTTTAGTAGTACTTGTTGTAAAGGTTTTTCCCCTTGAAAAATTCGCCTTAAAAAGGAAAGGTATGCTTACACCAGCACTCTTTTGCACTCCTCTTGATTGTTTTTCCGTTTCAGAAACCTTATAAATTCCATATTTTTTTCGCTCACTAAGCATATCCGCTAAAATAAGATTACCTTGAATCGCCTGTTTATAGGCCTGTAGTACCCCTACATTTTCAAGAAATGCCTCTTTTAATTCACCCTTTTTTCCAAGCTCACTTTTGATTTTCAGTTTGGCAACTTTGTTTTTATTAGAGAGATTAAAGACATATTCAAAACTTTTGGATTTTCCCCAAACTTTGGCAATAGAAAAAGTGCCTATTAAATTCCCCGCACTGGCGGAGACTGATTTATCTTTACTCTTGGAGTATGTAAGTCGGACTATAGGTTCTCGTCTTGGATTATCTCTCTTGGGAGGGATTTGGAAGGCCACATTCCAAGTAGTGGCCACAGATGCTGCAATCCCAACTTGTGCAATAATTCCAGCCGCCGCAGCAGCATTAATTCCTAGAGTAAACTTTTTATTAAAGGCCAGACTATCACCTGGACTATATTTTTTTAATTTTGCTATATTTTCTGGGATTTCAACTCTTGGTAAACGATCGATGTCATGAATAGACTTAGCATATCGACTAACCTGATAACCTTTCGCCCAACCGGCACTTACTGATACCGATACGTTTAGTCCTGCCCAGCCAGCAGGCCCGGCAGTAGCTGCTAAGGTAAGACTTATTGATTTATCACTTTGTTCTACAACTCGATAACCACCAAGTGACCGCGCTGGTAAAAATACACCTTTTGAAGTTTCCAACAAGACAGCTGATTTTTTAGATGGCCTTTCACCCTCTAGCGCAAACACCCGCTTAAAGTTGGTTATGCTTCCACCCACAACAGGGAAAAAACCACCACTCACATCACCACTAACGCCTGAACCCGGATCAGCGGTTGTTGGTAGTGGAAATTTATGGCTTACGTCCCCTGTAATAGATATCTTAATGGTAGAGGGAATCCAGACATCCATGGCAAATGTAGGAAGCACCAAAAATGCTGAGAGGAAAGAGATTAAAACTGTTTTGTAAAAGTGTTTCATACTTTAATTCCTGAAAATTTTAAAAGGCACTATTATTATAGTACTCTTCTCGGTTTTGCCGGAATTTCTTTAGTGATTTTGGCCATTTTAAAACAAGTACTATTGAAACATTAAATAAAAATTATTGTTCATTTTATCCACACTCGCCTATAACTTAAATAAACAGTTCAACCTGGAAGGGATAATAATGACAATACAGTTGGATCTAACGTCTTACACCACAGAGGGCAGCTTTTCCGCAGATGCTCCTGGTACTTGGGAAGAGGAATTTAAAAAAATAACCTCTTCTAATCTTGGATATTACTACCAAATGCCAGATGATTTGGAAGTCATCGCGAAATGCAAGAAAGTCCATGATAAATTCAAACATCACCAAAACTTTATTCATGTGGGAATGGGTGGAAGTTCTTTAGGCCCAGAAATGTTAGTTGATGCCTTAGCGACTCCTGAGAAAAGAAAAAAGATGATTTTTCTTTCTAATATCGAACCCGACTGGGTCTCCTCCCAGCTTGCGGGTATATCTCTAAAAGATAGCGTTTTTTATTTTGTTTCAAAATCAGGTAATACCATGGAGTCAATCTCCCTTTTCCTGGCCATAAAAGATGTTATGCAGGCAGAAGGAATTGCTCCAGAGCGTTTCAAGAATCATATGATTGTTTGCACCGGCCCATCTGGTGGAGTGTTTAATGAACTAATCAAAGAGTATGAATTAACCAAGCTTGAGATACCGGTTCCTCTTGGAGGTCGTTTTAGCGTAATTTCCGCCGTTGGAGCACTTCCTTGTCTTTTTGCCGGAGTTGACCCCGCTTTAATTTGGCAAGGGGCCCAAGACCTAAGGAGCAATATTGAAGAGGGGGATTTTAAAAAGGCCTTCTTCAGCTTAGGAATGTGGTTAAGTGATTTAAATGAAAAGGGGATCAACCAGACGGTGCTCATGCCTTATTCCTCCAGGCTTAAAAAATTCACGGAATGGTTTGTGCAACTTTGGTCTGAGTCACTGGGAAAAAGAAAAAATATAAGTGGAGAGGACGTTTTTACCGGACTAACCCCCATCTCTAGTGTTGGGGCAACTGATCAACATTCTCAAATGCAACTGTTTATGGAAGGCCCAAGGGATAAGTTTTTATTTTTCCTTGAAGTGGAGAAACAGGCCAAGGACTATTCACTAGATCATGGCCTGCCTCTAAAAAGTTTACAAATATATCAAAAGAGAAAATTAACAGAGATTTTAAAGGCCGAATTAGAAGGAACCATAAAGGCCTTTGAAGACTTTGGACTACCTCATATTAGGCTTTCTATCGATATGGTTAACGCCAAAAATCTAGGAGCACTGGTTTTCTTTTTTGAATCCCTAACGGTTCTTATGGGAGTGGCCCTAAACGTAAATCCCTTTGATCAACCTGGCGTTGAGGCGGGAAAAGTGAATGCGGGTAAATGGTTAAGTGGTTGGACCGGACAGGATTGAACTGTCGACCCCTACCGTGTCAAGGTAGTG
>SMWT01000015.1 GCA_004356615.1 Deltaproteobacteria bacterium | reverse complement strand
TTACTTACAACAATAAGCTCTCCATCTCTTGAGCTTGATTTTAAGGATCCTAGTTTCATGCGCTTGCCTTATGTTTAGTGCTTTATTAAACTTCTTATAAACCAACCAGAGGGGTATTTCAATCAAACCTATACTGTATAGCTACTGGCGAAGTTCAAGTTCCTACCGGGTGAGAATTGCCCTCAATTTTAAAAAAATTGAATACGATTATAGGCCTATTCACCTTGTCAAAGATGGAGGGGAGCAAAATACCAAGGAATACAAGTTACTCAACCCTTCAGGAGAGGTTCCTCTTTTTATCTATGATGAGCTGGCCTTGGGGCAGTCCGTTGCCATTATGATGTATCTGGATAGAAAATGGCCTAATCCCCCAATTTGGCCGCAAAATCCTGAGCAGCGGGCCATGTGCATTCAGCTCTGTGAGATTATAAACTCCGGGATCCAGCCCCTGCAAAATCTAAAAGTTCTTAAGTACGTGGACGCTAAATTTGATAAAATGGCGTGGGGAAAACACTGGATAACTGAAGGATTTAAAACCCTGGAACAGACCTTGCAAAAAACCAACGGTAAGTACTCGGTAGGTGATGAGATCACTTCGGCCGATTGTTTCCTGGTACCCCAAGTTTATAATGCCAATCGCTTTAACGTGGATATGGAGCAGTTTCCCACCATTAAAAGAATAAATGATCTCTGCTTAGAGCACTCAGCATTTAAAGAATCTATTCCCGAAAACCAACCGGATGCTTCCTAAGACATCCAGCTTTTCCAGTAATCTTTATCTTCATGCTCTGCAAAGAACTTGGATGGGTGAATAGGAAACCTGGTATCGATCATCACGGCAAATTCATCGGTATGAGTTTTATCGTCTACACTATCAAAAGCTTTCGGATGAGGGCCATGGTGAATTCCTTGTGGGTGAAAGGTCAGTGCCCCAGCATCTAGATTTTCCCGCGAGAAAAAGTTGCCTTCATGGTAGAAAAGGATTTCATCAAAGTCGATATTACTGTGATAAAAAGGAACTTTTAGAACTCCTTCACTAGAATCTTCTAAAGGCCTGGCGACAAACGAGCACACCACAAAGTTTTTACATACAAAAGTAGTATGTGCTGAAGGCGGCATGTGATAGCGATGACTCATCACCGGGCAGATATCATAGATAGAAAGTTTTCTGGGATAAACACTACCTTTCCATCCTTTTACATCTAAAGGATTAAAGGGATAGGTAACGGTAGTAGTTTTTCCAAGCCTTTTAATCTCTATAATATATTCGCTTAAGTTTTGCTCGCTCCCTAGTTCCGCCTCTGGAGTAAAAATTGCGGTTTGATCATATAAAGCATTAGGGCCCATTAATCCCCTTGTAGGATCTTCAAACTCGGAGTTTGATTCAATTTTTAAAATTTTTGTAGCAGATGCTACAAATAATTTATAAGTTGTTCCTCTCGGTAAAATAACATAATCACCTTTTTTATAAGTAATATGGCCATAACTTGTTTCAAATTTCCCAACGCCTTCGTGAATGAAATAGAGCTCATCAAAGTCAGCGTTTCGCCAGAAATTATTTGGTGTTTTTTCTAATAAACCCACACCAACTTCCACATCATTATTGTGAAAAAGATTTTGAAAACCTTTTTCAAAGGTAGGGCCTATTAACCTTGGTTTTAACTCCCCTTCAATATTAGTCCATCCTACTGGAGGGTTAACGTGATAGAGCTGACTTACTCTTCCAAAAAAACCTTCCCGACCGTGTTCTTCTTCATAAAGGCCTTCAGGTATTTTTACATGGGCCTGTTTAGTGTAAATTCCACTTGCTTTAAAATTTTCCATTTTAAATCTCCCAAGGTTTGTGCATCATTGGTGTACCTAAGTTATTTTTTAAATTCATTATTTCTGCAATATTAAGTTCAAGACTGTCCCCAGGTTCAACCGCGACCATCTTTTGTGAGGACTGAAGATAAAAGATATCCCCAGGGCCAATCCAACCATTTTTAGATTGATTGCTAACCTCATTTTTAAGCTCATCAAGATAACCCGTTAGGGTAAGCTCTTCTAATTGTTGATCATTTTTTGAAATGGAGAGTTTTAAAGTAGGACCGTCTTCTAAATCATCCACCGTGATCCAAAAGTCTCCATAACAAACGAGATCGCCAAATTTTTGATAGAGGTTTAGGGCGAAGAGGTGTTTTTCTGCCTTTTCACTATCAAAATTGGTTCCCTCTCCAGAGGTCATGAGCGCGAGTCCGACTTCCACCTCGCCTTCATCAAAAGTCCAAGGGATTTCATCTATTCTAGGGAGGGAGATTTGATCGCCCAGCTCTTTTAAAAAGCTAAAGCCTTCAATAGTCCTATCCACCCCTACCTTTTGCAGGAAGAGGTATAGGCCATAGCTATCTCTGAGAGTATCAATGGGATCATCAGAGAAGGTTAGAAGCTCTTTTAGATTTTCTGGCATTACCCGATCGGCCTTTTCTTTGCAGCTTAAAAATCCATCGCGCTCAAAATCTCCCCGCCAAACTAGATTGGGATCGAGAATCCTATCATCTATTAAAAGCCCAATTCTTTTAAAAATTTTAAAAGGAGTTCTTACCTGGTATTCACAGACTTTCACTTTTTTAATCCAAACTTTTTATCATATTCCGGTATAATATTTTCCATCGCTTCAAAGAAGTGATCCATCTCACTTGGCGTGCCAATGGAAACCCGTATGTATTCCGGCATTTCATTTGATTTCAAGGCCCTTATAATAACTCCTTGATTCAAAAGACCATTATTCAGCCAATCAGAAGCTTTACCTGAACCTGTTTTTATACAGATAAAATTAGTGATTGAAGGAATGGGGTTAAATCCTTTTTCCTTTAAAAAATTAAAAGTTCTCGCAAATTGTTTCTTATTGTTATCCAGGGTCCTCTGCAAGTGAGGACTATCCATCAAAGCGCCACAGGCCCCTAGTTGGGCGATTAAGTTGGGTTCAAAGGGAAGTTTTACCTTAGTAAGCTGGCCGATTAAATCTTCATGGCCAAAGCCATAACCGATGCGAATTCCCGCAAGGCCGTAAGCTTTAGAAAAAGTTCTAAGGGTGATCACATTATCATAGCGATAGGTCATGGAATCAGGATAGGTAGGATCATTTTTAGCAAATTCAAAGTAGGCCTCATCTAAAATAACCAAGACGTGATCAGGCACATGATCCATAAGGTAGTCGAATTCATCTTTAGTGATGAAAGTTCCGGTAGGGTTATTTGGATTGGCCAAGTAGATGATCTTTGTTTTGTCATCGATTGATTCGGCCATCTTTTTTACATCAAATTTATAATCTTTAAGGGGAACCATGTTTAGTTTGGCCCCTACACCTCTGGCCACAATATAAAATCCAATGAAGGTATTTTCAGATGTGAGGATTTCTTGATTAGGTCGCAGGAAGGTCTTGGCAATCAATGCCAGTATGGCCTCACTCCCACTACCTAAAATGATGTTTTCCATTTTGAGGTTGTAGAGATCACTCAAGGCCTTTTTTAGTCTATAGCCGTGCATATCTGGGTAGCGATGCAACTCCCAGAGGCCGTTGGTCATCTCACGCACCGCGAAAGGAGAGGGCCCTAGTGGGTTTTCATTACTTGCAAGCTTGGTAATACGCTCGAAACCCTTTTCTCTGGCCAGCTCATCAATAGGCTTTCCGGCGGCATAGGGTTTTAGGCTCCGGATATAGGAGGGGACCAGTTCTTCTGCTAATTTTTTCATTTGAGGATTTATACCAAAAGAAATTTTAGATGTAATCATCTCTTTGGCCCGCTATAATGATACTAGTCATGAGCAAATTTGAAAAAAAGCATTTAAAAGATATCTCCGAGGGCATAAAGCTCTATAATCAGGGCAAGTTCTGGGAATGCCACGAGGAGCTTGAAGATCCCTGGATGGAAGATGCCCATGATAATGTGAGATATATCTACTGGGCCATTATTCAAGCGGCCACGGCACTCTACCATCAAGAGGGAGAAAACCTCATAGGCGCAAGAGGGATGCTTACAAAGGCCAAAGATAAACTGGATAAATGTGAGGAGTACGAAATAGAAACTCCCCTCCTTTACCAAAATCTCTCTTGGCAGCAATTTAAAGACCTTTTAAGAAAAATACCAGATAAACCAAAACTTAAAGACTTCAACGAACTCCATAGTTTTAAATTTAAAAAGGCAAAAAAATGATCTCTCAGTTTACGCTTACAATTTTTGCATTGAAAAAGGCCCTTTCTCTTTTTAAAGATAAATGGATCTTTACGCTAAGTATGATTCCTGTCTTAATCGGCTCGGTCCTCTACTACTTTCTCGGTTACTGGCTCTACAGCGATGTTTTAACTAAATCAAAAGAATGGCTCACAGGTTATCTTTCAAATACGCTAGGAATTGAAGCGCTCTACTGGCTTTTCGTCGCGCTAACAACGGTAGCGCTCTTTTTTGTCATAAACTTTACCTTTATTCTCCTGGTCTCCCTCATCGCCGCTCCTTTCAACGATATGATCAGCTCAAGGGTAGAGAAACTTCTGGTGGGAAAATCTAGTGAAGATTTTGAAAAATCATTTTTTGCCACTTTCAAAAGATATGCTTCTATCCTTTTCAACGAAATAAAAAAGATTATCTTTATCCTAACCCTCACCATCTTTTCTCTTTTTATCGGATTAGTTCCCGGTGGCCAGATTGGAACCATCATCATCTCAGCTATTCTAATTTCAATTCAATTTGTGGATTATAGCTGGTCGAGAAAAGAGCTAACCCTTGGAGGATGTGTAAAAGATCTCACCAAAAACTTTATCTCTTACTTTTTCGCAGGTTCACTTATGCTGGTTTTAATAGGTGTGCCGATTATTAATCTTTTGGCACTTCCCTTCGGTGTTGTCTTTTTAACCGTGATATTTGTGGAGAGAAAAAAAAGACTTACTCCTTAGCTTTTCGTCGATGCACATTCTAATGGTTCCAGATGACGTTTACTTTTTTAATTCCGTGCAGTACAATTAACGCTGAGGAGTAATTGTGAAAAAGATAATTTTATTTTTTCTACTGTTGGGACCGCTCTTACAGGCGCAAACCATCAGAGAGCAGGATGAGCTTGCAGTTGGTGGCCAGGTTTTACAGGCGCTAAAAAATGATCCACTTCAGTATAAGAGTGTGGATAGGGCCAAAGAAAAATTCATGCAATCAATTGTAAAAAAGAGAATGTTAGCAGAAATGCAAAAGGTCGAACCTGCACAAGATTTAAATAGGCATATTACTGAAATATCAAGACTACATATACCTGAGCCTGGAATAGATCGAGATCCAGCTTATGTGTTTACTCCCAAAAAATATAGCTCTAGAAAATCTTATCCATTAATTGTTTCTCTTCATGGGTATTCAAGCTGGTCTGTAGTTCAAGGTCTTTTTCTCCCATTTCAGAAATGGGTTTCAGGAAAAGGCTATATACTTGCAGTACCTTCTGGAAATAAAGATAGAGCAAAAAGACAGTTTTGGAATGCAACTTCTTTTTGTTGTAATTTTGATAATAAAAAAATTAATGATGTTCGTTATTTGCAAAGATTAATTGCCAAATTAAAGGCCAAATATAATATATCAAAGGTCATTATTGCTGGTCATTCAAATGGAGGCTTTTTAAGTCAAAGAATGGCCTGTGAGCATGCTGATCTTATAGATGGAATTATAACCTGGGGCGGATCCTCTTTTTATAAAAAAAGTGACTGCCGTCCAAGTAGACCAGTAAGTATAATTCATCTTCATGGTAGTGATGATGCGACGATTCCCTATAACGGAATTCCTATGGTTCTACCTAGCGCTCCTACTGTAGTGAACAGG
>SMWT01000014.1 GCA_004356615.1 Deltaproteobacteria bacterium | reverse complement strand
GTTTCTGATTCACTACCCATCGTGGGTAGTGACCTTGCAGGCGCAGAGGCGATCCAATTTTAGCCTCCTGCTAAAATTGTGTATTCAGCTTCAGTTTTAAACGGCCAACTGACCACGGGGGCGGTACGGAAACGGCAACGGACACGGGCCTCTCCCCTCTACTTAGGCGCATTATCCTGATATTTAACCGCGGCCTTTGCGATCTCTCTCGCGTATTCTCGAAGAGCAGAACTCTTCATCGCTTTTTGAATATCACTACAAGATCCCTCTTTTACATAGACCCACTCTTCACTATCAAAATCTTTCTTGGCAAAACCGCCACACTTATGATCATTTGCTCCACCACCAAGAACGAGTCCAGAAATGGCGGCCAAGCCAATTTTAAGGAATATAGGTCATTACTAGGTACTAAATTGATCAAAAGATTGAATAGGAAAATAATTGGCCATTTATCCAACCACTTCCTTTGGAGGGTCTACGTTGAGTACATTGAATTAAATAACCTTTTATTCTTTATAATTTTTTTATAAAATAATCATATCATATTATGAAAAAGAAGTTGATATCCTTGGTCGGACTATTCTTAATACCAATCTCAATAGGAATTCCCATTGGTATTGGGACATTTACTTTTTACTACGGAAAAGGCCATTCTTATTTATTAGACGATCCAAAGGCCTGTATAAATTGTCACGTAATGAATGATAATTATAAAAGCTGGATCCAATCTTCTCATAAAAAGGTTGCTTCATGTAATGATTGTCATGCTCCTGATGATTTTGTAGGCAAGTGGATGTCAAAGGCCTTTAATGGTTTAATGCATTCATATGCTTTCACCACAGGAAATTACCCTGACCCAATAAAAATAAAAAAATTCAATAAAAATATAGTTAAAAATCAATGTATAAGTTGTCATCAAAATATATTTCAACAAGGGAAGCACTCTATTGAGACTTATAATTGTACAACTTGCCACAAATCAGCAGGACACAGGAGATAGGGGAATAAATTATGAGAAAAAATAAGAATTTTATATTAATTTTGGCCGCTTCAATTGTCGTATCTGTTGGCATTTTATCGCTCTTATTTAATATTTTTGAAAAAAAACAAGAGGCCAAATATTCATTTTATAAAGTAAAACAAATTTCTGATGATAATGAAAACGCAAAAGATTGGGGTGCAAACTTTCCTTTCCAATATGAGGATTATCTTAAAACTACTGATCAAATACGGACCCGCTTTGGAGGAAGTGAGGCCTTTCCTCGCACTCCATCTAAGGCCGATCCTAGATCTGTTGTGGCCCAATCAAAAATTGAAGAGGATACTCGTTTAAAAAAAATGTGGGAAGGATATGCCTTTTCCATTGATTATAGGGAAAAACGCGGTCATGCGTATATGCTTCTCGATCAAATCCATACCCAAAGGGTGACAAAAGTAAAACAACCGGGAACATGTATTAACTGCCATGCCTCAACTTATGTAACCTGGAAAAAGTTGGGAAATGGGGATCTATTTAAGGGATTTGAAATCTTAAATCAAATGCCCTATGACGAAGTTAAATTGCATGTAAAAAATCCCATTTCCTGTATTGATTGTCACGATCCCGCAAATATGCAACTTAGAGTAACCCGACCGGCCTTCATAGAAGGGATAAAGGCCTATAAGGAACATCAAGGAATCAAAAATTTCAAGGTAAATTCTATGGCATCAAGACAGGAGATGAGGACATTTGTATGTGCCCAATGCCACGTGGAATATTACTTTAGAGAAAAAGATAAAAGACTAGTTTATCCATGGGCCAATGGTATTAAAGCAGACGAAATATACGGATATTACGAAAAAATTAATTTTAAGGATTGGGTTCACAAAAGTACTAAGGCCCCAATGTTAAAAGCACAGCATCCAGAATTTGAACTTTGGTCACAGGGGATTCACGCCAGATCAGGTGTTTCTTGTGTTGATTGTCATATGCCCTTTAAAAAAGTTGGTTCCATGAAAATTACGGATCATCATGTTAGGAGTCCCCTCCTTAATATAAATCGATCCTGCCGGACTTGCCATGGGGCCGATACGAAGGAGTTAAAAAGTAGGGCGGAGGAAATTCAGTTCAAACAACATGAGTTGGAAAACATTGCAAAAAATGCCCTAATGGATTTAATAGATGATATTAAGAATTACGGTAAAAAAGATATGGCACTAAAGAAGGCCCAAGAATTCCACAGAAAAGCATCCTGGTATTTAGATTATATCATCTCAGAAAACTCAACTGGATTCCATGCTCCTCAAGAGGCAGCGAGGATAATTGTCTTATCTATCGACGCCTCAAGAAAAGGACAAAACGCACTTAGGAAAAATTAAATTCTTAAGAGAAAATTTATTTTTTTATTTTGATCTACTAATAGTTTCACTTTGGTGGAAGATAAGCACAATTCTCCACCAAAAATTCATGTTTTAAAAATAGTGTCAGTGGGAATCGAACCCACCACAAATCCTATTTAGGCGCGTTATCCTGATACTTAACTGCAGCTTTAGCGATCTCTCTAGCGTACTCCCGAAGAGCAGGACTCTTCATCGCTTTCTTAACTCTCGAGCAAGTCCCCTCTTTTACATAGATCCACTCTTCACTATCAAACAAAATGCGTCGCCACCCTATTTTCCATTTCTCGGTATGAATCTCTTATCAAAGCAACAAAATATCTGTGCCAATGCATAATATCATGCTCTGACTTATGCCATTTATCACCAGAAGACTTTTTAAGGGCATCGTAATATCCTTTTTTCTCGTCCTTAGTATTTTCGATCAGTCTCTCTAAGCTGATATATCTCCCGACATTAAAGGAGGATTTAAAGAGTAAAAGTAAAGTGAGAAGTCTTGCAGTTCGACCATTGCCATCTCTAAATGGATGGATACACAGAAAATCCAAAATAAATGCTGAGATCAATAACAATTGAGAGTGAACTCCATCATTATTCCACTCCTTGTACTTTTCAATAATGTAATTCAAATAAGGTTCTGTATCCGCAACTTCAACAGGGTTGAAGCGATTGATCCATTCACCTGAGCCAAGTTGCTCTCTAATTGGTTTATTGCTTTTTTTAAACTGACCTGCATCACTATTCATTTCGCTTTTAAAGCATAAATTATGCAATTTTTTAATTGTTTCAATAGTTATCGGGATTGTCGCATACTCTACATTAATCCAATTCAGGGCATCCTTATAACCAAGAACCTCTTCATAACTTCGCTCATCATTTTTTTCATCAAATAGTTTCAAGGCCCGTTGATCATCAATATCGACTCCTTCCATTCTATTAGAGGACACAGAACTTTCAATTATTGCAGACTTCCTTAAGCTCTCCAGGACTTCAGGTCTTTGATTCTCCCACAATTTTTCTTTACTTTGGCACCCATCGCAGGCCTTTAATAAAACATTTAAATCAGGAGGAATATTGTCCCAATGCTTTTCCATGAATGATTTCACAATATCACCTTCCAATGCGCCCCTCGGCCTTTTCCTCGAGTAGCAACCTTGTACTGTTCTTTTAATTGAGTCAAAACTTTTCTAATCATGGCATTGCTAATTGAAGGAAGTTCTCTTTGAAGCTCAGCAAGTGTAAAGTCTCCCTTTTTAGACGATACAACATTTTTAATAATTTCAGTTTTACTAGATCGGCCATCACTTTGCTCAATTTTACTAAATATTTCTGTATAGGCCTCCCTGATTACTGACAGGAAGAAAACGTGCCAAGAATCCATATCGTGCTTTTGCTTATGCCATCCTTTTGATGACTCGTATAAAGCATGGTAATAATGATCAGAGTACCTATTTATTATTTTGTCTAACGATATATAACTTAATGCCTCGTATCCATTTTGCATGAGTAAAAGGTTTGTTAAGAGTCTCGAAACTCTTCCATTGCCATCTATAAATGGATGGATACACAGAAAATCAAAAATAAAGGAAGAGATCACAATTAACTGAGGTGTTTTTATATCCTTAATATATTCTTCATAGCTTATACAAAGATTTTTTATGTATTTAGGTGTTAAATCAGGTGAAACACTTTTAAAACGAATCTTTGTTCCTTTTTCAGTTATGAAAACTTCTTTATTTTTAAACTTTCCTCCTTCTTCAATATCTTCAAAAAGAAAATGGTGAAGCATTTTTATTGTGTCGCTGTTAACTTGCAGGTCAGGATTATTTTTGATTTTTAAAAGAGTATTATAGTAGTTGCGCAAAAAAAATTCAGATTTACTTGTTGGTACAATTTTTCTCTCACTGAGAGCAAAAATGTCTGCGGAGCTAAATACATTCTCTATGGCATTAGATGCTATTGTTTCTTCCCTCATCGAGATATTTTCAAGCTCTTTTAATAATTCTGGATTTTTGAGCAAATAGGATTTTTCTCTACCCTTGGCCTCCATGCAGTCCCCTAGTAGTTTGAGAACTTTGGATGAATAGGAAGTATTTTTTAGGTAGTTGGGTGAAAAAGAATACATAGGTGTATTATATCACAAAAGCAGCATAAAAAGTAGCTAATTATTAGCTAAAGAACGCTTAACTAATTGTATTTACTTATTTGTTTATATAAATTAGCGAATTAATGGCCCATTTTTGAAGTCGCAAATTGCGACTTCAAGCTCTCTAAAATAAGTAGAGATTATTTAGGAGCATTATCCTGATACTTAACCGCACTCTTGGCGATCTCTCGAGCGTACTCCCGAAGAGCAGGACTCTTCATTGTTTTCTTAACTTCCTCGCAAGTCCCCTCTTTTACATAGACCCACTCTTCACTATCAAAATCATAGGCCGCAGTTTGTGACTGAAACTGCCTAAATCCTTAAAATCATATCCAAACAAAGGTCTTCAAAAGATGCAAAAAGATGCTTTTTGCATCTTTTTCTGTTATACTACCTAGATAGGAGAAAACATGAGCAAACCACGTACTGTAAGACTTGAAGAGTGGCTCGACCCAGAGGTTGAGAACTATATGGAAAAAAACAATCTAAATAACTTCAATCAATTAGTTAACCTTGCCCTTAAAGAGTTTATCATCAATCCTCAAACAATTGAGCTTAAACCCATCGCCAAGGACAAGTGGACCAAACAGATGAAAAAGGCATATGCCAAGAGTAAAAAAGCAATGGATGAACTTAAGTGAAACTATTCACCCCCTCTGTAGAGCAAGTTATTGAAACCAATAAATTTCTCTGTGAGCAGGGTGGAAATCCTTTTGGCGTTTTGGATGAGGGAAAAATCGAATCGGCCCTCCACAGCGCTTTCTATCCCGGATCATATCCTTTTCAAGCTGGAGGAATCGCAAAAATCGCTGGGGTACTTTGCTTTTATCTGGTGAAGGCCCACGCTTTTATGGATGGTAATAAAAGAGTCGGCGCCCTCGTGGCCAGAACTTTTATGAATGAAAATGGGTGGGATCTAAAGTATCCCGAAAAGGAAAAAAACGGTAAATCAGGACTTGGTAATATTATCCTAAAATGCGCTTCAAGCGAGGTGGATAAAGATGAAGTCATGGAGTGGTTTGAAAATCATAAAATCAAACTTCCATAGCTTCCTTTCTCTATTGTTCCCATCTAGAATGGCTCCAGAGGTTATTTTGGAGCATTATCCTGATACTTAACCGCACTCTTAGCGATCTCTCTGGCATACTCTTTTAAAGCAGAACTCTTCATGGCTTTCTTAACTTCCCCGCAAGTCCCCTCTTTTACATATACCCACTCTTCACTATCAAAATCGGCCTTAGCAAAACCACCACACTTGTGATCATTTGCTCCACATCCGTTAGCTCCCTTAGGTGCTATACCCTTACACTTTTCGAAGCCTTCTCTTCCAGCGAATGAATTTGAACCAGCAAGCATAAGTCCAGTAACAGCGGCCATCATCAACATTTTATTTTTGTTCATGTATTATCTCCTTTAAGAAGAATTCCTACCAAAGGAAAATTATGATGACATGAAGAGAAGCGTTAGTCACTTGGCAAAAAATAATTGGTGGAGGTGGTGAGAACATCGAAAGAACCCGTAATCCAAAATTTTGCAAACTTTAAAAACTACAAATCACTACAAATTTTTTTTTCAGGCCAATTCTTTTACGTTTTTTAGGTAATACGGGAGTTTTAGCTTCCAAAATATTTATTTTTTCAAAAACTATACGAAAAATCTTTTTCATTTCATTTGAATCGCTTTCTAATTTGGCAATCTTATCTGAAAGAGATTCGTCGGATAACAAAATCTTACGCATTTTTGTAAAAGTTCTCATTATTGAAATATTAACATTAATTGCCCTCTCGCTATTTAAAACTCCAGACAACATTGCAATACCATTTTCCGTAAAAACAGAAGGAAGTTTTCTCCTACCGCCCCTCCCTTCTTTTGATGTTCCAAATTGGAACATCAAAGATTTAAACTCAACCTGCGTTAACTGGAACATAAAGTCTTTAGGGAATCTATTAATATTCCGTTTGACAGCTTTATTAAGATACCTGGTTTCTACCTCATATAGAGTGGCCAAGTCACTATCGAGCATAACCTTTTGATCTCGGATAATATAAATCATTTTCTCAATTATTTTGGGGGTTATATACTTCAAATTAGCTCCTCATAGATTAAGGAAATATCCAAAGACTTTAAAAATGAAAATTAAAAAGCATGAAATAATAAGAATTTTTCATATTTGAAAAATTTTGGTGGAGGTGGGAATCGAACCCACCACAAAACCTATTTAGGTGCATTATCCTGATACTTAACCGCAGCTTTAGCGATCTCTCTCGCATATTCCCTTAAAGCAGGACTCTTCATAGCTTTCTTAATATCACTACAAGATCCCTCTTTTACATAGACCCACTCTTCACTATCAAAATCGGCCTTAGCAAACCTGGTCTTCCTTTTCAAAAATAGTTACATTTTTATAACCTAATTTGTTTAGGGTATGCCCGGCCATTAGACCTGATGG